>JALNZF010000002.1 GCA_023229435.1 Nitrospirota bacterium
CTTCGGGGCAGTTCGAATTTAACGTTTTTGTAGGGCAAGGCTTCAGCCTTGCTGATACCGAAAAGCCGCAACCCTGAAGGGTTGCCCTACAACTCAATGAAAACATAAAAAACCCAAACATCGACAATCTTTTGTCGATGTTATAGGCGTAAGCGCCTAAGCGAATAAAAAAGCCACGGAATCGATTTTCCGTGGCCCTTGGGTTTCCTGGCATTCTATTTATGCAATAAAAAACTAATAGAATCCCCCCTCGGCCACGGCGATGCGCTGCCATGCTGCAATGTGACCAGCTTTAAGGATGACCACGGGAGGGGTATACATAAGGTGAATATAGTGGAACTGTTTTCCCCTGTCAAGATTTTTGTTGGCAGCGTTATGAATGTAATATACGCACGAATCGCGGGGCGAAGCGATCGGCGCGGGGCAACCCGGCAGCGTTTACCTTGTCGGATTTCGCACAACCTGCCCCAGCATGCCTAAGGCAGGGGCTCTACCCTGCCTGCGAACCGGAGCTGCTCTGAACAGCCTGGTACAAGCGCTGCACCAGGGCCTGATTGTAGCTGTGGGAGGTCATGTTGGCGGTAATGCGTCCTCTGATGCGAAGGCCGAGAAGGTTGAGGTCTCCGATCAGGTCCAATATCTTGTGGCGCACGAATTCGTCGGGATAACGGAGTTCCGTGTTGATGACCTTGCCGTCGTACATGATGATGTGGGAATTGAGATATCCGCCGCCGACCTTTCCCAGCTTCTGGGCCATGTCGATATTCTCAAAGGTGTTGAAGGAGCGGGCCGGGGCTATCTCCCTGGCGAAAGACCCGCGTTCAGGATTGAACGTGAGGATCTGTTCACCTATGGGCAGCGGGTAGTCAACCCTCATCGATATCTCGAACCCTTCAAAGGGCTCCGCCGTGAGATGCTTTTCATGCTTCGCCTCGTTTCCCACGCCGATCTTCTTGCGGATGACGGCAACCCGGGTGAGAGCAGACTGTTCCTCGATCCCTGCCTCTTCTATGAGGTTGCAGAAATCCCTGGCGGACCCGTCTATGTTCGGTATCTCCTCGTCAACCTTTATGAGCACGTTGGTTATGCCGTACATGGAAAGGGCCGCCATCAGATGTTCAATGGTGCGCACCCGCCGCCTGCCGTTGTCCAGGGTTGTGGAGTTGGCGGAGAAGGTCTGCGATGAGACGGACTGGGAGTAATCCTCAAGTGAGGTAATATGTCCGCGGATGGTCTGACCGTCAAGCGTTTGAAAGATGATCCCTTCGTTGGTCCCGAGGGAGCTCAGAATGACGCCGGTGTTCCGGCCGCTCAGGAGCCCGATGCCGTTCAGGACCACATTCCCCCTGATGGTGCGCTGAGGTTCGGGGGAATCCACCACGTCCACCGCGCCGGGAGGTATCGAAAGGTCGGCGCTGACGATCTCGAGTCTCGTATCCGAGGGCAGGCTCTCGTTGCTTCCGGAAGGCCGATGCTTCAGGGCGGACGCCACCTTGTCGAGCAAGACCTCCAGCTGCAGCGGTTTTTCCAAAAAATCATAGGCGCCGGCCTTTATGGCGGCAACCGCCGTCTCGATCCCGGCATGTCCGCTCATCATGATGACGGGGAGCGCGGGGAACCGGTCATGCAGGCGTTTCAGGAGCTGCATACCGTCGATGCCGGGAAGCCAGATATCCAGCAGGACAAGAGAGGGCTCGAGCGTATCGAGCTTCTGCCAGAAGCTCTCAGCATCCGGAAATGAGATGACCTGATGCCCCTCGTCCTTCAGAATGTTCGCAACGGTGGAACAGATGGAAGATTCGTCGTCTATTATGCAGATAGGATTCATGTAAATGATTTTATACCTTACGAAGTTGTAGCATGCAGACGCAAACCGAGCGCCTTCACAACCTTGAGTATTGTGGCAAACTCAGGATTGCCGTTCGGAGAGAGAGCCTTGTAAAGACTTTCGCGGCCGAGTCCGGCTTTACGGGCAACCTGAGACATGCCCTTTGCTCTCGCGATGTCACCAAGTGCCGCAGAAATCAGGGCGGGGTCACTGTCCTCAATGGCGGCTTCAAGATAATTCGCCATGTCTTCGTCCGTCTTGAGGTAATCCACTACGTCCCATTTCGTTGTTTTGAGCTTTCCTTTTTTCATGGTGCCCTCCTAATTACAGCATCCGCGCCATTTCAATCGCTTTTTCAATATCCCGCGTCTGCGTGCGCTTATCGCCACCCGCAAGCAGGATTACTACTTCCCGGCCGCGATGTACGAAATAAACCCTGTAGCCAGGACCGTAATCGATTCGCAGCTCTGAAATGCCCTCTCTCAGAGGCGACACGTCTCCAGGGTTCCCCAGCATCATACGCCGAAGCCGCGTGTTAATTCTGGCAACAGCCCGTTGATCACGAAACCCCATAAGCCATCGTTCGAAGACCTCTGTCTTACGAATTTCGATCACAAATTAATTGTATCCCATAGGATGCATGAAGTCAAGGAGAATGTTTCCGTAGATGGAGTGGGGTATGAATGATTGAACGATAAATCAGCAAAATATAATATTGCTAAGACTGGCAACTACCACAAATACAGGAAGTACACATCACCGCAAACTGCAACCGGCATCCATTAACTCCTGTGAGATCCTGTTATTGCAGTCTCGCTCCGCACTTTTTACAGACATGTCGATTGATATCGGTGCCCAGGTATTTCCCGCAGGAGGGGCATTTCCAGTTCTGGGAGGTAAAGCCGATGTACGAGCCGATAATAACAGCCTGGGCCCCGAAGAGGGTGACTTTTGAAAATGCTCCGAAGAGATCGGGGCGCTTATAGACCACTGCGCACAGAAGAACGGAAAAGAGCGCTGCCGCTATCGCCATGAACTGGCGGTTCTGGCATGTATGGAACTCCTGCATGATCTGTTTGGGATCTTTTTTTTGTGTCATCGTATTTCCTTCTGGTCGAACGGGAGCAAAACGGGCCGCCAAGCCTGTTTTTCAGCCGGCCTGCGCGCCGCAGCACTTCTTGAATTTTTTGCCGCTCCCGCATGAGCAGGGATCGTTGCGGCCGATCTTGGGGGCAACGCGGATGGACGGTTTCGGCATGGTCTTTCCCGTTGTAAAGTACCAGGCCCCCTGTTCCTTTTTGAACCGGGAGAGCTCGTGATGTTCCTGCCTATTCCCCTTCTCGGAATAGGACACCACAAATTCCACCTGGCCCTCGCTGTCTTCCGGTCCGCCGGCAGTCGTCTGAACGATTGTGATCCCATGCCATACCGTGCTGGCAGCCCAGGCGCGGCTGCTTTGCTCGTCATAGCCCGACCGGTGTTCAGGATGAAGAGAGGTGAGAAGATAATCGATCTCTTGCTTGACATAGGCGCTGTAGCGGGAGCGCATAAGCTGCTCCGCGGTCAGCGCCGGCAGCTCACCCTTGATCAACGGGCGACAGCACGCGTCATAGGCAACTTGTGAACCACAGGGACAAAGATCCATTCCGTACTCCTTACGCGCGAATTCGAGGTCTACCCGGCGCCGTCCTCATGACAGCCCGCTTTCCGGTGAGATGAATAAATATCATACAAAAAACCGCAATGAAGCGCAACGAGAAAAAAGGACTCGTGTTGGGTAAAGCTTTTTTGATTCTGCCTTTCCCCTGCGCCGGGTAGCTCTGAGCGAAAGACGCGCATAGCAATGCTGCACAAATCGTAGTTGCGAGAACAAGACCAGGCAGACACGGCCTCGCCCTTTTAAAAGGGCGAGGGTGGAGTGCTGCGAGACCTGCATACCAGGGTGGAGATACTGTATATAGCCCTGCATGCTGCGCGGCCGAGCGATGAGCTGCCCAAAAAAACAGATGCACACGTAAACGATCCATGCTCGCCAATTTTGCATTGATTCCAGGCCGGGCAGTGTGCTATAGTTCACGGTGCCTGAGAAGCGCGTGTTTTTCTGATGAGACCGCCTTACGGGCAGCCGTTCGCAGCAGGCTTTTGCAAATGCATCAGAATAACCGGGGGTGAAGCCCATGTCATATCGAGCCTGGTTCCAATGCATCAATGAAAAATGCAATGAGCAGTATCCGCTCAACAAGATCGTCTACCGCTGCAAGACCTGCGATTCACTGCTGGAAGTAAAGCACGACATGCAGGCCCTTGCCCACCGGAGCGCCAAGGCGTGGATGAAGATCTTCGAGGACCGCTACAAGTCCACCCAGTGGCCCTACGGCTCGGGCATCTGGGGCAAGAAGGAATGGGTCCTGCCGCAGATCGCCGATGAGAACATCGTCTCGCTCTACGAAGGCGGCTCCAACCTGTTCTGGGCAGAGCGGTTCGGCAAGATCATCGGCGTGGACAACCTCTGGCTCAAGCTCTGCGGCAACTCCCACAGCGGATCGTTCAAGGACCTCGGCATGACCGTGCTCGTGTCGCAGGTCAAGCAGATGATCAGCGAGGGCGCTCCTATCCAGGCCGTGGCCTGCGCCTCGACCGGAGACACATCCGCCGCGCTTGCGGTCTACTGCGCCGCCGCCGGAATCCAGTCCATCGTGCTTCTTCCCAAGGGCAAGATATCCATGGCCCAGCTCGTCCAACCGATCGCCAACGGCGCCCTGGTCCTGTCGCTGGACACGGACTTCGACGGCTGCATGCGCGTGGTGCGGGAGATAACGAAGGACGAGACGATCTACCTGGCCAATTCCATGAACTCGCTCAGGATCGAGGGTCAGAAGACCGTGGGCATCGAGATCGTCCAGCAGTTCGACTGGGAGGTCCCCGACGTGATCGTCATTCCCGGCGGGAACCTGGGGAATGTCTCGGCCCTCGGCAGCGGACTGCTCATGATGCGCGACCTCGGGCTGATCACCAAGCTGCCGAGGATCGTGGTCGCCCAGGCGGAACGCGCCAATCCGCTCTATCGTTCCTATATGAAGAACTTCGCTTCCTTCGAACCCATGGAGGCCGGGAAGACGCTGGCAAGCGCGATCCAGATCGGCGACCCGGTGAGCATCGAGAAGGCGATCCGGACGCTCAAGCAGTTCGACGGCATCGTCATGGACGCCACGGAGCAGGAGCTGTCCGATGCCGCCGCGCTGGGCGACCGGACCGGCATGTTCAACTGCCCGCACACCGGCGTTGCCCTGGCCGCGATGATAAAGCTGATCAAGGCCGGCAAGATCGACAAGTCCGAGCATGTGGTGGTCATCTCCACGGCCCACGGGCTCAAGTTCACCGACTTCAAGATCAATTATCACGAAGGGAAGCTTGGCTTCCCCAGCCAGTACGCGAACAAACCCATTGAAGTGTCTGCGAATGTGGGCGCGGTCAAGGAAGCGCTCACGAACGCATTGAAAAAGAGGAGAGAACAGAATGTCTAAGAAACCGTCCGATCCCAAAAAATGGAAGCCGGCCACCCTCGGCATCCACGGCCTGGACCGTGTTCATCATGCCCACTTCGCGGTCTCCACGCCGATCGTGCATACCTCGAACTACTATTTTAATAACACCCAGGAAGTCTACGACTTCATGAAGGCAAAGAGCGAAGGCAAACTCCTGCGCGAGCACGAGTACGGCCGCTACGGCAACCCGACCCAAACCGAGTGCGAACGGAAGCTTGCCGCCATCGAGGGCGCCGAGCGCGCGGTGCTGTTCTCCAGCGGCATGTCCGCCGTGATCCTCACCCTCATGACCTTCATGCGCCGCGACGGCCACATCATCTTCACGAGCGACTGTTATCGTCAGACGCGCGACTTCGCCTCGAACCTGCTGGCCGAGTTCGGCATCCAGGTATCTCTGGTAGATCCGACCGCGAAAGCCATTGAGAAGGCGATCAGGCCCAACACGAACATCATCTTCACGGAATCGCCCACGAACCCGTACCTGCGCTGCCTGGACCTCCCCGCGGTGGTGAAGGTCGCGAAGAAACACAAGGTCTTGACCATCATCGACGCAACGCTGGCCACGCCGTACAACATCAAGCCGCTTGATATGGGCGTCGATGTCGTGGTCCACTCGTCCACCAAGTATCAGGGAGGCCATAACGACCTCCTGGCCGGCGTCGCTCTCGGCTCGGACAAGCTCATGAACGACGTCTACCGCATGCAGCGCATGATCGGCGCCGTGCCAGGTCCGCTCACCTGCTTCCTGCTGGAACGGGGACTCAAGACCTTCGGCCTCCGGATGAAACACCACAACGAGGCGGGATTGGCCGTCGCGCGGATGCTCGAAGCGCATCCGAAAATCGAAAAGGTCTGGTACCCCGGCCTGAATTCCCACCCGGACCGGAAGATCGCTAAGGCGCAGATGAAAGGCTTCGGCAGCGTGGTCACGTTCCTGCTCCGGGGCAACGACGCGAAGACCCGGAAGTTCATCGACTCGCTCGAACTGTTCCTGATCACCCCCAGCCTCGGCGGCAGCGAAAGCCTGGTGACCCAGATGTGGATGATGTCGTTCTTCGACTACCCCGAAGACTTCCGCAAGAAGATCGGGATGGAGGACAACCTGGTGCGACTGGCGCTCGGCCTGGAGGATGTGGACGACCTGATCGCGGACCTGAAGCAGGCGTTGGAGAAAATTTAAAAGACGAGGCGAGTCGCGCCTCGGGCGATCAGGGCGGGGGGCTTTCCGAGCAGAAACGGCGTACCGTTTGCACACTGGGACGAACAGCAAGGGAAACAGACATCACGAGGAGGGTGAAATAAGGAGGGTGAACTCGGATTACTTTGCGGAAGAATAAATATTCGAACATACCAATTCATGGGAACCGATGATTTCAGCATTGACCGGACCTTCTTTTGACAGGACCTTCTTTTGCCTTGCCTTTTCAAGGGGTTTATAGTAATCTTTCTTATTTGGAGTGTGTAATGCCTAAAATTGTTACCATAGACAAGCTCGAAAGAGAAATAGAAAAACGCCCACCGCAGGACCAGCTCAAGCGGACCTCCCACATGGAGTGATAAATGATAACCCTGCCGGAAATCAAGAGCGCCCTTCATCAGCATAAATTGTTTCTCTCGGACCGATTCAAGGTCAAAACAATCGGTGTCTTCGGATCATACGTAAGAGGCGAGCAGAAGGATGGAAGCGACATCGATATTCTCGTGGAGTTTTCCGAACCTGTCGGTTTCTTCGCTTTTCTCGATCTCGAAGAATACCTGGCTGGTTTGCTCGGCGTCAAAGTCGACTTGGTTTCGAAAAAGGCACTCAAACCCCGAATCGGCAAACACATCCTTCAGGAACTCGTTAGCCTATGACATCCAAGAAGGAATACGGCGATTATATTCAGGACATCGTCGAATCCATAACCGAATCAAGCGAATTCGTGCACGGCATGTCCTATGATACTTTCTTGGGCGATAAGAAAACGATAAACGCCGTTATCCGGAGCATCGAGGTCATCGGCGAAGCTGCGAAGAACATTCCTCAAACGCTGAGAGACCGTTTTCCCGACATTCCCTGGAAAAAGATGGCCGGGATGAGAGACAAACTGATCCATGAGTATTTCGGCATCGATTTGGAGATCGTATGGCAGGTGGCAACCAGCGAGCTTCCGCCGTTGAAACCCAGGTTTATAAAAATGCTGGCGGATATTGAGGGTGAAGAACAGGCGGGATGACGAGCGGAGCCGGAGGATTTGCATGAAGGAGGCATCGCCCTTGTCCCGCTTCAAGGAAAAGCGCATGTATGCGTAACAGTAGAGACTGTCATCGAGAGAATACCGCAAGGCCGGCTGAAAATGAGTTAATTCATTTTTGACCGGCTTTTTCTTTCCGCGGAGTTGCAGTTGCAATGTACTGCAATGAATGTGGACGCACAGATTCTGAATATCGAAAACATTCGTTTGCATCAACGGAATCGCGGGTGGGAAGCACAGTTAGAAACAATGTCGCCAAAGTTGTATCAGTTCAGTGACGTGGATGCCCTGATCGAAGATTTTGTAAGGGATGTGGACATGGCGCGGCGAGGTGAATTATGAACGTGAAGAAGAGCGACATAGGCATCAAAGGGCTGGCGGAAAGTCTAAAGGATTTTTCCGAAGCCTGGGAAAAGATCTCATCCGGGAAGAAAGTGAGGAAAGAGGAGGGCATTTACTTCGACACTATCGACACCATGCAGGCGGTCCTTACCAATAACAGGCTTTTGGTCCTGAAGACGATTCGTGAACGCAAGCCGGGCTCTGTGTATGAACTGGCGAAGATGTTGAAGCGGGATTTGAAGAATGTCAACCAGGACCTGAAAATGCTTTCCGAAGTAGGGCTGGTCACGCTCGAAAAGACGGAAGCGGACAAGAAACGGGTTGTTCCGCACGTTGATTACGCGAAGATACTGCTGGAAATTCCGGTGTAGGGTATGCCGGCAGATCAGTGGGGCATAGTGCATCCTGCGTGGAATTGAGGTCGCGTCTTGAAAAGGCAGTTTCTTATATTTCAAGACCAGACCCCAATGTTCTTCTTGCTCTTTATCGCTTCATAGTCGGAACCAAAATACTTGCTTAAACATACTTGCTTAAACCTATTTACATTTAACCGTGGTTGTTATAGACTCAGAGCACTTGTATTCATTCTATTCAAAGGAGGATTTTTCAATGAGGCGAAAAATAGTTATTGGACTTGCGGTTCTCATGGTTGCTATCACGAGTCTTTCAGGTTGTACAATTCATTCGATGGATGTACAGACGTTAACCATACCACCGCATAAAGAACCGGTAACAGTAACAGTTAAAGGTGATGCGAAATGTCAGGATTTTTTCTTATTCTTCCGGGTACAAGAATTTCTTAACATACAATCAAGCGACGGAACTAAGCCTGTGCGTGTTCAGTAAAAATGTATTGAAGGGAGGGATAAAAATGATTAGAAAATTGTTTGTATTAGTAAGTCTTCTTTTAATGGTTTCCTTTTCGTTGTTGTCAGGCTGTGCCTCATTGCCAAGCCGTGCAGTAATGGAATCAGAAGTAAGTGATTTTAAGTTACCCAAAACGGCTGATAAAGATAATGCCTTAATATATGTAGTACGCCCATCCTCAGCAGGTAAATTAATTCGCTTCAATGTTTTTGTTGACGATAAAGAAGATAGCTCAGAGATGGGCTACACTCGTGGCTCACAATTTATTTACTTTTTTGTTAAACCAGGCAATCACACAATACTGTCAAAAGCAGAAAATTGGAGTGAACTATTCATTGATGCAAAGGCAGGAGAAATATATTTCTTCAGACAAGACGCATCAATGGGATTTGTTATGGCAAGGAATGAGCTGCTACGAATTCCTGATTACGAAGGTAAATATCAGGTTAAGAATACGGATTTAGGAACAATTATTAAGGAACGGAAGTAATCATATAATTAATAAAAGAGCCCCGGCGGGTTGAGCCTTCGAGGCTCTTTTTTTTATGAGGATATGTATGCTTCAAAATCACATGGATGCTGTCATAGGTGCCATTGCAAGTCTCGCCGGTGTTGTAATCGGATTTTTTCTTCAGTTGTTCTCCAATCATTTGTCTAACCAGAAAAAAATAAAAGATGAATTTGCGGCAACAAAGAATGCGATAGACGCTACAACGATTTTTAACAATCTTTTTCCTGTTCTTCATGACTTAAAGCATTTTTTCGTCCGTAACCCGAAGTTCTTAAAAAGAGGAAGCAACATGGCGTTCTTTAATAAGTGGCTAATGGAGCCATTAGTCGAGGAAAGTTTTACCGGCATAGGCTACTGGACTCAAGATAAGGTAAATGAAATGTTGAATGACTTGGCAAAGACAGAAACCGCATAGCGTTCACAAAACACTTCTCAAACGAACCGGCGGAGCTACCGCCGGTTCTTCTTTTTATGCAGCAACTTCTGGCCAAGACTTCTTTAATATCAAGCCGCCATACGCAAATAATGTCTATATAGCATTCCTGGCATCGTTGCTTGATTAAATTTCCCTGCGGGGGTATATTGTCCGCCATACACGCTGCTTTCTATGAATAATAACCTCAAACACAAACCCTTCGACATCGAAACCGCAAAACCCGGTGTCATCCCCCCGTGCCCCGTTGCCCCGGATTCGCTCGTCGGTATACCACGACAGCAGACCAACCCTGCTCGCTGGGACGGAGACGGCTGGCTGGCCTTTGTGGCCGAACTTGCCGCGAAAGGGATCGAGGTTGATGAGCAGAAGTCCGCGCGAACACTATATATTACGGACTCAGGAGGAATGGCTTATGGCCTGCCGCGCGGCGTGCTGATAGCACGAACGACCGGGATGGTGGCCGACGTCATGGCTGCTGCACAGAAACATTGCGTACCGGTGACCGTGCGCGGGGGCGGGCTCACAACCGAGGGAGAGACGGTCTCGTTCGGCGGACTGCAGCTGGACATGCGCGGCATGAGCCGTGTAATTGCGATCGACAAAGACGCTATGACAGTTCGTTGCGAAGCAGGGATCTACTGGCACTCGCTCGCGGAGTCACTCCGCAGGCATGGACTCGATTACCTCTCGGCCCCGCTGAACATGACCGCCTCGGTCGGCGGCACGCTCGGCGTCGGCGGCATTGACATCAACTCCCCGCGCCTTGGTTGCAGCGCGGACCAGGCCTTGGCGATCAGGATCGTCACGCCCACCGGAGAGATACTGGAATGTTCCGAGAAGGAAAACACCTGGTGGTTCAATCGCGTGCTGCTCGGCTACGGCCAGTTCGGCATCATCACCGAGGCGACGCTCCGCATCAGGCCCTTTACCCCGCTCACGATGCATTACTTCTATTACGGCGACCTGCTCACTGCCATGGAAGATCTCGTGATGATCTGTGATGAGGACGCCGCGGACTACACGGGCATCCTGACCATGCTCGACCGGGCAGTGAACCTGCTCGTGGCATTTGATTCCGAAGAGCGGGAAAAAGCATTCTTCAAAAAATGGCGGCCGCGCCTCAGGGGATTCGGAGAACTGGGTTTCGCGTTCCACACGGGACTTTACTACGCGCTCAGGCCATGGAAATTCCGCGAGGCGCTGTATCTTCTGGATCGAAAGCGCACACTGCTGCCGGAGCTCCAGCCATCCCATCATATGCACAATGGTAAGATGGTTGACCGTACGGTGGTGTTTTCTCAGGCAGTCTGGAAATTCTGGGGCGGAAGACAGATGGTTATCCCGGACCTGGCAACGAGCCGCGAGAAGTTCTTCGAGGCCATCCTGCGGGGCAACGAGGTGTGTAAAAAATACTTTCCCCACTACACGCTCTACTGCGTCGGCATCAAGCTCATCGGACCGCGCGAGCGCTACGAGCTCTCGTGCATCCCGCCTGACGCGGAAGGCATTGCCTACGGGTGCGAGTTCGAGCCAATGCTGGAAGGCCATACCTACAGCCGCGATCATCTGCAATCGTTCAAGAACGAGATCTACGACATCGGCGTGGACATGGGTACGAGCTATTACCGCTTCGGCGGCATGATGAAAGGCTACATCCGCCGCGCCTTCGGTGATGCCGTGGTGGATAAGCATCTTGCCATGAAGCGGGAAGTTGACCCTGCCATGGTGCTGAACCGGGATGTGATCTTCTGATGGATCAGCAAAGCCTTTAACCACAGAGGACGCAGAGAAAAGCGGTTATGTCTGACAATGAAAAGACCCCCTCACCTCGATCCTCTCCCCATCGGGGAGAGGAAAATTACTTAACCCCCTCGCCCCTTGAGGGAGAGGGCTGGGGTGAGGGGAAATCCCCGGAATACAATGGTTCGATATAAAGCATCTAAAATAAGCACCGATCCATCGCAATGCAACGGCTGCGGCGTCTGCATGCTCTCCTGCCCGGTCTGGAACCAGCACCATACGAAGATGCTGACCTATTGCGGCAGGAATCGGGCCTCACTCGGCGGGGCAACAGAGGAAGACCTCCTTGCATCGGCCCGCGCATGCATCCTCTGCGGGTCCTGCGAGCCCCTCTGTCCCATGGGCATTCGCACGCAGCAGGCCACGATCACATTACGTCAAAATCTTGCGGCACGCGGGCTCCTTCCGAAACCAGGCGCTCGATCCGGAAAGCAAAGGTCTGAAACACCCGGAACTTCCCGGACCCTGCTTCCGGGAAAGGCGCTCAATGAGGATGCGAAACTTGCCTCGTCCGTGCTCAGGCTTCTCGGACAACGCGCCGGCATCCACTCCGAAGACGGCTATGATATTTCGCTTTCCCTTGAATCAGGCCAGGACATCAGCGCTACCCGCATCGAGGAATTCATCACACCATTGATAAAAGTGAAAGAGATCATTGTTGCTGACGGACTTCTGTTCAACCTCCTGCGTTCCCTGCTTCCTTCATCGATCACGGTCCTTTCCCTGGGACAGGCTTTGCTCGCGAATCCGAAAGTACGCTCCGGCTTGAAAGCGAGCGACTTCTACATGATCGAAACGCGCGCCTATAATGCCAATCGGACAGCATTCGTGGCATTGTATGACGCGTTGCGCCGGGAGATCGGCTGCTTCATGAACCTGGACCTTCAGCGCGTGGCAACACCAACGGGCGCGGCAAGCTATCAGCATCACATGGGCCTGGAAAACATCGTCTCCGTCGAGACACAGGTGAGATGGCTGCTGGAAGGCCGTAGCGCACAGCGCATCGTGGTGGAGCATCTTGACGACCGGGAGGCCTTTGCCCGGCACACAACGATCCCGGTGGTCCATCTGGCCGAGGTGATGGAGGGATGACAAACGTGCGGACAACAGACGTTATCATCGTCGGCGCAAGCCTCTCTGCCGCGGCTGCCGCAAAGCGGCTCGTTGACGCCGGATACGAGACCATCGCCCTCGAGCGGTTCAGCCTCCCTCGCTCGAAGCCCTGCAGCGGCATCATCTCGCCGCGCGGCCACCGTTTTCTGATAGAAAATTTCGGTCCCCTGCCCCGAGAAGTGCTGCACGAGCCCACGGCCTGTAAAGGCGTGACCTTTTACTTTCCCGGCGGCGTTGAACTGCCCATGGAGTTCGACGGCGGCTCGACCCCGCACCTGAACCGCACCTATTCCGACTATTGGGCGATCCAGCGGAGCGGCGCTACGGTCCATGACAATATGCGATTTCTGTCCGCCGTTGACCATGGCTCGCACATAGCTGTCGTCGCAAGCAACGGGCAGGAGGACACGCATTATCGGACGCGCTATCTGATCGGCGCTGACGGACCGAACTCCAAGGTGGTCAGCACCCTGTATCCGGAATATCGCGAAAAGATCAAGTGGTTCACGGTCAAGCAGCATCTTCACGAGATCATCGAATGTCCGCTGGACCCGGAATACTTCCACTACTGGTTCCATCCAGAGCTCGGGTACTATACCTGGAGCCATCTGCGGAACGGCAAACAGATCGTGGGCGTGGGGTATGAAGCGGATGACGATTTGGAAGCGCGCCACGTAAAGGCGCTGCGCTACCTGGAAGAGCGCCATAAAGTAAAGCTCGGACCGTGCGTCTCGCGTGAAGCGAGCGTGAATAACTTCGGTCTCTCGCTCATCAACCGCTACGTCTTCGGCAAGGGAAACATCATCGTGACCGGACAGGCAGCCGGGTTCCTGAACATGATCGCCGAGGGCATGTCAGCCGCGCTCCATTCCGGGGCGATCGCGGGGGAAGCAACAGTGGATGCCTTCAGGCTGAACAAACCCATCCAGGACATCTACCGGACGATGATCCAGAGCGAAGTGCGGCGCTGCTCGGACCAGTGGAACATCCTGAAGATCCTCTTTGGCCGGCCGCACGAGGCCGACTTCATGGGCACCCTGGCCAAACGCGGTATGCGCGACAAGCTCATCGTGCTGAAGGACACGGCGAAGTTCCTTGCGCCCTGGGGAAAATATAATTGGGGACGTCAGATGCTCTGGCAGGCGATCACACGGCAAATAACGGGCGGATACAATCCCCGCAGATGGCTATGAAAACGAAAAGTTGAGGGGGCGCGGTTTTCGCGACCCTCTCGAAGCGAATGGTTAGAATCATTGTCGGGTTTCACTTCGTTCTACCCGCCCTGCGAACTTCGCCCGGCAAACATGGCCCCTTCGGGGTAGTTTGAATTGAATGTCTTTGTAGGGCAAGGCTTCAGCCTTGCTGAAACCGAAAAGCTGCAACCCTGAAGGGTTGCCCTACAACTCATTGTAGGCGTAAGCGCCTAAGTGATAAAACGAACAAAGCTGCGTCAAATACGTTGACACGGATAAAGTCTAGGGAAAAGCTTTGCATATGGCGGGACGCGATGGATCTCAGGATGGTGAAAGAATTGCTGGATGCGAACAGACGCGGAACCCGGTTGCCAGCGAGCTTGACTCTATCCCTCTGCCGGGTTCATCTCTGGTTATCAGGCGCCTTATCTGCCTTGCGTAATATCAAGCCGATGTATCTGTTGATCGGGTTTGAACGGTCGAGGAAAGGCACGGGGGCTTTTTTCCTTGACCCCAGTCCCCGTAATTCCATCAGGATATCGGGGTTGCTGTTGTCGTGCTTCAGCCCTTTTCCAAAAGCGTCAAGCGCTTCTTTTTTCTTACCCGCCGCAACGTAGGCCCTGCCAAGATTAAGATAGAAAACCGGAAACAGCATATCCTCGCCGAACCATGACTCCTTTTTTATCATGGCAAGGGCCTTCTTGCATTTCTCGACGCCATCGAGGTACTTTTTGTCCACCAGGGCCTGAAGACAACCGTAATAGGAGAGGATAAAAGAATCGTAGGGATACTGCAGGGCGGCGTGCTGAAGGAGATCGAAAGCCTCTTGCTGATTTCCCTTCCGGAGATGGTCTTTCACTGCCCGGAGATACTCACCCGGCTTGGCGACACCATGACGTGCGTGCGACGCAGACCCGCTTTCATGCTCTGTTTTTTTCTTATTGTCCTGTTCATGCATGGTCACATTTTAGCATAAACGCATTAAAAGACAAGGGGGCAATGAGAAATTCTGCATAAAAACGAAGGGGTCTGGAGCCTCTTGCAAAAGCCCCTGTATGACCCTTCGACAAGCTCAGGGCGAACGGCGGTGCACTGAATTCTTAGTGATATTTCCGTTCGTGGTGAGCCTGTCGAACCATGAACGAGACTTTTGCAAGAGGCTCTCTGGTTTGCACAATTGTTTTCAATATGGGTTTCAGGTACACGCAGAATTGATTGATGGCCGGCATTCACACAGCAACCTTGACCACGATCTTCATGACTGGTGATGATGCACTGCCTGCCAGTTTGGGGGCATGCCCGTCTTCCGGCCAGAGCACGGCAAGTTGTCCTGTCTGCAAATACGCCCGCGTCCATTTTCCCGCTGCCGCGGTGCCGAAGCAGATGTCTTTGTCCGCGTCATAGGCCTCGGTGATCATCATCCGCGATAACGGCGCCCAGCCAATGACCTCTTCGCCGGACACGATGAACTGCACGTCGATGTACTTCCGGTGGCATTCAAACTTCGGCGCATCGGTTATCATTGTCTCATACCGCTGGACCAGGGCAAATACCCGGTCCCCATCGATCTCGAACCTGCCGTCAGGCAGGCCGTGAATAGTATCTGCGCGCAAAAAAGCAAAGGCCTTCTGCAATCCAGGTGTTCTGACGATCTGATGATCAATGTGATCGAGGTCCGAGACTACCATGCTGTTCTCCTAACATGATGGAACCAACAAAACCGGGTCAAATACTTTGACACGGATAAATTTTGAGTAAAAATAGATGGACTCGCAATAAGTCGAATTTAACCGCAGAGACGCCGTAGCCTTCAAAAGAAAAGCGGCCACTTAGGGAAACGCGCAGCGAAAACCTTTGCTATTTTCACTATGCATTTCTCCGTATCTCCGCGTCTCTGCGGTAGTAATGACTTATTGCGAATATGTCAATATTGATTCTTGAGAGCTTTCACGGAAACGCTTTGCATAGGGCGGGATGCGATGGAACTCAGGAAGGTGAAAGGATTGCCGGCGAGCTCGACTCCCTCTCCCTGCGGTTGTTCATCTCTTCTTATCAGACGTCTTTTTTGCCTTGTGCAAAATCAAGCCGACGTATTTGTTGATCGGGTTTGAACGGTCGAGGAACGGCACGAGGGCTTTTTTCCTCCTGCCCAGTATCCGTAGTTCATTCAGAATATCGCGGTTGCTGTTGTCATACTTCAGCCCTTTTCTAAAAGTGTCAAGCGCGTCATCTTTCTTATCCGCCGCAACGTAGGCCCGGCCGAGATTAAGATAAAAGACCGGGTAAAGCATTTCCTCGCCGAACGATGACTCCTGTTTTATCAGGGAAATGGCCTTCTTGCAATTTTCAACGCCGGCGCGGTACTTTCTGTCCACCAGGGCCTGAAGACAACCGTAATAGGAGAGGATAAACGGGTCGTCGGGATACTCCAGAGCGGCTTGCTGCAGGAGAATGAAGGCCTCCTTCTGGTCCCCCTTCCGGAGATGGGTTTTCACCGCACGAAGATAATCACCCGGCCTGGCGACCTCACGAGGAGTGTGCGGCGCGGACCCGTCTTCATTTCCTGCTTTTCTATTATCGTTATGTTCATCCATGCAGGTATTTTAGCATATTTGCGGACGAAGGCAAGAAGAGAAAACAGAAGTGTCGCCGGAGTTTCGAAGCTTTGCGACAATAAACGCAGAGGTTTGAGAACGCTGATTCCTCAGTTAACTTATGCTCCGGCTCTTTTAAACACGAGCATCTTGGCGAATTTTTCCCGACTGATGATGCCTTCGTCGATCAGCAGATCAATTAACGCGTCAAGTCGTAAATCCTTCTCGTGCTGCTCGTTCTGGAGGGTGTCTGACATTTCTCGTGGACGAATAATTTCCAGATTTCCCGAATTTGATTTCTTGGTCGGTTTCCGATCAACGATCTCACCATCATAATATTTACGAATGGCATCTTTGATCTCTGATTCCAGCGCAAGAACCGGGGAGATTTTCAGGTTGGTGATGAATTGAAGCTCGGTTATCGTATCAAGGTCAAAGGGATCGGACATGGCTATAAACAAAGTACTATTTCGCAGACTGGTCGGGACGACCTCATACTTCTTGACCAAATTAGGCGCAAGAAGTTTTATTTGCTTTTCCACAAGGGGAGGATCGAATAAGTTAACATAGGGGATCTTGATATATTTTGAGATGGTTTCAGCTAAGTCCACTTCGTTTACGAATCCCAGCTCAATGAGACTATGTCCAAGCTTTCCACCCCAGGTCTTCTGGCGACCCAGGGCTGATTGCAGCTGAATGTCGTCTATGAGGCCGGCATCAATCAGTATCTCACCAAGTTTTTTTCCCATAACCATGTCCTCCTGCCCCGTGGCAGAAAATTAAAGCAATGATCAGCGTTCATCTTCCGCGAATGAAATAGTGTTGCAATGCGGCAGATTATAGCTTGTTGCGCGGTTATTGGCAAGGACATTTCGGTTGAGCACGGGGGATGAAGATAAAACGAATGTGCTCCTCATCGTAACGGCACGGGGAGCTTTTTCGAGACCATCAATGAATATTTTTCTTTCATGTCCCCCGCGGTTTCGTGCGCTTTGTCGGCGCGGCGTTCCAGGGGTCATCCGGCCAGGGATGCCGGGGATAGCGGCCCTTCAAATCTTTTTTCACGAGCGGATAGGTGGTGTTCCAAAAGCCCCTCAGGTCCTGCGTGATCTGGACCGGACGCCGCGCGGGAGAAAGGAGATGGAGCAGGACCGTGACGCGTCCGCTCGCGATCGTCGGCGTGTCCGCGAGTCCGAACATCTCCTGAAGCTTGACCGCGAGTATGGGCTGAGCACCGGAAGAATAATCGAGCGCCACGCGGCTTCCGCTCGGCGCCGTGATCGACAGGGGCGCGCGTTCGTCGAGGAGCCTCCCCTGTTCCCGGGATAGCCTTGCTTTCAGCGCCGACAGGACATTCAAACCTCGCAGGCCCTGGGCACTGCGAATGTTCCCGAGCCAGGGAAGAAGCCATTCTTTCGGGTCAATGAAAAGGTGTTCCTCGGAAAGGTCAGGCCAGGTCTCTTCAGGAAAGGCCTTCTTCATGAGCCCTGTCCTGGCCTGGAGCCGCGTCGCCTCTTTGCTGAAGGTCAGCAGTCCCGGGGTCGCGCGGACCACGTCGCACAGGATCGGCGCGGCCTCTTCATCAGCAGGCGTGAAGGGCCGCGCTGAAATGATCAGTTCCCCCAGCCGCTCTTCTTCAGCGGCTGCGATCCTGTTTTCCTGCCGATTCCATTCAACTTTTCTGAAGGTTTCGATTCGGCCCCCGCATTCGCTGCGAATGAGGTCCTCGGTGACCGGCGCCGCCAGATGGATAATGCCCTCTGTCTTCTCACCGGCATCGACGTTGACCGCGATGAGATACTGGCTGCTCACGAGATGACTGTCCGGCGAAAGACGCACACCCCTTCCCTGGGTGATAACGTAACTGCAATTGCCTGTCGCGCGGCGCTTGCAGATCCTGTCCGGATAGGCGGAGAGCAGGAGTCGCGCGATCGCATCGTGATCAATGTTCTTTTCCGCGGCGCCGGACGTTGTCCCGGACATCAAACGCCGGAGTTGTTGCGAGGTCCGCTCCGCGGCCCGGAGCGCGGAGGAATCAGTTGTCCTGCCTGCTCCTGTCCCTGTTCGTCCCCTTCGCAGCGCGTCAACCCGCTCCGAAATATCAGGCTCATTGATCATGCGGTCCGTTGCGCTGTGCCGGAATATTTCCCGCTCCGACAGGATGGCCGCAAGGTCCGCGCCGAGATCCACGCACCCCAGTTCCTGCGACCTTATCATGAGTCGCGAGAGCCGGGGATGGAGAGGGAGGCGGGCCATTGCCCTGCCGGGCGAAGTGATCGAGCCGGCGGCATCAAGGGCGCCGAGGTCCTTGAGCAGCTGCACTCCTGTTGCCCATGCCGCGGCAGGCGGCGCGTCGAGCCATGAGAGCGCGTGCGGGTCTTTCACGCCCCATGCCGCGAGTTCGAGCGCGAGTGGCGAAAGATCGGACAGGAGGATCTCGGGTTGCGTAAAAGCCGGCATGCCATGAAGGTCATGCTTGCTGTAGAGACGATAGCACACACCCGGTCCGAGCCGTCCCGCCCTGCCCTTTCGCTGTTCTGCTGATGCCTTCGAAGCCGGGACGGTCACCAGCCGGTTCATTCCCGTCGCGGGATCGTACCGGAGCATGCGGGTCAGACCGCCGTCGATCACCACGTGCACGCCCTCGATGGTAAGGCTTGTCTCGGCGATATTCGTGGCAAGCACGATCTTCCGCTGGTCTTTTGACGGAAGAATGGCGCGCTCCTGTTCCTCGAACGGCAGGTCGCCATAAAGCGGATGCAGCGCAACGCGGTCTTCGCTCATATTCAGTGCTTCGCGAAGCTGCCTCTCGCACGCGCGGATCTCGCCCGAACCGGGAAGGAACACGAGGATATCGCCATGCGTGTCCTTCAGTGCAATCTTGACCGCCGAGGTGATGCGCTGGGCAAGAGAACCGGAAGTATCCGCGAGGTACTGCTCTTCCACGGGAAAGGCCTTCCCCGTGGACGTGATCACCGGCGCGTTGCCGAGCAGTGCCGCGATGGGGCCGCACTCCATGGTGGCTGACATGACCAGGAGCTTCAGGTCCGGACGAAGTTGCCTGCGGATATCAAGGCAGAGCGCGAGGGCAAGGTCCGCATGGATGCTCCGCTCATGGAATTCGTCGAAGATGACCATGGCGACGCCTTCGAGGCCCGGGTCTGACTGGATGCGTCGCGTGAGGATGCCTTCGGTCACGACCTCGATCCGGGTCCTGTCCGACCGCTTCGCGTCGAAGCGTATGGCATACCCCACGGTATCGCCTGCCTGCTCACCAAGTGTCTTCGCCATCCAGCGCGCGGCCGAGACCGCGGCAATCCTGCGCGGTTCAAGCATGATGATCCGGCCCTGTGCCGGCGGCAGTATGTCAAGAAGTGCGAGCGGAACACGCGTGGTCTTACCTGCCCCCGGCGGCGCGTGCAGAACGAGCGAGGGATTGGCAAGAACCGCCTCCTTCAGCTTCGGGAGAATGCTATCTATGGGATAGGAAGTCACGACAAGCCTTCTGTCCTCGGAGGAGCGTAATTGGAAACTACTTAGGTCCAAGGTTCCAGGTTCACCGTTCAACGTTGAATATTCAGCTTTAAACCGTGAACGGCTCGACTGAGCTCGCCGAAGTCCCTAAACCGTGAACCTGTTAACCTGAGGGTTTGCATCCTAACATTGAATCACGAGGTTATCGATCAGTCTCGTGCGTCCGAGCCGGACGGCAACCAGCAGCACCATGCTGTCTTTGGCTGATGAGAGGGGCGCGAGGGTCTCGTGGTCGGCGATCTCGATGTAGTCGATCTCGATGCCCTTTTCCTCCCGCAAGACAGCCTGGATTCTGCTCTTCAGCATCTCAGACTCCCTCGTCCCGGTCCGTACCAGCTGTTCTGCCGCGGACAGGGCGCGATGGATGACCACGGCCTTGCGCCGCTCATCAGCGTTCAGATAACTGTTCCGCGAACTCATGGCGAGGCCGTCCGGTTCGCGCAGGGTGGGAAGCACCACGACGTCCACATCCAGGTCCAGGCCTTTGACCATCCGCTTGATGACCGCGCACTGTTGATAGTCCTTCTGGCCGAAGAACGCCTTGTGGGGCTTCACGATGTTGAAAAGCTTTGCCACCACCGTGGCCACGCCTCGGAAGTGTCCGGGTCTGAGTGCGCCTTCAAGAATATCGGAGATACCCTCCACCGCAATGAAGACGGACGGCTTTTCAGGATACATCCCGGCGGTCGTGGGCATGAACAGGACATCGACGCCCGCGGCTTCGCACTTTGCACGGTCCCCTGCCTCGTCGCGCGGATAGCGGTCAAGGTCCTCATTCGGCCCGAACTGGGTTGGGTTCACAAAGATACTCACGACCACGACGTCGCACTCCTGCCGCGCGCGCCGCATGAGCGAGAGATGGCCTTCATGCAGAAAACCCATGGTCGGCACGAAGCCGATCGTCCTGCCCTCACTGCGGAAAGAGTCGGCACGTGACTGCATATCGGATATTGTGGTGATAATTTTCATGTCATGCACCTTAATGGAAACAGCTGGTTTCAATCCGTGGTCAACAGGTTAATAATCAGACGTATAAGCAGGTCTTTGTTCGCCGGTGCGCTCTCCGCTATCAACAAGGCCAACGCCGTGAGCGCGGTTTCGTTCATGCGTGATGTCATGCCTTCCTGTTCCATGTACAGCAGGAACAGAAACGACCCGATGCGTTTGTTGCCGTCGCTGAAGGGATGGTCCTTGATGACGAAATACAGCAGATGCGCGGCTTTCTCTTCCCGGCTCTTATACAGCGGGTCGCCGAACATCGTCTGCTCGATACTGCCGAGAATCCCATCCAAGGCCCCGCCCCTCGCGTTGCCAAAGAGTGGTGTCGCCTCGCTTCGGAAGATCAAATCCGTCTTGAGACGGTCAATTGCGATCCTCGCCTTCTCGTAAGAGAGCACACCCTGCGCGGGCCTGCAACCTGGCGGAAGCGGGATCATCTGCTCATCGTATTGCAGCAGCAGCCGCCATGTTTTCGCATAATCCGCGATCAGGGCCAGCACTTCCTTGCCGGTATCATTCACCAGTGCATTGGCATGGAGTGTCCGAGAGAGGAGTTCCAGCGCCTGCTGAGCCTCGGTGATCCCGAGTTCGGCCAGGCGGGCCTGATTGAACGTGTACCCTTGAAGAATATGCCTGCGCAGCACATTGGTAGCCCATTGACGAAAACGTACGCCGCGCTTTGAATTCACCCGGTAACCCACGGAAATAATGGCGTCAAGGTTGTAGTGCTTGATGGTCCTGGAAACCTGTCGCTTACCCTCAGTTTGAACTACCGAGTAATCCTCGGCAGTTGCCGGTTCGGACAATTCGCCTTCCGTATATATATTTTTCAGGTGCAAGCCGATATTATCGGTACTGCTCTCAAACAGGTCAGCCATCTGCTTTTGCGTCAGCCAGACCGTCTCACCGTCCAGCCGGACCTGAACCGCGCTTTGTCCGTCAGCATCTTCATAAATAATTATTTCACTCATGTTCTATACTCCGGCATGTCATTGCGACGATCGCAATACGCTGGGAACGAACAACCCTGAAGTTACATTTTTAGTCCAGCTAATTTCTCCAACCAATGGTTGGAGTTTTTGATTGTCCCTGTATGATAAGTATAACTGTCGCATATCCCATAGTTTTGAACGGAAAACCCCTGTAACCCCGGAAACTCATTTTGCAGATCTTTTGCCAGGGTCTTTACGATCGCCTTGCCCCAGCCAAGCTTGGCCTGCTTTGCCACTATTGATTTGCCTATGTCCCAATAAAGGCTTATAAGCTCTTTGTTTACAGCTTTAAAGGCGTCATACTGGGCTTTGTGTATCCGATCCTTGATCTCAGCGAAGAAGGTTTTGTACTCTGTGCTCGTTATGACTTTCAGCGTTAATTCCGGTTGCGTATCCCTTGCCCTGTTTGCGCTCATGACCCTAGACGTACTTTCCCTGAGAGGCAGGGGGGCTCGACCATCTCTTATGTAGAACCACTTCATGTTTCTAATTAAACCATTCTTCGCGCGATCCAAACGCTGCACCAATAACAGGGTCTCCGCGCTGTTGCGAAAGAATCCGACGAGAATAGGGTAAACCGATTCAGACCGGCCTTGTTTTTAATTCCCTCGAATTCGGGGGAATTAAAACCCGGATTATTGAGCTGCGCCCAAATTCCGACGCGCTGCGTCGGAAATCTCGTTTCCTTACGATTTCCGAGACAGCGCCTCGGAAATCCAGCGCAGTGGAAACGACCAATATTCTGTTGATTTTTCAAAACGGTACTATAATTCCAAGGAAAAGTAAAGGAGAAAGCGGGCTGACGATAGGCTGCGGGAAACCTTACATGCGAGTCCTGTCGGGAAGACGGATATTTCTATTCAATAGGGATGTGCAGAATACAAAAAAACCCGCGCCGTCAAGGCCCGTTGATTAGACGAGCCATGAGCAAAGCGCGGGCGCTGATAAGAGAACTCGGAGAAATCTACTTCCCCAGTAACGTTGTGAACGTATCGTGATGGCCTTCTTCGTCCGCGAGGATCTGCTCGAAGAGCAGGCGGGTCGTGGTGTCGCCCTCTGAAGCGGCCTGTTTGATGATCTTCTTATAGAGATCGATGGCCTCTTCCTCGGCCTTCGCGTCATGCTTGAGCATCTCTTTGATCGTACCGCCCACCTTGATGGGGTCCGGTTTGGTCGTGGGGGTGATGTCAAAATAGAAGATCCTCTCCGCGATCTTCTCGGCGTGCTTCATCTCCGAGATCGCGACCTCCTCGAACATATCGGCGATCTCCGCCGACTCCAGTCCTTTTGCCATGATATGCTGCCACATGTATTGTACGCTCACCTGTATCTCGCGTGCGATCGCCTGCTGCATCATATCGGTCAACTTGCTGCTTGCTTTCTGTACCATGGACTATTCTCCTTTCGAAATGTGAATCTGCCTGCTTTTATGAACATGTTAAAAATACTACCAGAAAAATCCGGAAAAGGAAAGGTTTAACAATAAAAGCGCCTGAGAACTGCCGGCCTATCGCTCCGGCATCCAACCCGCAACCCTCTGGTTTTGTTTGACATCCCCCCGGGTTTCTGGTAAAAGAATATAGATTTGATTTTTTTCCGCAAGGCTGCGTACCATACTGTATAAGGAGGAAAGAACACGATGAGGAAAACCAGAATTTTTTTTACCGTTATCTTAGCAATTTTCATGAGTGTTGCCGCCTCAGCGCAACTCCAGACGCCGGCGCCGAAAACCATCACAGCCACGAAAAAGGAGGTCAAGACAATGTCTGGTACAAAGGCAATCATTGAGACGAAGTTAGGAAATATCACCCTGAAATTCTTTCCCGATGTCGCTCCCGGCCACGTGAAAAACTTCATCGATCTGGCCAAAAAAGGCTTCTACGACGGGACCACGTTTCACCGCGTGATACCGGGGTTCATGATCCAGGGCGGAGACCCGAATTCGAAAGACCCCAATAAGAGCAAACACGGCCAGGGCGGTCCCGGCTACACCATCAAGGCGGAGTTCAGCGACAAGCCGCACAAGCTCGGAACGCTTTCCATGGCCAGGGCAGGCCATCCCGACAGCGCGGGCTCGCAGTTCTTCATCTGCGTAAAGGACTCATCCTTCCTCGACAAGCAGTACACCGTGTTCGGCGAGGTTGAGAGCGGCATCGAGGTGGTGGACAAGATCGTGTCCCAGCCCCGGGACAAGAGCGACAATCCGAATGACCGCATTGAGATGAAGGTAAAGATCGTGGAAGGGAAATAAAGCGACAGAGTTCAGGGTTCAAAGTTCAGGGTTCAGGGTTTTGAATACCCGGCCCCTGACTACTGGCCCCTGGACCCTCATCCAGGAGTTCTTTTTTGAAACAGGATATTAAAAAAGTCGTCGTCGCCTATTCCGGCGGGCTCGACACGTCGGTCATCATTGCCTGGCTCAGGGAGACCTACGGTTGCGAGGTGATCGCTTTCACCGCCGACATCGGCCAGGGTGAGGAACTCGAGCCGCTGCGCGAAAAGGCGATCAAGACCGGCGCGAGCAGGATCTACATCGACGACCTGCGCGAGGAGTTCGTCAGGGATTTCGTGTTCCCCGTGCTGCGTGCGAATGCCGTCTACGAAGGCCGCTATCTCCTCGGCACATCCATCGCGCGGCCGCTCATTGCCAAGCGCCAGATCGAGATAGCGGAGAAGGAAGGGGCGGACGCGGTCTGCCACGGGGCAACCGGCAAAGGAAATGATCAGGTCAGGTTCGAGCTCGCCTATCTGGCGCTCAAGCCTGGGGTGAAGATCGTCGCTCCCTGGCGCGAGTGGTCCATGAAGGGTCGTGAAGAGCTGATCACCTATGCGGAAAAGCATAAGATCCCGGTAACGGCGACCAGGTCCAAGCCCTATTCCACGGACCGGAACCTGCTGCACATCAGCTATGAGGGCGGCATCCTCGAGGACCCCTGGAAAGAATCGACCGGCGACATGTTCACCATGGCGGTGCCGGTGGAAAAGGCGCCGGATAAGTCCGAGTATGTCGAAGTGGCGTATGAGTCGGGAAACCCCGTCTCCATCAACAACAGAAAGCTGTCGCCCGCCGCGCTCCTGGCGGAGGCGAACCGGATCGCAGGCAGCCACGGGATCGGCAGGGTCGATCTCGTTGAAAACCGCTATGTGGGCATGAAGTCCCGGGGCGTGTACGAGACCCCGGGCGGAACCCTGCTCCACGCCGCGCACCGGGCAGTGGAGTCCATTACCATGGACCGCGAGGTCATGCATCTGCGGGACAGCCTGGTCTCCCGGTACGCTGAGATGGTATACTACGGGTACTGGTTCGCTCCGGAACGGACCATGCTCCAGGCCGCGATCGATGAATCGCAAAAGAACGTGACCGGCACTGCGCGGATCAAGCTTTACAAGGGCAACTGTGATATTGTCGGCAGAAAGTCCCCGGTCTCACTCTATAACCCCGAGCTCGCCACCTTCGAGGCCGAACAGGTCTATGACCAGAAGGACGCCGAAGGTTTCATCCGGTTGAATGCACTGAGACTGCGCGTAGGAAAAACAGTAAGTTCCAAATAACAAATTACAAATCACAAATAAATTCCAGTAACCAATTTCGAAACGTTTGAAAATTGGTGTTTTGGTGCTTATTTGAGATTTGGTGCTTGGGATTTGGTATTTCTTTTTATTATGACTATGAAAAAGACAACGACAAGAAAAAAAGCAAAATCGAAGACGCCCGCAAAGAAGGCAAAAGCATGGGGTGGCCGGTTCACCGAGGCCACGAACGAGCTCGTGGAGGAGTTTACCGCCTCGGTCCCCTACGATTGGCGACTCTATCCCTACGACATCGCCGGCAGCATTGCCCATGCGACCATGCTCGCCAGGACCGGCATCATCACGAAGCACGAGTCGCGCAGGATCATCAAGGGACTTGAGGATATCCTGAGGGAGATCGCCTCGGGGGCATTCACGTTCAGCGTTGAGCTCGAAGATGTTCACATGAACATCGAGGACCGGCTGATCAGGAAGATCGGCCCCGTGGGCGGCAAGCTCCACACGGCGCGAAGCAGGAACGATCAGGTGGCGCTCGACATCCGCATGTATCTGCGCGATGAGATCGCCGAGATCCACGAGCTTCTCGGCCTGCTCCAGAACACGGTCGTCGGTCTCGCGGAGCTGCACCGCGAAGTGGTCATGCCGGGCTATACCCATCTCCAGCGGGCCCAGCCCGTGCTCTTCGGCCACCACCTGCTTGCCTACTACGAGATGTTCGATCGCGATCGCGGCAGGCTTGTTGACTGCTTCCGGCGCGTGAACATCATGCCGCTCGGCGCCGGGGCGCTGGCGGGGACCGTACTACCCATCGATAGAAAGTACGTCGCAAAACTGCTTGCGTTCGCCGAGGTGTGCGAGAACAGCATCGATGCGGTCTCGGACCGGGACTTTTCCATCGAGTTCACGGCGGTCTGCGCCCAGATCATGATGCACCTTTCGCGCTTCGCCGAGGAGATCGTCATCTGGTCGTCTTCAGAGTTCGGATTCATCACGATCAGCGACGCGTTCACCACCGGCTCGTCGATCATGCCGCAAAAGAAGAACCCCGATGTGGCCGAACTCGCGCGCGGCAAGACCGGCAGGGTCTACGGCAGCCTTATCGCGCTCCTCACGATCATGAAAGGCCTGCCGCTCGCCTACAACCGGGACATGCAGGAGGACAAAGAGCCGGTCTTCGACGCCGCGGACACGGTCATGCTCACCCTGTCGGTATTTATCGAGATGCTCAAGAACATCACGGTGAACAAGGACGCGATGCGCAAGGCGGCTGATGACGGATTCATCACGGCCACCGATCTGGCGGACTACCTGGTCCGGAAAGGCGTGCCCTTCCGCAAGGCGCACGAGATCGTCGGCAAAGCCATCCTGCTGGCGACGAAGCAGGGATGCGGTCTGGGGACCGTGCCGCTCAGGGAATACCGAAAGCTTTCGCCGCTGATCCGCGAGGACGTGTACGACGCGCTCTCCCTTGAGGCGTCGGTCGGCAGGCGCACGTCCTACGGAGGAACGGCCCCCTCGAACCTGAAAAAGCGGCTTCAGGTGCTTAAAAAAAAGATGCGATGAATATCCGTACGCGATTTTTTTTTACGGCTTGTCTTCTCCTGGTTCTGACAACCGCTGTTGCCTGCGGCAGAAAGACGCCGCCCCAGATCCCTGACAGTCCGCGGCCTGCGGTGATAAAAGACATCAAGGCTATGACCAGGGACACCGTCGCGTTCCTTTCCTGGCCGCTACCGATCCAGAACGTGGAAGGCAGAGGCATACTCCCTTCTGATATACAACGGTTCCACATCTATCGCGCTGAGATGGCACAGGATAAAAAGAAGGTTCGGTACAAGTTATACGCCGAGCTCGACATGGCGGACCCGGCACCCGCAGAGGTGCGGAACGGAACGGTTTTCTGGAACGATCAGAATTTGAAATACGGACAGGCGTATAGCTACCGGGTCCGGGCAGTGAGCGTCCGGGGAGGGGTAAGCCCGATGTCCGATGAAGTGCGGATCGCGCCGCTGCTGTCGCTGGCGATTCCCAGGGACCTCGCGGCGCAGGGCAACGACAGCTCCGTCAATCTTTCCTGGGCGCCGATAATGACACGAATGGATGGCAGCCGTTACGACGGCTTTGTGGGATACAATCTCTACCGCGGGACTGAAAAAGGCCGGTTTGAAGATTTGCCGCTGAACAAGGAGCCGCTCAGGAAAAATTCGTTCAAGGACACTACGGCTATGAACGACAGGACGTATTACTATATGGTCCGTTCCGTGGACAGCCCGGCACTCCCCTGGAAAGAAAGCCTCGATTCAGATGCGGTGTCGGCAACACCCCGGGACATGATACCGCCGGACAGGCCCGCGGGGCTGACTGTCGTACCGGGCGTAGGCAGGGCATTTATCACCTGGACCGAGAACAAGGAGAGCGACCTTGCCGGATACCATGTATACCGCTCAACGAGAAGCGGCGGGGATTACGAGCGGCTTACGGACACCGTCCTCACGCGGACCACGTTCTCTGACGAATCCGCGAAACAAGGCGCAGTGTATTATTACATGATCACCGCCGTGGACCGGGCTGGAAATGAAAGCACCGGGTCGAAAGAAAAAATGGCCTCGATCGAAAAACTGAGGTAATATAGAGCAAGCTGGTCCCGCCCCGGGCGGGACTGCCCTGGTCCAAAAATCCATGCATGATTTTAACGTTAAGAACAACGAGTTGTACTGTGAAGGAGTCCCGGTCAGGGCGGTGGCCCAGCGGGTCGGCACACCCTTCTATCTTTACAGCAGCAATACGCTCGCGAACCATTTCCGGGCATTTGACAGCGCCTTTGCCGGCGTGCCGCACCTTGTCTGTTTCGCGCTTAAATCCAATTCGAACAGCGCCGTGATCCGGCTGCTCGCCCGGGAAGGGGCCGGAGCGGATATCGTCTCCGGCGGCGAACTGTTCCGCGCGCTCCATGCCGGGATCGACCCTAAAAAGATCGTCTATGCCGGGGTCGGCAAGCGCAGGGATGAGATCGAGTATGCGCTGAAAGTCGGCATCCTCATGTTCAATGTCGAGTCCGGCGAAGAGCTGCTCGCCCTCGACCGGGCCGCGAAGGAAATGCACACGGTCGCAAAGATAGCCCTCCGGGTGAACCCGGATATCGACGCCAAGACCCACGCCTATATCTCAACGGGGCTCAAGGAGAACAAGTTCGGGATACCCATAGAACAGGCGCTCGAGTTTTACCAGATCGCAAAGGGCCTCGCGAACGTGGAGGTCGTCGGCGTACACCAGCACATCGGCTCGCAGATCACCGAGGTCCGGCCTTTTGTGGACGCCCTTGAGAAGCTCGTCGGATTCGTTCGTGAGCTCAGGGCCGCCGGCACCACCATTCACTATATCAATGTCGGCGGCGGCCTGGGCATCACTTACAAGGACGAATCACCTCCTCTGCCGAAAGACGTAGCGCAGGCGATCCGGCCGCTGCTCAAGGACTGCGGGTGCACCATCGTGATGGAGCCCGGAAGAGCGATCGTCGGCAACGCGGGCATCCTCGTAACAAGCGTCCTCTATCGCAAGAACAGCGGCGAAAAGCAGTTCCTCATCGTGGACGCGGGCATGAACGATCTGATCCGCCCGAGCCTGTATGAGGCTTATCACGATATCCGCCCGGTGGTCGAATCCGCCGGGGGGGAGACGGTATTCGATGTCGTAGGCCCGATCTGCGAATCGGGTGATTTCCTGGGCAAGGATCGGAAGCTGCCTGAGGTAAAGCAGGGAGATCTCCTCGCGGTCATGAGTGCGGGCGCTTACGGATTCTCCATGTCCTCGAACTACAACTCACGGCCTCGCGCGGCCGAGGTGATCGTGAGGGGCAATGACTATTTCATTGTGCGGGAGCGCGAGACCTATCCCGACCTTATCAAGGGCGAGAAGATGCCGCGGTGGCTGGAAGGATAAGGCAATGCGGAGTGCGGAATTCGGAATGCGGAATAAGAACTAATGAAAAAAGTACCTTTCTATAAAATGCAGGGAACGGGGAACGATTTCATCCTGATCGACAACCGCGAAAATATCCTGAAGGGGATGAACCTGAAGGGTCTGGCGGTGAACGTCTGCGATCGGCACTACTCTGTCGGCGCCGACGGCCTGATCGTGATCGTGCCGTCGAAGAACGCGGACTTCAAATGGCGCTTCTTCAACGCCGACGGGAGCGAGGCCGAGATGTGCGGGAACGGCTCGCGGTGCGCGGCGCGGTTTGCGCTCCTCAAAAAGATCGCGAAAAAGAACGTGACCTTCGAAACACTTGCCGGGACCATCCATGCACAGGTGAAAAAGGACACGGTAAAGGTGCAGCTTGCCGGCGCCACCGGCCTGCGCATGAATATCGCCATTCCGCTCGACAGCGGATTGCGCATGGGTCATTTCATCAACACCGGCGTACCGCACGTCGTCTATCTTTCCAAGGACCTGGACAATGAGGACATTGACCGGATCGGGAGGACCACGCGCTATCACGAGTTGTTCAAACCCCTTGGCGCCAATGTGAACTTCATTCAGATCCAGGGCAAACACAAGCTCAGGATCAGAACCTACGAGCGCGGGGTCGAAGGCGAGACCCTGGCCTGCGGCACCGGTTCCGTGGCAGCGGCGCTCATCGCCGGTTCGCTCGGGGCGTCCTCGTCACCGGTCGAGGTCCTGACCCGGGGCGGGGAAAAACTGATCGTTTCGTTCGAGCGTTCTGGGGATGAGTTCAACACCATCCACCTCGAAGGCAAGGCAGAGGTGATCTGCGAGGGGACATTGTTTGTTTAACAAACTGTTGAAAAAGTCTTTTTGTGGTTCGACAGGCTCACCACGAACGGATAAATACGAATAAATTCAATACACGCTCCGTTCGCCCTGAGTCCTGAGCTTGCCGAAGGGTCGAAGGGTAAACTAAGTGTTTTTCAACAACCTGTTAAAATTCTAACAACCAGGCACCACATGACAAATAAGCGCCAATGATCAGTCATCAAGTTCCAACCGTTTGGTCATTGGAATTTATTTGGTGTTTGAGATTTGAGATTGAGAATTTGTGCTTCAAAAGGAGGCCGTCATGTTCAAAGGCTCAATGGTTGCGATCGTCACACCGTTCAAGAACGGGAAGGTTGACGAGAAGGCGCTCGGCGATCTGATCGAGTTTCACATCAAAAGCGGCACGGACGTGATCGTCCCCTGCGGCACCACGGGCGAGTCCGCCACCCTCTCCCATGAGGAGCACCACCGCGTGGTCGAGTTCACCGTGCAGACGGTGAACAAACGCGTGCCGGTGGTCGCGGGCGCGGGTTCGAACTCGACCTCCGAAACGCTGGAGCTCACGAAGTACGCGCAAAAAGCCGGCGCAAACGGCGTGCTGCTCATCACGCCCTATTACAACAAACCCACGCAGGAAGGGCTGTATCAGCATTTCAAGAAGGTGACCGATACGGTGGATATTCCCGTCATCCTGTACAACGTACCGGGCAGGACCAGCGTGAACATGCTTCCATCTACCGTTGCGCGCCTCAGAGAGATCAAGAACATCGTCGGCATCAAGGAAGCGACCGGCGACCTGAAGCAGATCAGCGAGCTCATCCGCCTCTGCGGCAGGGACTTTGATGTCATTTCAGGCGACGACTTCACCACCCTCCCGCTCCTCGCCATCGGCGGGGTGGGCGCCATCTCCGTGACCGCCAATATCATCCCGGCCGATGCCGCGGGGATGTTCGACGCCTTCTTCGCAGGGAAGATGGCGGACGCGCTCAAGCTCCACTACAAGATGGAGCCGCTCCACAGCCTCATGTTCATCGAAACGAATCCGATCCCGGTGAAGACCGCGCTCGCGCTCATGGGCAGGATCGGCGAGGAGTTCCGGTTGCCGCTCTGTTCTCTGGCGGACGCGAACAAAGAGAAGCTCAAGAAGGCGCTGAAAGACTACGGATTGATTTAAGTCAAACCAATCACCGCAGAGGACGCAGAGATCGCCGAGAAAAAAATCGGCATTTCGCTGTTCTCCGTGTCTCCGCATCTCTGTGGTTAAATCTCAAGAGGTGAAATTATGATTAAAGCAGTCGTAACCGGCGCAGCCGGCAGGATGGGTTCGCGGATCATCAATGTGCTCTCGACATCGGAGGGCATCCGTCTTTCAGGAGCTGTCGAACGAAAAGGACACCCCCTCGTGGGCCATGATTCCTGCGGCCCGGCCGGAATTCCTGCGGGAGGTGTCCTTACCGTCATAAGCAATGACCTTCCTGCCGTGCTCAAGACCGGTGACGTGCTCATTGACTTTACCCTCCCGGAAGCAAGCCTGGAGAATATCAAGGTTTGTGCGGAACTGGGCAAACCCGTCGTCATCGGCTCCACGGGTTTCTCAAAGGAGCAGCTCGACGCGGTCAATCAGTATGTTCAGAAAATTCCCTGTGTTCTTTCACCGAACATGAGCATCGGGGTGAATCTCTGTTTCAAGGTCCTTGCCGAGATCGCCAAGACCATCGGCGAGGATTATGACATGGAGATCGTCGAGACCCACCACCGGATGAAAAAGGACGCCCCCTCCGGCACGGCTGTGAAGATGGCCCAGGTACTTGCCGCGGCAGTGAGCAGGGACCTGAATGAGGTCGGCGTATATGCGCGAAAGGGTATGATCGGGGAGCGGACCAGGAAAGAGATCGGCATCCAGACACTCCGCGGGGGGGACATCGTCGGCGAGCACACCGTCCTGTTCGCGGGCAAGGGAGAGCGCATCGAGCTCACCCACCGGGCCCACAGCCGCGACACCTTTGCGGCAGGGGCCGTACGCGCGGCGAAATGGGTCGTCGGAAAAAAACCTGGGCTCTACGATATGCAGGACGTGCTGGGATTGAAATAATAATTACAGGGGTCAGGCTCCGGGGTCAGGGATCAGGTTTTTCTGGACCCGGGCCCCCGGACCCTGAACCCTCTTTCAAAGGAGAATTACATGAAAAAATGTTTTGTATTGATGGTTGCTGGCATGTTGATCTCCGCACCCTTTGGCGCGCACGCCTTTCCGACTAAAAAGGGCGACAAGGCCTGTACGGAATGCCACAAGCTGGACAAGACAGAAGCGGAAACGATCTTGAAAAAGTTCGCTCCCGAGGGAACGGTCACGAACATTACGGTAGCACCGCTCAAGAGTATGTGGCAGATCGACGTGGACGCGGGCGGCGGAAAACGAGGGGCTTTCTATCTCGATTTTTCGAAGAAATATGTTGTCGTCGGACAGATGGCTCCGGTCGAGTCACTCGGCAAACAGCCTCCGCCGCGCAAAGTGGATGTCTCCAAGATCCCGCTCGATGACGCGATCACGCTCGGCGTGGCGACCGCCAAGAAAAAGGTCATCGTTTTGACCGATCCTGACTGCCCCGCCTGCCGGGAACTTCATAGAATCATGAAACAGGTCCTGGCAAAGCGCAATGACGTCGCGTTCGCCGTGATCCTTTATCCGCTGCCCATGCATAAAGATGCGCCGAAGAAGGTCCAGGCGATCCTCTGCTCCAAGTCCGTCGATATGCTTGACGATGCATACGCCGGCAAAACAGTGCCTGACCCGTCAGCAGCCTGTTCCACTGCTGCAATGGAAAGAAACAAGGTGGTCGTCCAAGCCCTGGAGATCGAAGGAACACCCACGCTTGTCCGCGATGACGGCATCGTGCTTTTCGGTTTTCTCCCGGAAGACAAGCTGATGGAATGGATCGATAAAAAATAGGCACCTACTCAGGTTGTCAGGTTCACGGTTCAAGGTTCATGGTTTAAGCTGAATAAACCACAGCAGCTTATCTATCATGATAAATTCATTGAGCGATGTCTACCTGTAAAAGTGTTCGATTTACACGACGTTCCGACCTTGAACCGTGAACCTGGAACTTTGAACCTGAGTAGTTACAAAAGCGGGGCACTCGATGAAACTTGTGCGATTTCAGGTCCAGGGTCGGACGGCGTGCGGGATCCTGAATGGCGAAGAAGTGACCGAAATCGAGGGTGACTTCTTTGGTCCCCTGAAAACGCTATCCCCGGGTCATGCACGCGCAAGCGTGAAGCTCCTGGCCCCGTGCAGTCCGTCAAAGGTCATCGCCGTGGGATTGAACTATCGGGACCATGCCCGGGAGCTGGAGCTGCCGGTCCCCGAAACACCGATCATCTTTCTCAAGCCGCCGACAACCATCATCGGTCCCGGCGACATCATACGATATCCCGGAACGAGTTCCCAGGTCGACTACGAGGCCGAGCTCGGGATCGTCATAAAGGGCCGGGTAAAAGATATCCGGCCTGAAGAGGCTCGCAGGCACATTCTGGGCTACACCTGCGCCAACGACGTAACGGCGAGGGACCTCCAGAAAAAGGACGGCCAGTGGACGCGTGCCAAGTCATTCGACACGTTCTGCCCCGTCGGCCCCTGGATCGAGACCGATCTCGAGCCTGATGATCTTCTTGTCGAGTCCTATCTCAACGGCGGGCGGCGGCAATCGTCGCGGACCTCGCAGTTTATTTTCAGGGCGGATCATCTCGTCAGCTTCATTTCTCAGATCATGACGCTTTACCCTGGCGACCTCATCATCACCGGCACTCCGGCAGGTATCGGCCCGATGGAACCGGGTGATGAGATCGAGGTGAGGATCGAGGGTATCGGCAGTTTGAAGAACGTGGTAAAGTAAGTTAAAATGCAGATTGCAAAATGCAAATTTCAAAATTACGCGGCGCATTATTTTGCATTTTGCACTTTGACTTTTGCATTTCTTTGAGGAGGTTTTCATTGTCGCAGACTAGCGAACCTTACATCCAATCCCTGTTTGCCGAGCGCATCGGCGGCAGGATGTTCGGCAAGGAGCAGAAGATATATAAGTTCGAGAAGATCAAGCGTGCAAAGCGTTCGGCCCTTGCTGCGCATCCGGACGCCGAGCTTATCGATTTCGGCGTCGGCGAACCGGATGAGATGGCCTTCCCCGGCGTGGTCCGGACGCTCCAGAAGGAGGCCGAGAAGCCTGAAAACCGCGGCTACGCTGACAACGGTATTCAGGAGTTCAAGGAAGCCGCCGCGAGGTACCTGCAGAAGGTCTACGGTGTCACCGGCATCGATCCCGAGACTGAAGTCCTGCACGGCATCGGAAGCAAACCCGTGCTCGCCATGCTGCCGGCGATCTTCATTAATCCCGGCGACGTGACGCTCATGACCGTGCCTAACTATCCCATCATGGGCACCCATACCCGCTGGTACGGCGGCATGGTTGTGAATTTGCCGCTCTACGAGGAGAACGGTTTTCTCCCCTCTCTCGAGGCAATTCCGGCTGACGTAAGGAGTCGCGCCAAGCTCCTGTACCTCAACTATCCGAACAATCCCACGGGCGCGGGAGCGACCAGGCCGTTCTTCGAAAAGGTCGTCGCGTTTGCGAAAAACAACAACATCATCGTCGTGCATGACGCCGCCTATGCCGCGCTCATGTATGGAACAAAGCCGCTCTCATTTCTTTCAATTCCCGGCGCCAGGGACGTGGGAGTGGAAATCCATTCTCTTTCCAAGGCGTTTAACATGACGGGCTGGCGCCTTTCTTTTATGGCCGGGAACGAGCGCGTGATCGCCGGTTACGGGAATGTGAAGGACAATTACGACTCGGGCCAGTTCAAGGCGATCCAGAAGGCAGGCGTCTACGCCCTGGACCATCCCGAGATCACGGATGAGATCACGGCCAAGTACGAGCGCAGGCTCCGGGCCATGTCAGGCGTGCTGGCGGAGATGGGATTCAACGCGAAAATGCCGGCGGGTACGTTCTACCTGTACGTTAAAATGCCGGCGGGTGTCAAGGGCGGCAGAAGATTCGCGAGCGCTGAGGATTTCTCGGAGTTCCTTATTGCCGAGAAGTTCATCAGCACCGTGCCCTGGGACGACGCAGGCTCCTACATCCGCTTCTCGGCCACCTTTGAAGCAAAAGACAGGGCTGACGAGCAGCGGGTGCTTGACGAGTTTAAAAAACGGATGGGCGGTCTGCAGTTCGAGTTTTAAGATAACGACGGGGAACAGGGAAATGAGGAATGAAATTAGTAACTACTCAGATTGGCCGCAAAAGAACGCAAAGAACTCAGAGAAGAAACCTGAAACCATGTATTTCAGTTTTAATTCTCTCTGCGATCCTTGCGTTCTTTCGCGGCTAACAGATTTTGACCTGATTTGAACTGAGTAGATACTGAAATTATCCAACGATCTGGTTACCATCCTCTATTGTCGGTAATTATCATGTCAACCATAGCATACATCGGGATAGGCTCGAACATAGGGGACAAGACAGCCAACTGTCAGACGGCCGTCGAGTGTCTTGTAGAAGCGGGCCGGATCATCGGCGTTTCCTCGTTCTACTACACGGAGCCGGTAGGCTACAAAGAGCAAGAGGATTTCATCAATGCCGTCGCTACCCTGGAGACCAATTGCTCGCCCGTCGAGCTTTTGGCGATCTGTCATGCCATCGAAGACCGGCTGGGGCGCAGTCGGACCGTACGCTGGGGTCCGCGTACCGTTGACCTCGACATCCTGCTGTATGGAGACCTGGTGATGAGCCGGCCGGACCTTGTCATTCCCCATCCTTTAATGGCGGCAAGAAAGTTCGTGCTGATGCCGCTTGTTGAGATCGCTTCTGCGGTCATGCATCCGGTCTTGAACAAAACAATGCTCCAGCTTCTCGGTGAACTGCAGAACTCGCACACGGTGATGAAATGCAAGCTCGTAAAAAAACACCATGACCCCAAAACCTGATATACGCCCTACCCGCTACATTGTGACCGAAGGCCCGGTCGGTGTCGGCAAGACCAGCCTCACCTCGCTGCTCGCCGAAGAGCTCGGCGCACGCTTGATCCTCGAGCAAGCGGAGGAAAACCCCTTTCTCGATCATTTTTACAAGGACCCTGTCCGGTACCGGTTCCAAACGCAGATGTTCTTCCTCCTGAGCAGGTTCAGCCAGCAGCAGGAGATGGCGCAGCCGGACCTGTTCACGCGCATCACGATCAGCGACTATCTCTTTGACAAGGACCGGATCTTCGCATACTTGAACCTCGACGAGAACGAACTGGCGCTCTATGAGCAGGTTTACCGGATCCTTGAACCGAAGATCGTCCAGCCCGACCTGGTGATCTTTCTCCAGGCGGACACCGACACGCTGATCCGACGCATTAAACAACGCGGCAGGTCATTTGAAAAAGAAATCGGACTCGATTACATCGCCGCGGTGAACGAGGCCTACAATCAGTTCTTCTTTCGCTATACCGATACCCCGCTCCTCGTCATCAACACCTCGGACATCGACTTTGTCCATCGCCGGGAAGACCTCGACGACCTGCTGAAGCAGGTCCTGGGCATGAAGCAGGGCACGCAGTACTACGTGCCGCGGTCGAGGGTAAAATAATACAAATAACCAGGTTCAAAGACTTCGGCGAGCTTTTCGGCAGTGAGCCGCTCAGGGCCGAACCGCTCAGTCGAGCCGTTCCAGGTTCACGGTTCAAGGTTTAATAATGACCGATAAAAAATTCCAATATTTAATATTAGTTTCAAACCGTGAACCTTGAACCGTGAACCTGTTAATCCGAGTAGTTACGCTTTTTCATTTTTTTCGATTGCGGTTTATCACCTTTTTGTATAGGATTGACCTCATCCATGGCGATCTACATTCTGAAAAGGCTTTTTCTCTTCATCCCTACCCTTCTCGGCATCACCCTTATAACCTTCATCCTGATGCAATCCCTGCCCGGCGACCCCGTGACAGCCATGGTTGGCGAGCGGGCATCTCCCGAGACGATCGCTCGAATCCGTACCGAACTGGGCCTGGACAAGTCACGCACCTACCAATATTTAATGTATCTTAAACGACTCGGGAGCGGACAACTCGGGCAGTCATTATACACCAATCGTATGGTTGCGGACGACCTGCTTCAGAAATTCCCGAATACGGCGAGGCTCGCGCTCGCGGCAATGCTCTTTGCATCGGTCATCGGCATCGGTATGGGCGTGTTCGCGGCCTCCAAGCGCGGCACGAACTGGGACCGGTTCGTGACGCTCCTATCCGTGGGCGGCATCTCCATACCCGTCTTCTGGCTCGGCCTCGCGCTCATGCTCCTGTTCGCCTTCTATCTTCGATGGCTCCCGCCATCGGGTATGGGCGATGGCAGTCTCCTCTACCTCATCCTCCCGGCGGCCACGCTCGGGACCTTCTCGCTCTCCTACATCGTACGCATAACGCGGTCGTCCATGCTCGAGACGCTTTCCCAGCCCTATGTCGCGGCCGCCCGCGCCAAGGGATTATCGGAAACCGACGTGGTGTTCAAACATGCGCTCAAGAACGCCCTCATCCCCGTGGTAACGCTCATCGGTCTGGACCTCGGTTCCTATCTAAACGGCGCGGTATTGACCGAAACGATCTTCGGATGGGACGGCCTTGGCCGCTACGCGCTCGACGGAATTCTGAAAAGAGATTACCCCGTCATCATGGGCGTTGTGCTCGTCGGCGCCGTGATCTTTGTGACCATGAACCTTCTGGTCGACATCTCGTACCATTTTCTGGATCCACGGGTGAGGGTGAAGCATGAACCGTAAGAAGTTCGGAGTTTGGAGCTCGGAGTGCGGAGTGATTCAACTACCAGGTTGCTATGCTCAATGACCTCTCCATAAAAGATTTGACGTCAAACACCCCTGCACTGATCGCGGTGATCCTGCTCGTCGTTCTCGCGCTCACGGCTATTGTCGGGCCTTTTCTTGTTTCCTATGATCCTCTTGCCATGGACCTCGACACCCTGATTCAGCCACCGGGCAAAGCGCATCTTCTCGGCACGGACAGCAAGGGACGGGACATCCTTTCGCGCGTTGTTTACGGCTCCCGCATCTCTCTCAGCGTCGGGATCATCGCGTCCGCGCTCTCTCTCGGTATCGGCATTTTTTTCGGATTGGTTGCGGGGTACTTTGGCGGCACCGTGGACGCATTTCTTTCTCAGGTATTCGATATTTTTCTCGCGTTCCCGAGTTTGTTGCTCGCCATCGGCATCAGCGCGGTAATGCCCCCGGGGCTGACTTCCGCTATGCTGGCGATCACGCTCGTAGGATGGGCCGGATTCGCCCGGCTGGTACGGGGGATCGCCCTTTCACTCAAAGAACAGACCTATGTTGAGGCATCGCAATCCCTCGGCGCTTCGTCGGCAAGAATCTTGTATCGGCACATCCTGCCGAACGCGCTTCCGTTGATCCTTGTTGCCGGCAGTCTGCGCGTCGGAGGATTTATTTTACTTGAGGCGGCACTTTCGTTCCTCGGCCTCGGCGTGCAGCCGCCCACCCCCACCTGGGGCTCGATGATCAGCTTGAACCGCGCCTATATAAACTCCGCGCCCTGGATGGTGATCTTCCCCGGCCTCGCCATCAGCATCACGGTGATAAGCTTCAATATTCTCGGCGACTTTCTTCGGGACAAGCTCGACCCGCGAATGCAGGTGTAACAGGCAGTATAAAGTAAGACTGGGAGAACGGCGTGAAGTTCAACCTTCGGCGAGTATTCAATTTCCTTGACGGTTCATGGCTTGTGTGGTAGCATTGTCTTACAATAATCTTACCTGGAGGAGCCCCATGTTGTCCACAAAACTCTCGAGTAAAGGCCAGGTCATCATCCCCAAGGAAATCCGCAATCGGCACCACTGGGAGCCGGGGCAGGAGCTTCAAGCCATAGATACCGATGATGGTATCCTGCTCAGGCCTGCGTCCCCGTTCCCGGAGACCACCCTGCGGGAGGTGTCCTCTTGTCTTTCGTACTCCGGCAAGCCCAAGACCATCGAGGAGATGGAAGCGGCCATCAAAAAAGGCGCGGGGACCATGAAACATGACCGGCGTTGACACCAACATCATCGTCCGCCTGCTGACTGGTGACGACCCCAGCCAGTCGGAGAAGGCCCGCGCCGTTCTTAAGAAAGCCGACGTATTTGTTCCGGAAACGGTCATGCTGGAAACAGAGTGGGTCCTGCGCCATGCTTACGGCTTCGAGACAACGGCAATCCATGACGCCTTTACAAAATTATGCGGCCTCCCCAATGTCATCCTCCCGAATCCTCATCGCATGCAAACCGCCTTGCAATGGTATACCGAAGGTCTGGACTTCGCCGATGCTCTTCATCTGGCTTCAAGTCAGGGATGCAGGGCTTTTTTCTCTTTCGATCGCAAGCTTGTTCGCAGCGCTGAGGGCCGCGGCCAGTGCAAGGTGAAGGAACCGTAATTGCCGGCCGTAATATCTAAAACACCGAATCGATGTCGATCGAACCCGCTGTTGACACTTCCCGGGATCAAGCATATATTCGTCTACAATATTGGAACCAATTTGGCATAATCATTGCTAAACTGGTAAACAACGAAAATCCGTGCTTTACTGTCCCCCATAGTAAAGACCTAAAAACAAGGGGGATAGTCAATTACTTGTTGGAATTTACCAACCACACGCTCCAGCCGGTCTTCGCCGCTGAGCAGCTTACAATGTCAAAAGCATAACATCAGAGGTACACACAATGATATATGCTGCCATAGTCGGTGTTCTTCTTGGACTAGACCATGCGCCTTGGGGAATCGCAATTCCTGTGATTGTTGGGCTTGTTGCGTTCAAAGGTATTATCGAGTTAGTTATCAAAAAGAATCCTATCACTGGCACTCCATCACCTTATGTACTTTATGTAGAGAACCTACAGAAGGCAGAACCTCTGACGGTTGCTCCTTGGCGTGGTTATTTGGTTCAAGTTATGCTTTTTGGAGTCATAGTCGGCATTGCCACCTATGGGCTTTGCCGCCTCGTTCTGTGAAACCACTAAATCAACAGCCCGACAAACGGCTCAACGTTCCAAGAATCAAAAGAGGTGAATCATGGACGTAAAACGAGAAGCAGAAAATCTGATGCCCGATTCATTACCCAGGTGGATATTGGGATTATCCATACTGATAGCATCAGTCCTGTATAAGTTTTACCCCGATTTACCAAAATCGTGGCTACCCCAAACAGAAGAAGTATACTTCCTGACCAGATTACTACTATCAGGATCAGTCCTATTACTTGGTTCTGTGTCATTGGTTATCCTCTTAGCTCGGCACGACAAAAAAATACGACTACAATATGCTGCATTAAAATCTGATTTCAATGCCTTGGCTGATGACTCTCAAGGTAGAGCAACATTTAACAAGGCGTTACAATCGCAACTTGCTACCAATGCACAGGAACTTGATGTATTAAAAAAATCACATGCTGAACTTGAACGTATCTCCAATGAGCGCAAATTCCTTCTTGAAGTCGCGGAAAAAAAGATTGCCGAACTATCCAAACCCATAGAAGCGGCCGGCGCATCTTCTGAGCCAGGCCCCGATGATTATCATGCTCCGCGTCGTAGACTGCCCCCTGCCGCATGGTAAACAGAGATTCCAACCAACGGATCGAGCCGACGAAACGCGGCTCATCCTGATGTTATTTATTTCAGTACGAGGCTAAGAGAGACAAGCTTCGAGAACGCCTGAGGAGGATTTGTGGAGTGAATACAGATAGCACTTTATTTAAAATTACAACCATGATTGTAATTCCGCTATTAGCCTTGATTGTTCCTATTGCTATATTTATTGGAGATCATAAGAACAAAACTATATCCTTTGAAATTCTGTCTGAGTCTACTGTTGCTGATGTGACTTCTCCTTTAGGGGCTAAAATTCAGGTTCTCTACGATGGAAAGAAGCTCAAAAACCTGAAGACAATATTTATTCGAATTATCAATTCTGGCAATGTTTCGATTAAGAAAACTGACTTTGAAAAAGATCTCCAACTTTTATTTGGTAAAAATGTCCGCGTCTTAGCTTCACGTGTCGACTATGCCTATCCAAATAATTTATCAGTAAAGCCTATCGTTAAAGATGACAGGGTGCTGGTCAGCCCATTACTCTTAAATCCAAAAGATGAATTTACTATCGAGTCTCTCGTAACAGGTGAGACAGATAAAATCGGCATCGATGCCCGCATTGAGGGCATAACCCGCACAGAAATAACTAAGCACGGACACCTGTTGACAGCAACGAAGAAGCTTCGGCTGTTAGCCGGTCTAATATGCCTCTTTATTTATTTATATTCAGCATTATTACTGATTGAATTATTAAGAATAAAAAACGAACCAAAGATAATCTTGATACGGCCGTTAGAAATTCTATTTGTCTTAATTGCAGCGGCTTTGAGCTCGGTCGTATTAATGAAAGAAGTTATCAAGGGGATGGATATGTCTGTCTATGTGGTTATCCCCTTCGTTATTTTAGCAGCGATAGGAACTGCCTTATTGAAATATTTTACAAGAGGAATAAGATTTAAGGTTTGATAAAAAGACAACTGGACATAACGTCCATAATATTCATCCAAGACCAAACTCGCACTAGGAAATCATCATAACGAGTCGTTCGAGCCGCCCAAAGGCGGCTCAACGAGTCGTTCATATGCAGATTACAACTGGAATTCTGCTACGCCGTTAACAAATCGTCCGTTCCACAGTAGATAGGTGCTACTTGCAGTGCTTTTGATTTGATTGAAGTGAAGATTGCCAGGAGTAACATAGCTGCGAGGTCCTTCCTATAACTCGCAACGGTTACATATTATGAAAATGAATATTAAATAGGATGTTAACCAGCAGACGGCCATAGTGATCGAGTAATTGTTGATTTATTAATACACACTGAGGATTGAATGGATACCGATGAGTTGACAGCGATGGCTTATGAGACTATCTCGCTTGCCCACGAAGTGCTTGATGCGCTCTGTTTGGAACTTGGCGCCTCTGCAAAAGAGTATCTGACAGAAGATGCGTTTTTGAACGGTACACTAGCGAGCCTAAAAGATATTTTGGCTGATCCTGAGGGCTACTTAGATTCATGGAATTATCTGGATATGGTAAGCCCACAACACTTTATAAAAGGAATTAAGAGTCTGATAAGTCATGTTGAGAAAACATTAAACACGCCGCAATATCAAAGAGGAAAATCCGCACTGGGACCATCAGAATCAACCAAAGAGTAAGGAAAGAAGAGTTGCTTATGTGGATTATTCCGAAATGACATCGGTCACGCGAATATGAAGACACCCCTATGTATGAAGAAAAGTTCTCCAATAACAGAAAAGCATGACATAAAACCGGGCCAGTCCGTTGAGTTGCTGAAAGAGCTGCACATCCTTACCCGCGACGGGCAGATGAACCAGGATAGCAGGCGAAAACTCAAACAGGTTTATCATCTCTATCAATTCATCGAGCCGCTTCTGAAGGAAGCTCAGCAGGATCACCTCGCTATTTCCCTGGTCGATCACGGAGCGGGCAAGTCCTATCTGGGTTTCATCCTCTACGACCTGTTTTTTAAGCGGCAGGACAGCGGCTCCCGGATCTTCGGCATTGAAGCACGGGATGAACTGGTGGAGAAATCCCGTGCCTTGGCGGAGCGGCTTGCGTTTCCCGGCATGTTCTTTCTGAAACAGTCCGTGGCCGAAGCCACCCTGTCCGATTCACTGCCTGCAACGGTTGATGTGGTGACCGCACTTCATGCCTGCAATACCGCCACAGACGACGCCATTCGTTTTGCCTTGAAGAAGCGGGCCAAATTCATCGTGCTGGTGCCCTGCTGTCAGGCCGAGGTGGCTGCGGTGCTCAGGAAAAACAAGGGCCAGGCGCTGGCCCAAAGCGGTCTGACCGAGATCTGGCGGCATCCGCTGCACACTCGAGAATTCGGCAGCCTGATTACCAATGTGCTGCGCTGCCTGCAACTGGAGGCGCACGGTTATCAGGTCAACGTGACCGAACTTGTGGGGTGGGAACACTCGATGAAGAATGAACTGATCATCGCGGTTTACAAGGACCTGCCGCGCCGCCGCCCGACCGAGCGCCTGAATGAAGTGATCCACTCATTGGGGCTTGAAGAAATCGGCTGGCGATTTTCTGCCACCAATAGTTGTAGCGGCCGGGAATCATAATCGCCCTTAATCCGGAAACGTAATGCTGATTATGCTTCCTTACTCCGATAAATCCGCTGTTTTCATCCTTCATCCATTTCCATCCAGGCACCCCTGATAAAATCAGCTTGTAAACTAGTGTGTTCGTGTTAGTATAACCCTCATGATCGATAACATCCGCGCAATTAAATCACTTGGCCAGAATTTTCTGAAAGACCCACACTATCTCAACAGGATCGCCGACGCAGCACAGGTCGGACCGGAAGACCAGGTGCTGGAGATAGGGCCGGGTCTCGGTCATCTCACCACGGTCCTTACGCAACGGGCGCGAAGGGTTTTGGCCATCGAGGTGGATGACCGGCTTATACCGCGCCTGCAGAACGAATTCAGCTCATGTCGGAATTTTGAGCTCGTTCATGCGGATGCGCTCGAGTATGACTACGGATCGCTCAAAGATCGATGGAAGGTCGTGGCGAACCTTCCCTATTATATTTCCACGCCGATTGTTCAAAAGCTTATCGTGCACCGCGATAAGTTCATCAGCCTTACGCTCATGCTCCAAAAGGAAGTCGCGGAACGTATCGCTTCTCCGCCCGGGGGAAAAGAATACGGATATCTCTCGGTGCTCGTGCAGTTCTACACTTTGCCGAGGATAGAATTTAAGGTCCCGCCGGGCGCCTTTACGCCCAATCCCGAGGTTGACTCATCTGTTATCACCCTTACGCTGCGCGACCAGCCCGCGGTCATGGTAAAAGACGAGGCCTTCTTCATCCGCGTTATCAAAGCGGCATTTTCCCAGCGCCGGAAGACTCTCCGGAATGCCCTGAAACAGCTGAAGTCCCCTCAGGAAAAGATGGACGCAGTTTTCAACAGCACCGGCATCGACCTCGGACGCAGGGCTGAAACGCTGAATGTAGCGGAGTTCGGCAAACTGGCGGATTTTTTACTTATCTGATATAGTCAGCTGTTGAAAAACCCTCCGTTCCCCTTCGACAGGCTCAGGACGAACGGAGTGATCATTGAATTTTTATTGCCGTTCGTGGTGAGCTTGTCGAACCACTTACAACACTTTTTCAACAGTCTGCTCGACGACCAAACATGCCAAGGCAGTATCACAACGTACGCGAATGAAAACTTTGGAATTCGTCCTGATTCGTGAAACTCGTCTCTTCACGTTATCGCCATACCCCCGTGGCCGAACCGACCCGATCTAATTCCCTTATTTTGAGGGCACTTCCGCGCAAACAGCAAAAACTTGACAAAACAGAAAATACATGGTATACATAGATCAACAATACCTATCGATCCACAGTTGCCGCTGGTCTCGCAACAGCTTCCGGGGGCGGCCGTGGATTATTCCTCCGTCAGCCCCGGTATATCGCTATTGTACCGGGGCCCTGCTATTTGTTGCGAATCTCATTGCATGGACTTCCTTTTCGCCTTGACATTTACCCATCTTGCCATATAATAAACCCTCAATCATTCTTGCCGCTTCGGGAGTACTTCATGAAAGACGCAATCATAAAAACATTCGAGGAAAGCGCCCAGATCAAGGTTAAATTCGCCAGAGAGAACGTGGATAAAATCTTGGAAGTGGTCCAGCTTATCGCTCAGGCGTTCCGCGAGGGCAAAAAAGTCCTCCTCTTCGGCAATGGCGGGAGCGCTACCGACGCCTCGCATATCGCCGCCGAGTTCGTGAACCGTTATCTCATTGAACGGCCGCCCCTGCCCGCGATCGCGCTGAACACCGACGTAGCTGTGCTCACCAGCATCAGTAACGATTACGACTATTCACAAGTGTTTTCGAAGCAGCTCGCCGCCCTCGGTGATGAAGGCGACGTAGCAATCGGCCTCAGCACGAGCGGCAACTCGCCGAACGTCGTCAGAGCGATCGACGTGGCGAAAAAGAACGGGATGAGGACCATCATGCTGACCGGCGGCAATGGAGGCAAGCTGGCAAACAAGGCGGACCATACCTTCATTGTCCAATCGAAGGTTACGGCGCGCATCCAGGAGACGCACATCACGCTCGGCCATGTCATCTGCCAGATGGTGGATGAAGAGCTGTTCGGCAACCACAAAAAATAATGGTATGAAAAAGATCGACACCTCACGCATAAAGACCTATTCGATCAAGGGCCGCGAAAGCAAGGTCCGGACCGGCGATTTCTCCAAGCCGCACAAGAAGGGAGCGAGTTTCAAGGATTTCGTTTCCTCCCTTCCGAACATACTCGCCTCCGGACATTTCAAGGACGTTGTGGCCGCGGTCGTACAGGCACGAAAGGACAAACGGCCGGTCATGCTCGGCATGGGCGCCCACGCGATCAAGGTCGGGTTGAACCCCGTGATCAGCGACCTGATGGAGCGCGGGATCATCACGAGCCTCTCACTGAACGGCGCCGGCATCATCCACGACTTCGAGATCGCCCTGATCGGCAAGACATCGGAGGACGTTGATAAGGAGATCCTGAGCGGCGCCTTCGGTATGGCCGAGGAGACCGGCAGCATGCTGAACCAGGCGATCAAATCAGCGGGACCAACGGAGGGCATCGGCGCTGCAGTCGGCAGAATGATCCAGAACGGTGATTTTCCGTTCAAGGAAAAAAGCCTGCTCGCTGCGGGCTGCCGCCTGGAGGTCCCGTTAACCGTCCATGTCGCGATCGGGACCGACATCATCCACATGCATCCCTCCTTCGACGGCAGGGCGACCGGCGAAGCCGCTCACCGTGACTTTCTGACATTCTGTTCCCTCGTGTCCGACCTTGAGGGCGGCGTATACATCAATCTCGGCTCCGCCGTGCTGCTGCCTGAGATCTTCCTGAAGGCAGTGACCCTTTGCAGGAACCTCGGGCATTCACTCCAGCACTTCACGAGCGTGAACATGGATTTTGTCCAGCACTACCGGCCGAACACCAACGTGGTGCGCCGCCCCACCCAGGGAGGCGGCCAAGGCTTCGCGCTCACCGGTCATCATGAGATCATGCTCCCGCTCCTTGCCGCGGCAATCATCGAGTCTATGTAAAAAGGCCCGGTCTTGACATCAGGGCCGCCGTTTTTTGAATATGCAAACAAGCTGTTTCATCCCTTCTTCTCTTCTATCACAAACCGCTGTTCCTGGATCGACTCGCCTTTGCACACAGGACATTTCCCCGGCCTTCGAAGTTTTTCACGCTTTGCAAATACAAATCCGCACTTCTTGCATTCCGCGGGCACAATCATCAAATGCCGGGTTGACGACAAGAGAGACTTCCGTATGTGTTCAAGATGAGCGGACACCTCGCGCTCCGATATCCTGACAGCGGCCGAGAGATCTCGTGCAGAGCGCGGTCCCTCGACAAGTTCGACAATGATCGCCTTTCTTGTCGTGCTGTGCGCTTCCGAGGGGACGAACGGCTCCTTATTTTTATCTGCAGTTCTTACCATCACCTGAAAACATTATAGCCCATATAAGTCCGCCGGATAATCAACAAATTTATCAACACAATATTCTTGCCCAGCCGGTATATATTATGATAAGCTCGGCTGTCTGTTGATGAGCATTGATGAGCAGATTACCCAGATTATTTTCGTACCGCCAATTCCGGAATTCCGTATTTGGCGGGGCGGTTTTGGTAGTGCGAGGAAGCGAGCATTTTTGAGCGCAAGCGCTCAAATTTTCTCCCCGCCATTACCAGATTTTCGGAATTACTGTGGCGGTTTCCGTCCCATCAATAACTGGTTGGCTCCGGAAAAATACAGTACTGCTCCAAACAGTAGTCCAAGCGGATAAGACCGCTTAACAGTTAAAAGGAGACAAAATGGCCAAAGATCCAACTTTTAACAGCATCACTGTTGAGGCGAATGGTCGTACTATCCATGCACTCGAAGCGGGAAAGGGGCCTCTCATCATAGCATTGCACGGTTTTCCCGACCTTCCGATTTCCTATCGTCATCAAATCCCTGCCCTTGCAGAAAACGGCTACCGAGTGGTAGCTCCGTACATGCGCGGGTATTTTCCATCGGATGCCGCGCCCGATGGTCCTTATGAAGTTGCAGTTCTTGTTCAGGACGTCTTGGCGGTGATCGATCAACTTACGGAACAACCCGCGATTCTCATTGGTCACGATTGGGGTGCTATAGTTGCTCGAAGCGCTGCGATTCTTGCACCTGATAAAATCTCGAAAATCGTCTGCATGTCCGTACCGACCGCAGGAAATTTTGGACGAGCGCTGGTATCCAACCCAAAACAACAACGTCGATCCTGGTACATGTTTTTCTTCCAGCTGCCCATCGCTGAGATGGCGATAGCCCATAACGATTTCGCGTTTATAGAAACGTTATGGCAAGAGTGGTCTCCTGGCTGGTCCTGCCCAAAATCAGTAATGAACGAAATCAAGGAAGCTTTTCGACAACCTTCTGTATTGAAAGCCGCTTTGGGGTATTATCGTTCCCAGTTCAACCCAGCCCTTCAGCAGCCGGGCTTGGCCGATATACGGAAACGCTTGAGTGATCCCATTCCCACTCCAACAATGTATCTGCATGGCGCCAATGACGGATGCATAGGCGTCGAGACAACCGAAGGAATGGAGACAGCTTTTCTCCGTGATTTTGAAAAACATATTATTCCTTCTGCCGGCCATTTCGTTCATCAGGAACAACCGGAAGTAGTCAATGAACTCATTACACGCTTTTTAGCCAAAAAGCATAAATGAAATAACGCTGCCGACAAACGGGTCGAGACCGCCGCGAAAAGCGCGCGGCTCACCCGCGCGTTAGTCCATAGGATAAAATCATGCTGGTCTTAGATTTAGTCGTCATTCCCTGCACAGAAGATACGTATAAACCACACGGGAAAAAGCCGATTACACTAAATGAGGTCGGTGTTGAGCGACCACCAAAAGATATATTATCTATGGCGACCACGTCTCCCAGACCCCAAAGACGACCTTGTATTGGAATTGGCAGTTGCCTCGGGAGCAAGATATGTGGTGACTTACAATACTGCGGATTTCAAGGGTGCGGATAAATTCGGGATTAGGCCAATAACGCCAAAAGAACTATTGGAGGATAAATTATGAGTACCTTAAGTCTACGTTTGCCGGGATCTATTCATCGGCATATCAGAGAAATTGCGAAGAAAGAAGGGGTGTCCATAAACCAACTAATTTCATCTGCAGTTGCTGAAAAAATATCCGCATTGATGACAGAAGATTATTTAGAGGGGCGCGCAAAGAAAGCAAAGCGCGAAGACTTCAAAAAAACATTGGCAAAGGTTTCAAATCGGAAACCTCTGTCTGGTGATGAACTATAATTTTTTTAACATTCGGTTCGGGTGGGTCGCTGTGACTCGCGCCCTACAACCGGCGCGTTATCTCCCGCGGAACTGAAGCTGGATACTTATAAGAAGGCACAACGTCGCACTCGTCAATAGTTTTCCGATTTTCACCTCAATAGAATCGACTGCCTTCCTGTTTTCCGTAAACGCTCCCATAGTCATTGTTCGTTTCCGGAGCCGCTGTTGTTCATTTCATTAGCAAACTCCTATATGATCATTAGGAAATTTTATGATGCCTTTCCGGATTTTTGCTTGACAAAAAACACGGGTTCCTGTAAATTTTTTGTGTATTTTAGCGATTGTTAAGGAGCGTACGTATGAAAGAAGGACCGATGATATTAGAAGCACTGGCGCCCAATGTGCCGGTGCAAGTCTCCTATGCCTGGCTCGCCATGGCCATTCTTATCGGGCTTTCGCTGGCTGCGCGCTTCTCACTCAAAAAGACGGCGCCCACGGGCGTGCAGAACCTTCTGGAAACCATTGTCGGAGGACTCGAGAGTTTCATTGTGGATATCATGGGGCCCGAAGGCAGGCACTATCTTTCGCTGATCGGCACCTTGTTTCTTTTTATTCTGGTATGTAACCTCGAGGGCCTGGTCCCGGGATTCGATTCACCTACCGCGAATATCAATACCACTCTCGCTCTTGCGCTGGTGACCTTCGCTGCGACCCATTATATCGGCATCAAACGACATGGCATCGGATACATCAAACATTTTATGGGGCCGATATGGGCACTTGCGCCGCTCATGCTCCCCATTGAGCTTATCAGCCATCTCGCCCGCGTGATGTCTCTCACCTTTCGTCTTTTCGGCAACATGGTGGCCAAGCATAAGCTGCTTCTCGTGCTTGCGCTCCTGGCGCCGTATATCGCGCCGGTGCCGATTCTCGGACTCGGCCTGCTGGTCTCCTTTGTCCAGGCGCTTGTGTTCGCCCTGCTGACCATGCTCTATCTTTCAGGTTCCGTCGAAGCGGCGCACCTGGGAGGCGATCACCACTAAGCATTTGACCCCGGGGTCGAAATTCCTTCCGAAAGGAGGGACCCCTCCGGGAGGTAGTAATCCGGCACTATTCCGGCCAGAAATCCACTTTTAAAGAAAGGAGACAACACAATGAAAAGAACTGTTGCAATCATCGTCCTGGTGTTCAGTCTGATGCTGGTCGCGTCCGCCGCGTTCGCATCGGAGGCAGCGGCATCACCCGATACGGCCAAGCTCGGCTTTTTCGGCACAGTCGCCGCGTTTTCAGCCCTTGCGATCGCTGTCGCCGCATTCGGCACCGGCATCGGCATGGGCATGAGCGTCAGCAAGGCCGTGGAAGGCATTGCGCGCAACCCAGAGGCCTCCGGCAAGATCATGACCACCATGATCGTTGGTCTGGCCCTGATCGAGTCGCTGGCGATCTACACACTGGTTGTGGTGCTCATCCTGCTCTATGCAAAACCCTTCGGCTTCTAAGCGACTCTGAACTTCACTACAAATTTTCAACAAAAAAGGGACGGTTCTTTGAACCGTCCCTTTTTTCATTCTTTTGCGGAAGAAGCCTTCTGTGGCCGACCGTAAAATGATTAAAGAGGCATACCAACAGGACCGCAGGAATTATGAAAAGGTGAACTATTGAGCCTCTTGCAAATGTATCGAAGAAACCGTTTTTGCCGTCATACCCGCGAAGGCGGGTATCCAGAAGTGTTTGCTTTTAAAGGATACTGGATTCCCGATAAAGACTTCGGGAATGACGAATAAAGACTTTTGCAAGAGCCTCTATTGAATTCCCTTTAGATTAAAGAGATAATTTGTTATAATAACGCCTCAACACAATTCATGCATTCCGCAGAAGGAGTCCATTACCTCATGAGTACGACCAGTAATGTTCGGGTCCGTTTTGCACCCAGCCCCACGGGTGCCTTGCATATCGGAGGCGTACGAACCGCGCTCTTCAACTGGCTCTTCGCCCGCCATCACAACGGTAAATTCATCCTCAGGATCGAGGACACGGACCAGACCCGATCCACGGACGAGTCCATCAGGATCATCCTTGACGGCATGAAATGGCTCGGTCTTGACTGGGACGAAGGCCCCTATCGTCAGACCGCGCGCATGGATATCTACAAAGAGCATGTCGACCGTCTGCTCAAGGCCGGCAAGGCTTATTACTGCTACTGCACCCCCGAAGAGCTCGAAACGCGAAGAAAAGCGGCCATGGCCGCGGGCAAGCCGCCCAAGTACGACCGGAAGTGCCGGTCGCTCACCTCTCCGGTTTCAGGCAGGACGCCGGCGGTCCGATTCCTCTCGGCCGACGAAGGCCAGACCATCGTGCGCGACATGCTCCACGGCGCGGTAACGTTCGAGAACCAGCAGCTTGACGATCTCATCATCCAGCGCTCCGATGGGCTCCCCACGTACAACTTCGCCGTCGTTGTTGACGACGTCACGATGAAGATCTCCCATGTGATCCGGGGCGACGACCATTTGAACAATACCCCGCGCCAGATCCAGCTTTATCAGGCGCTGGGATACGATCCGCCGGAATTTGCCCATCTGCCCATGATCCTCGGCCCGGACAAGTCCAAGCTGTCAAAGCGCCACGGCGCCACGGCGGTCACCGAATATATCGACCTCGGCTATCTGCCCGAGGCGCTCGTGAACTATCTCTCGCGTCTCGGCTGGTCGTCAGGGGACCAGGAGATCTTCTCACGCCAGGAGCTGGTCGAGAAATTTTCCCTTGACAGTGTGGGAAAGGCCCCCTCTGTCTTTAATCCCGAAAAGCTGCTCTGGCTGAACCATCATTACATCCAGCAAGCCGACACAGGCAGGATCGCCGGATTGGCGCTCGACCTTCTGAAGAAAGACGGGGTCGTGAAGCAGGGAAACGAGCCGGACCTTGACTGGTTCAAAAAGCTCGTCACCCTGCTCACTGAGCGCAGCCACACACTCGTGGAATTGAAGACAGGTGCTTTGCCATTTATCATGGATGAAGTTGTGATGGACGAGAAGGCGCGGGTAAAACAACTGACGCCGGACGTTGCACCGCTCCTTTCCGAACTTACGAGACGGCTGAAATCAGTAGAACCTTTTACGCACGATGAGTTGGAAAAGGTCTTCAATGCGCTTGTCGCAGAGAACGGCATTAAGCTCGGCAAGCTTGCCCAGCCCGTTCGCGTGGCGCTCACCGGCGGCACGGTCAGCCCCGGCATCTTTGAGGTGCTCGAGGTGATGGGGAAAGAGAAGGCCATTAAACGGATCGAAGCGGCAGCGGGCTCCATCCGGTAGTTTCTTGGGTCGTTTCCATTGTCACGAGCGTCCTTTTACGAGTGAACCGCATCATGCGTCTCGACCTGTTCCTGAAAACCAGCCGGCTCGTAAAGCGCAGGACCGTTGCTCAGGAGATGTGCTCCGCCGGCAGGGTGCTGGTGAACGGTCATGAAGCAAAACCCGCAAAAGAAGTGAAGCCGGGTGATGTCATCACGCTGAAGTTTTTGTCGCGCGTTGTTGATCTTGAGATCGTCGGCATGGTCAATGCCCCCTCCCGGAAGATATCCCCGGAAGAACTGTACCGGGTAACATCAGAGACCCGGTTGCCGAAAGAAATAGTATTGAGTTGACGGTCAAAAAAGTGAAATAGATGTGCAGCTATTCAGCACATCTTTACCCAGCAGGGTGTTACACCAGAGAAAAACCCTTTTATCCGCAGATTTCGCAGATGGGCTCAGATTTCAAAAAACATAATTCAAATTCGATTTCAGACTTGTCCAGTAAGGCTTTCGCAGTCTTTATTCCTCTCCTTAAAAGGGAGGGGGGTTTCGGGCAGTGCAATTTTATAGCCGGACAATGCTGATTCGATTTAATCTATGAAATCTGCGTAATCTGCGGACAATATTTTGACCTGAGCAGTTATGTATTTTGCTGAATAGTTATATAATTTTCCCCTCACTTCAAGCCTCTCCCCGGGAGAGGAAGAGAATAATGTTGTCGGGAGATAACCCGTTATGGAACAAAAACCCCTGATCGTTATAACCATGGGTGACCCGGCCGGTATCGGCCCGGAGATCATCGCCAAGGTCGTCGACAGCGCCGAGATCCTTCAGCTCTGCAGGCCGGTGGTGATCGGCGACGCGGGCGTAATGAATAAACTGATAAAAGAGATGCGGCTTTCGGTGATCGTGAACAGCATTGCATCGCTCGACCAGGCGCATCCGGTCACAGGCAAACTTGATGTGATTGACCTTAAAAACGTCAATCTCAATACACACCAGTGGGGCACGCCGGACGTTTCATCGGGCAGGGCGGTCGTTGCTTACATTAAGAAGGCCGTTGACCTGACCATGAAGCACGAGGCCGACGCCCTGGTGACCGCGCCGATCAGCAAGGAAATGATGAACGCGGCCGGACATCATTACGCCGGCCATACCGAGCTTCTTGCCGACCTTACGAAAACAAAAGAGTATGGCATGATGTTCGTGGGAGGCGGGCTGCGTCTTATCCTGGCTACGGTCCATGTCGCGCTGAAGGACGTGCACCGCCACATCACGCAAACGAATATTCTTAAAACCCTGCGTCTTGCGCATCAGGCGATGAAATACTTTGGGATCGAGAAACCGCGGATCGGTGTGGCGGCCCTGAACCCCCACGCCGGAGAGGGAGGACTTTTCGGGTCTGAAGAGCGGGACGCGATCCTCCCCGCGATCATCAAAGCGCGGGGCGAAGGCATCAACGCAAGCGATCCGATCCCCGCCGACACCTTGTTTTACAAGGCGCGGAACAACTATTTTGACATCCTTGTCGCCATGTACCACGATCAGGGACTTGCGCCGCTCAAAATGGTCGCCTTCGGAAATGCGGTGAATGTCACCGTTGGACTCCCGATCATCCGCACCTCCGTTGACCACGGAACCGCCTACGATATAGCAGGCAAGGGCTGCGCGGACCCCGCAAGCCTGCTCGAGGCGATACGGCTTGCCGTTGCCATGTCGGAGTTCCGAAATTCAGAATCGAGGACACACGCTTGACCAGCCATCAGCCGCCATTCATAACCCGTGCTCACCTCTTTGCGCTTGCCTTCTTTGCCGCCTTTATATTTCTTCTCGCCCAGATGGCCCGCCTGCTGGCCCCGTTCTCGGCGGCGTTGCTCTGGGCGGTCATTATCACGCTGGCACTGCATCCCCTTCACCAGCGCGTGCTCCGCCTGCTCAAGGGCAGACCGGGGGTTGCCTCTGCACTCATGACGCTCATCACCCTGCTGGCGGTAATCGGTCCGGCCATTGCCATCCTGGTCATCTTCGCAGGACAGGCCGTTGATCTTTATCAATCCGCATCGCAGGGCATTCAGTCGGGAAAGTTTCTCGAACTATGGAACAGGATCTCCACTTCCCTTACCGAGAACCTGCGATCGCTTCCGCTCCTGTCCGGGATCGACGTAACAGGATTGGCCATGAAAGGCCTCGGGGAATTCTCGACCGGCCTCGTGGGACAGATCGGGTTTTTGCTCAATGAGACCCTGGTCCTGGCGATCGATCTTGCGGTCATGCTCGTCGCGCTCTTTTTCTTTTTCCGGGACGGTGAATCCTACTACCGGTCGGTCATGGACATGCTTCCCTTCTCTCCCGAGCATAAGCAGTCCATCTCTCGGAAGGTTCACGCTACTTTTACAGCGGTCATCAACGGGGTATTCATGATCGCGCTCATCCAGGGGATCATGACCGGCATCGGGTTCGCCCTGTTCGGCATCCCCTTTTCGGTATTCTGGGGCCTGATCGCGGCAGTCCTGGCCGTCCTGCCGATCGGGGGAGCGGCGCTTGTATGGGTCCCGGGGGTGCTTTTCCTGTTCTTCACCGGGTCGAAGGTCAGCAGTATCCTGTTCCTGGTCTGGGGGCTCATCCTCGTGTCACTGCCGGACAATTTTCTGAGACCTCTTCTCATCGGGAAAAAAGCAAACCTTCCTGCGTTTTTTCTGTTCATCGGGATCCTCGGCGGGCTGAAAGTATATGGCTTATTGGGCATTCTCTTCGGCCCGCTCGTAGTCACGCTGCTCTATGCCTTTGTCCAGATCTATCGCGCGGAGTATGGCGAACCATAAAAAGCAATTCTCGCATTACGATCCAGGCTTTGCTGCCACAGAATGTTTACGGATATCCATTACCAATACAATCATCTTTAACGGGGGGAGAGACAACGCATGGAAGATCTGGCGAAATCAGACACCTGGCGAGTATTCCGCATCATGGCTGAACTGGTGGAAGGCTTTGAGGCCTTGAGCAATATCGGCCCTGCAGTGACCATCTTCGGGAGCGCACGACTCAAGCCGGGTTCTCCCTACTACAACAAGTGCCTCAAGGTCGCCGAGAACCTGGCAAAGAATGGTTTTGCCGTGATCTCGGGAGGCGGATCCGGCATCATGGAAGCCGCGAACAAGGGTGCGCAGAACGCGAACGGCACGTCGGTGGGCCTGAACATTGCGCTTCCCACGGAGCAAATCCCGAACGAGTTCCAGGACGTGCGGGTTGAGTTCCGCTACTTCTTCGTGCGCAAGCTTATGTTCGTAAAGTACGCAGTGGCGTATGTGATCTTCCCGGGCGGCTTCGGCACCCTGGACGAGCTGTTCGAGGCGCTCACGCTCATCCAGACGAAAAAGATCCGGGGGTTCCCCGTGGTGCTCGTGGGCAGGGAATACTGGTCGGGGTTGATCGACTGGATGAAGAAGACCGTGCTTGCGGCGGACAGCATCAACAAGGAGGACCTCGAGCTCATGCACATCGTGGAAGAGCCGGAAGAGGTCTGCGCGATCATCAACAAGAGATATGCGGACCGCCTGAGCGGTATCAGCAAGGACCGTCGGGACAAGGCCCGCAAGGGAATCTAGTCTTTGTTGTCCTTTTTCAGTTTTGCGCGGTCAGCGCGATGTTTGAGGAACTGCGCGGCCCGCTGCCTGCGGAACCAGCGCTCGATTGTCTCTCGGTAGACCATCGTAATCAGAATGAGAAAAAGGCTGGCCCCGAGAAGCGTGAACAACGCTCCATACCGTTTGTCACGGAACAACGTCCCCCCGAGGGTGAGCAGCGTGGTCCCAAGCAGGCGACCCGTTGTGGACACGAGCAGAAAATCACGCTGCCCCATGTGTCCCAATCCGAGGAGATAGCAGAGAATGTCCTTGGGAAAACCGGGGACCAGAAACATGAGAAAAGCGAGGAACAGACCCTTGTGCTTCATCACATAATCGTAGCGTTTGATCGTCTCGGCCTTCACGACCAGCTCGACCAGGGGCCGGCCGGCAAGACGGGCAAGCATGAACGCCAGCCATGATCCGAGAGTGAGGCCGATCGTTGAATACAGGATCCCCCACCCTGTGCCGAAGAACATCCCGCCGACGAAACCCGTCGCCTCGCCGGGAACGGGTGCCGCAACAACCTGCAGCGCCTGAAGTCCGATGAAAATTAAGGCCGCGTTTGCCCGATGCTCTTTGATGAGATTCAGCAAACGCTGGTGGTCGGTAAAGTATTCGATGAAACCATACGAGTACAGCAGGTAAATAAAACCGGCGAGAACAAGACAGGCCACAACGAGCCCGGTGATGGTTTTTTTATCAAGTTTTATCATACGAGCGTCCGAACCGATTATTTTTTGAACAGATCATCCAGGGCCTTGCGTGCCTGTGCGCTCCCGGCATCCGCCGCGGCAATCCGGTTTTCAGTGAACACAAAATAATCGCAGAAATTGGCCTTTTCTTTTTCTCTCACCAACTGCGTGACCGTCTCCCGGCACTGTTTCGAAACCGCGCGGTCATAAAACACACAATTGAGACAGCACCGCAGATCAGCGCCGCAGGAAGGGCAATCATCTTTTCGTCCGACCTTCAGGTCGTCGGAGAGTTCCTTCTTACAGGCATGACAGGTCTTCATACGGTGCAATAATAGCCTATCAGTCTGGATTAGACAAGCCAAAAGATGGAGCAAATACCATGCGCAAGAGGTATCTATCGCAAAGCTGCATTTCTGATGATTCGTAATCGGATTTATTTGGCAGCCGCTTCCCTAATCGACAGATTTCTGCTATAGTAGATACCAGTAACAAGCGCACTTTGCAATAATGAGCAATGAGGAGATGGGGCACGATGAAAATCAGCGTGGAAAATTTACCAAATAGCATAACCGAGGAAAGGCTGAAAGACGTATTTGGTCAAATGGGAGAGGTGCAGTCGGTCAAACTGAAGACCGATCTGCTCACCTGGCAGCTCAACGGTCAGGGCGTCGTGGACATGACGCTGGAAGTGGACGCCTACCGGGCGATCAACTGCTTTGAAGGTGCGATATTTACGGACAAAAAGATACACGTCAAAGAAACCTATCCGCTGTTTGAAAAGGCGAAAAACGCGCTGGAACACATCACCGACGGTCATTCGCTGTCGGACTTGAAGCCGCTGGCCAGCTTCGAGCGCTGGAAAGAACAGTGGAAGGAGTATTGATTCCGCGCGCAACCGATGGGCCTGCCTATTCAGAGTTCCTCAGGGGAAGTTCCCGAATAGACCATAGCTTCTGTGGAGTTCCTTAAGCTCTTAACAGGTTGTTGAAAAACACTTAGTTTACCCTTCGACAAGCTCAGGGCGAACGGAGCGTGTATTGAATTTATTCGTATTTATCCGTTCGTGGTGAGCCTGTCGAACCACAAAAAGACTTTTTCAACAGCCTGTTAAGGTGCTCACGCTCGAGACTCCACGAACGCTATAACCTCGATGAGTTCTTTCCGTCTCACTCCCAATCAAGCAATCGTTTCTGTCCCTCAAGCTTCCTGATCGCCGTAACATCCTGGCTCACTTCAAGACAGCCGCGGTACCTGCCTTCAGCATCGCGGACCGCGAAATACCTGATGAGAAGAAACTTTCCCTGCATCTGGATCCAGAAATCGGCCTTGTCTTTGTTCCCTGCGCGGAACTCATCCAGGATCTTCTGCACCGCGCCCATGCTCTTGGGCGGATGGCAGTTCTGCACCTTCCTCCCGATCACACCCGGGCTGCGCGGAAAGATGCGTTCAGGGGACGCCGAGTAGTACGCAACCTCGTCCTTTTCATCGACGAATGAGATGTCGATCGGCAAATGCGTCAGCATCAGGTTCACCTGGTCCGGCGTGAGTTGGCCTGTGTCGAGGTTCAGACTGCCGACCTTGTCAGCCAGGAGCGCCTGCGGTATGGATTCCTCGGAAGCCTTCCACTGCGTCTCCGGCTTGATCCAGGCATACCCGATCTCTTCTTCGCCCTTCCCTGCTTTTACCCAGTCCTCCTCGGTCAGTGTCTCGAGCGCCATGGGAAAAAGGATATGCTCTTCCTTGTAGATCATGTCGCCCACCATCCTGACCAGGGCTGTGATGGCCACCTGCTCCATCTTGTTGTCCGCCACCCTCTTCCGCACGTCCTTGATGAATCCCCGGATATCGTCATGGAGAGCCCACATGACCTTGGACGGCCCGGTGATGCCTTTTGCCTCAAGGATCGGGAAGAGCTGGTTCTCTTTACGAAGGTAGTGTTTGTCAACCTGGCCAAGGCGGTCAAGGATATCGAGCAACCTGGTCTTCTCCTTTGAGAAGTCCTTTATTGCCTCTGCCTCTTTTAAAATACCCTCGCAGGCACGATTCTCGAGCATCAGCGTGTGCACCGGATGGCCGGCAGGCAGGCCGGGCACGGTCCCGTGCTCCAGCGCCTCCTGAAACACCTTCACGTGCACGTCACAGAGGCTCTTGATCTCCGTTTCCGGCATTCCTTCGGCAATGAGACGCTGCTCCATCTGAGCGATCTCCCACGGCGTCACGTCCTTGATCAGCTCTCCGAATTTCTTTTTCTGGGAGTCAACGTCCTTCCCCGCATGGAGATCCTTGATGATATCCTTCATCGTATCGATCCGGATATCCTGTTCGCCCTTGCCTGCCTCATCGTAGGATACTGAAACAATCCCGTTGGTCTTCTTTTTGATCTCTCCGGCGATATCGTCAAGAAGTTCTTTCACGTCCATACCGCTGATCATCGCGGCCTTCCCCAGAGTCGCAAGTTTCCCAACGGTCTTTCGCAGGAACGCATTGTCCAGCATCTTGAATTCCGGGTTCAGGCTGATCAGAAAATCCTTCAGAAAAGGATAGACGGCGAGAAGATCATTTACTTTGGTTTTCGAGCTCAGGTCCATGGTTGTTCTCCTTTGTAGATGACTATACCGCTTGTTGCAAGTAAAGCATATGATTTGCGTCATGACAACTACTAATTTCTTCAGCCGACTTTCTTCTGTTTTTCCGTTCTCTTCGGAGACATGGTGCACAGACCGGGGGCAAAATGCCTGCTATAATAATACCTTGAAAAAGGGGAATTAACGCTGATCGAAATGAATTGACAGGAAGCATGAAGTAACGTTAAAATTGATGCGCTGAAGTACGAAAAGGGGGTGCAGTAATGATTGCTCCACGGATATTGATTGTCGAGGACGACAGCCTTGTTGCATTGGATTTAAAGAACAGCCTGGAATCGTTCGGCTATGAAATCAGCGACACGGTTTCATCCGGGGAGGCGGCCATAGAAAAAGTTGCGGCGCTAAACCCGAATTTAGTGCTAATGGACATATTGCTGAGCGGGGCCCTGGACGGGATCAGAACAGCTGAAATAATAAGAAAACGATTTAATACGCCGATTATTTACCTCACCGCATTTTCCGAGGAAAAAATATTTCAGGAGGCTAAGGTTACCGAGCCGTATGGGTATGTCCTCAAGTCCTGCAATAGCCGGGAGCTGCATATTGCCATAGAGGTGGCCCTTTACAAGCGAAAAGCTGATGAGGAAAAGAACAACCTCATTGCGGAACTTCAAAAAGCGCTTGCCACGATCAAGCAGCTGCGCGGGATCCTGCCGATATGCTCTTCCTGTAAAAAGATCCGTGATGACAATGGTTCATGGAACGAAATGGAAGTCTATATCACCGAGCATTCTGAAGCTGATTTCAGCCATGGTTATTGCCCGGAATGCGGGAAGAAAGCGTTAGAGGAATTCAAGGCTTTAAAAAAACCCCATAAGAAAATCGAATAGCAATAAAGATCCAAATACCTTTAAAAATACAGAAAGCCTTCAGAATGAATATCTGGAGGCTTTCTGTTTCCTAAACTTTTTAAAACAACCCTGAGACCTTGCCGGTGTTCACATCCACGTCCACGCGGCGGAATGCCGGGTTGGAACTCGTTCCAGGCATGAGGCTGATCGCTCCTGCGCACGGGCACAGGAACTTGGCCCCCGAGTAGATCAACACATCCCTGATGGGCAGCGTCCAGCCCTTGGGCACTCCCTTGAGGGTCGGATCATGGGTGAGGCTGAGATGGGTCTTGACCATCATGGTGGCGTAGTCCGCGTACTGGGGATCGTTTTCCAGCATCTTGGCCTTGGCTTCCGCTTCGGGCGACCAGGAAACACCATCCGCGCCGTAGACCTCCTTGGCAATTTTCGCCACCCGGTCGCGCAGCTTCATCTCAAGCGGGTAGAGGAACTTGAAATCGGTCTTCTCGTTGCAGGCGTCAATGACCGCATCGGCCAGTTCCAGCGCCCCCTCGCCGCCTTTGAGCCAGTGCTGGGATTCCGCGCAGCGGGCGCCGGCTGCTTCGGCGGCCTTCTTGACTGCGGCCACTTCGGCGTTCGTATCAGTGTAAAAACGGTTTACGCAGACCACCGGGTTTATGCCGGACTTGCGGATGACGTTGATCATGTGGACCATGTTAGCGCAGCCCTTTTCAACCAGGCCCACGTTCTCCTTGGTGTACTCTTCGGGCAGGGCCTTGCCGGCCACCACCTTGGGGCCGCCGCCATGCATCTTCAGTGCGCGGACGGTAGTGGTGAGCACCGAAACGTGGGGTTTCAGGCCGCTGAAGCGGGACTTGACGTTCCAGAACTTTTCAAACCCGATATCCGCGGCAAAGCCGGACTCGGTCACATGGTAGTCGAACAGCTTCAAGCCGACCCGGTCGGCGATGATGGATGACTGGCCCACGGCTATGTTCGCAAAAGGACCGGCATGTACCAGGCAGGGGTTATACTCAGCCGTGCACATGAGGGTGGGGTTGATAGTATTGCGCATGAAGGCGGCCATGGCATTGCCGACTTCCAGATCGCCCGTGGTGACCGGCTTGCCGCTTTTGTCGAAGGCAACGGTTATGTTGTTCAGGCGCTGTTTCAGGTCAGCGAGGTCTTTGGCTATGGACAGGATGGCCATGCACTCGGACCCGACCGCGATGCCGAACTTGGACTGCATCATGAAGCCGTCCGTCCGGCCGCCGATGCCGATGATGATGTTGCGGAGGCTCTGGGCGCAGAAGTCAATGATCCACCCCATCTCGACGCGGGTGGGATCGATGTCGAGACGCCTCATCTTCGTGAGACGGGCCAGCTGCTCGTCGTTATAGTTGCGCTCGTGCTGCATCCGGGAGGTCATCGCCACCATGGCCAGGTTGTGGGAGTTCATGATGTCATTGATGTCGCCGGTGAGACCGAGTGAAAACTCGGTCATGGGGATCAGCAAAGAGTTGCCGCCGCCCGCTGCGGTGCCCTTTACGTTCATGGTGGGACCGCCTGACGGCTGACGCAGCGCGCCGCCGACGTTCACGCCTCGCTTGCCGAGACCCTCCATCAAACCGCACGAGGTAGTGCTTTTGCCTTCGCCCAGCGGGGTCGGGGTGATGGCTGTCACCTCGATGTACTTGCCGTCGGGCTTATTTTTGAGACGTTCGTTGACCTTAAGGAAGTCGATCTTGGACAGGCGGCCCATGGGCAGCATCTCGTCCTTGTGCAAACCCAGTTTCTCGCGCCACGCTTCCGGAGTTGGCATCTTCTTTTCCGCTTCCTCGGAAATCTGCCAGTCAGCTAACTTCGTTGCATCATAGGGCATATCAAATCCTCCTTTTTGTTTTTTAATTTAATCGGCTTAAGCGTTCAAACTGTTTAAACCGTTCAAGCCGTTAATGGAATCACACCTTCTCGAGCCTTACCGCCGATACCTTGAACGACGGGATCTTGGCCACCGGGTCGAGTGAGGTGCTGCTCGTGAGCACGTTGGCCGCCGCTTCCTTGAAATGGAACGGGATGAACACCACGCCCTTTGCCGGACGCCTGGAAACGAGCGCCTTGACGGTGATGGAACCCCTGCGCGAGCTGACCTTTACCTTCATTCCGCTGTCGAGCAACAGGTCCTTCGCATCAGCGGCATTGATCTCGATAAAGGCCTCGTGCGACACCGTGTCGATCTCTTTCACCCGTCTCGTCATGGAGCCGGTATGGTACTGGAACAGCAGTCTGCCGGTGGTAAGGATGAAGGGATAGTCCTTGTCCGCAAGCTCGACAGAGGGTTTGTACGTTACGAGGGTGAACCTGCCCTTGCCGCGCGGAAATCCGTCCTTGAACAGGAACCGCGTACCCGGATGGTCCGGCGTCGGACAGGGCCACTGGAGGCCGCCGCCCGCGAGCCTGGCGTAGTTCATGCCGGCCATCGCGGGCCATGCCTGCCCGATCTCGCGGAATATGTCCGCGACAGGCATATACGGCAGCTCATGCCCCATTTTTTTGGCAAGTTCTCCGATGATACGCGAGTCCTCCCACGCAATTCCCGGGGAGTTTATCGCCTTCCTTACACGCTGCACCCGGCGCTCGGTGTTCGTGAATGTCCCGTCCTTCTCGGCAAACGAAACGCCGGGCAGCACAACGTGTGCCAGCTCAGCTGTCTCGGTCATGAAGATGTCCTGGACCACGAGCAGGTCGAGCGCCTTGAGCGCCTTGATCGTATGCGTCGTGTCGGGATCAGAGACAGCAGGGTTCTCGCCCATGATGTACAGGGCCTTCAGCGTGCCCTTGGCCGCGGCAGGTATCATCTCCGTGGCGGTCATGCCGACCTTGTCGGACAGCTTCACCTTCCAGAGGTCCTCAAACTTCTGCCTGATCGCCGGAAGAGCGACTCCCTGGTATCCCGGATAATTGTTCGGGATGCAGCCCATGTCCGTGGAGCCCTGGACATTGTTCTGGCCGCGGAGCGGATTCACCCCCACGCTTTCCCTGCCGAGGTTGCCCGTCATAAGCGCGAGGTTGGCGATGGAGAACACGTTCTCCGTGCCGTGAGCATGCTGCGTGATCCCCATGGTATAGTACGTGCCTGCTCTATCCGATGATCCGTACATGCGGGCGGCCTTGATGATCGTGTCAGCCGGCACGCCGGTGATCTTCGATACTGCCTCGGGCGTGTACTCTTCCAGGTTTTTCCTGAACGCATCATCAAAACCCTCGGTCAGGGACAGAATGAAGTCCTTCTTCACGAGGCCTTCCTTGATGATCACGTGCATCATCCCGTTCAGAAGCGCCACATCCGTGCCCGGTTTGTGTTGTATCCAGATGTCCGCGAACCGCACCAGCGGCACCCGGCGCGGGTCGGCGACAATGATCTTCGCGCCTTTCCGCTTGGCCTTGATCATCTTGAGCGCGATGATGGGGTGGCTCTCTTTGGTGTTGGAGCCGATGACGAACAGCACATCGTTGTTCTCGATCTCCTGCAGGGAGTTCGTCATTGCCCCGGAACCGAATACAGCGGCCAGACCGGCCACCGTGGAGCTGTGTCAGAGGCGCGCGCAGTGATCGACGTTGTTCGTGCCGATGACCGCGCGGATGAATTTCTGGAACAGGTAGTTCTCTTCATTTGTACATCGTGCGGAGGAGAGGCCGCCGATGGCATCCGCACCATGTTTCTGCTTGATGGCGCTGAGCCGCTCGGCAACATACCCGAGCGCCTCGTCCCACGAGGCGGGGACGAACTTACCCTCTTTTTTAATAAGCGGCGTCGTGAGCCGGTCAGGACTGTTGATAAAACTTTGGCCATACCGTCCCTTGACGCAGAGCCATCCTTCGTTGATGGTATCCGGCCGCGATGTGACGCGCACCACCTCGTTCCTGCTAATGTGCAGAGTGAGGTTGCACCCGCAGCCGCAGTAGCCGCAGACGGTCTCAACTTCCCTCACGTCCTTCTGTCTGCCCTTGCCGAGCGACTGTTTGCCGATCAGCGCGCCTGTGGGACAGAGACTCACGCACTGGCCGCAGAACTCACAATCCAGGTCCTTTTCAAAGGGCGGTGTTACTTTGGCGGCGAATCCCCTGCCTGCCACATCGATCGCGCCGAAGCCCTGGATCTCTTCGCACACGCGCACACATTTGCCGCAGAGAATGCATTTTTCCATGTCCCGTTCGATGAACGGGTTCATGTCCTTTTTGGCGTACTGCCGCCGTTCACCGTAGAACCGGTTCGACCGGAGGTCGTAGAAATAGGCGAGTTCCTGCAGTGTGCAGTCGCCGGCCCGCGCGCAGACCATGCAGTCATTCGGATGGTCGGACAGGAGGAGTTCCACAATGGTGCGGCGCTGGCGCTCGATCTGCTCGTTCGAGGTTTCCACCACCATGCCCTCGGTCGCCGGCGTGGTGCACGCGGAAACCAGACGGGGCAGGCCCTTCACCTGGACCAGGCAGAGCCTGCATCCGCCATGGGGCTCGAGCCGCGGATCGTCGCAGAGCGTGGGGATGTAGATATCGTTCCGCCGTGCCGCATCAAGGATCGTGGCGTTGTCGGGAACGGTTATGTGCCTGCCATTTATGGTGAGATTCATCATATGCTACCCTTTTTTAATTGACTTGAACTTGCACTTATCGAAACAAGCGCCGCACTTGATACAGAGGTCCTGGTTGATAACGTGCGGTTTTTTCTTTTCTCCCGTAATGGCTCCCGCGGGACAAACCCGCGCGCATGCGGTACAGCCCGTGCAGGTCGCTTCGATTATGCTGTATGTCAGGAGGTCCTTGCACACACCAGCGGGACAGCGCTTTTCGTTGATATGCGCTTCGTACTCGTCGCGGAAATATTTGATCGTGCTCAGGATGGGGTTCGGCGCTGTCTGGCCCAGTCCGCAAAGAGAGGACGTCTTGACGTCGCTGCTCAGGGTCTCCAGCAGCTCAATATCGCCTGTCCTTCCCCGGCCTTCGGTAATCCTGGTGAGAATTTCTAGAAGACGCTTGGTGCCGACTCTGCAGGGCACGCACTTGCCGCAGGATTCGGACTTGGTGAACTCGAGGAAGTACTTGGCCATGTTCACCATGCAGTTGGTCTCGTCCAGAACCACCATTCCGCCGGATCCCATGATAGAGCCGACCTTGCCGAGCGATTCATAATCAACAGGCGTGTCAACCATGCTGGCCGGTATGCACCCCCCGGAGGGACCGCCGGTCTGGACCGCCTTGAGCTTCCTGCCGCCCTCGATGCCGCCGCCTATGTCGTAGATGATCTCCCTGAGCGGGATGCCCATCGGGACCTCTATGAGGCCCGAGTTCAGGATCTTGCCGGTGAGCGCGAAAACCTTGGTGCCCTTGCTCTTCTCCGTGCCCATGGCCGCGTACCACGCGGCGCCCTTGCGCATGATGTACGGCACGTTTGCGAGCGTCTCAACATTATTGATGATGGTAGGATAGCCCCAGAGTCCCTTTTGGACCGGGAAGGGCGGCTTGGCACGCGGCTGTCCGCGTTTGCCTTCGATGGATGCTATAAGCGCCGTCTCTTCGCCGCAGACAAAAGCGCCCGCGCCGAGCTTTACCTTGATCATGAAATCGAAGCCCTTGCCGAGGATGTTTTTGCCGAGAAAACCGCGCTCCTTGGCCTGCTTGATGGCAAGGTGGAGGCGTTCCACGGCAAGCGGGTATTCCGCCCTGATGTAAACGTATCCGTACGGCGCGCCGATGGCATAAGCGCCGATAATCATCCCCTCGATCACGGCGTGGGGATTCCCTTCGACAACGGAGCGGTCCATGAACGCGCCCGGGTCTCCCTCGTCGGCATTACAGATCAGATATTTTTTCGGACCGGGGGCCTTGATCGCCATATCCCACTTCACCGCGGTCGGGAAACCGGCGCCCCCCCGTCCCCGGAGCCCTGACGCCTTGATCACGTCTATCGTCTCCTGAGGGGTCATGGTCAAGAGGACCTTCTTCGTGGCCTCGTATCCATTGCGGCTGATATAGGAATCGATGTCCTCGGGGTCAACCTCGCCGCAGTCCGAGAGCACGACCTTCACCTGCTTGTCGTGGAACGTGTGGTAGTCATCCGACACGAGCCAGTCCGCGACCGGGACGCCTCCCACGATGTGCTCGTTCACGATCCGCTCGACCATTTCCGGTTTGATGTACTGATACGTGGACTTGTTCCCGTTGATGACCACGTCCACGAGAACGTCACGGGCGCAGAATCCCCGGCAGCCGACCTTGTGCATCGAGCAGTTCTTCTCGACAGTCGCCCGGAGGCCGGCGTCCGCAAGCGCTTGTTCGAAGGTGGACATCACCGCGACGCCGCCGGCAGCGATCCCGCCGGTGCCCATACATACTTTTATCGATATGTCTTTCTTCATGAAAACTCCGAAACCGCTAATGAAGGCAGCATGGCTTCTTCAAAATGCAAAATTGAGGACGCCGCATCCCTCAGATTTTTGCATTTTACGCGTGCTGCTGCTCTTCCGCCTTAAGCGTTTTCATCTCTTTTGTGAGCTTGTCCGGCGTCATCTTGCCGTGCACTGTTTTATTAACGATGATAACCGGCGCGATGCTGCACGCGCCGACACAATTTACTTTTTCAACGGTGAACTTGAGATCTTCCGACGTGTCCTCGCCCGCGGGGATGGCCAGTTCTTTTACCAGGCTGTCGATCAGCCGCTCGGACCCCTTGACATGACACGCGGTGCCGCAGCATGCCGTGATCACGTTCCTGCCCCTCGGCTTCAGATGGAACTGCGCATAGAAGGTCGCAACGCCGTAGAACTTCGCGAGCGGGACATCGAGCCGCTCGGAGATCCAGGTGATCGCGTCTTCACGCAGATAACCGAATTCGCTCTCGAGGTCCTGCAGGATCGAGATCAGGTTCCCTTCGTTCTCGCGGTACCGCGATAGTATGCCTTCAAGTTTTTCTTCCATCATTCCCGTCCTCTTGAGACAAAAAAACCGGAAGGGGTGAGGTGAAAGGCGTGAGGGGGAAATGCTATAATCCCCTTTCGCCTCCCGACTTCCGCCTTCCGGGTCTTGATTCTTCTAGAACATCGGGTCCATGGTGAGCGCCGGATGGCCCTTGGCGGTCAGGAACTCCATCATTTTGTCCGAATCCTCAGCCACGGTCTCATCGGCGATCTTGTCCATCAGATCAGGGATCCCCTCTTCTTCGGCGCGTTTCTTGAATTGTTCGGCAAAGGACTCTTTCAGGTTCTTGGTCATCCAGACGATGCGTTTGAATCCGCCGTCCGCCGACAGGAACTTGTTGCTCGTAAGGAAGAATCTTCCGATGCCCATGAAGCCCGGGGTCTGGGCGCCGCCGCCCACGGTGCCGGCAAGGGTCGAGAACTTCATTCCAATGGGGGTCATGCCCGTGTAGCCGCGGTTCACGATCATCACGCCGTTTGCCTCGGGCACGATGGCCATGATGCACTCAAAGCATCCGCAGGACGTCATGGGCGCGTCCATGATGGTGTAGGCATTGAAATATTCGAGCGCCTGGTGAGAATTCGTGTACACATATTCGTCCACGCCCTTCCAGCGCCCCTTGACCGCATCGAGGGTCTCGCCCTTCATCACCGGCTGATTCGCGCCGTTCGGGTCGATCTCATAGGCTGCCTTGGCATCGAGCCAGTTGTAGGCGCCGCAAAGACCGAGCCGCTCGGGAGACACGACGCATACGTGGTTCGGCGCGAAGCTCTGGCAGAGGAGGCAGGAATAGTAGGTGTCAACGGACTCGTCGGTCATGGTCGCGAGGCGGATGTCACGTTCCAGATAGTGCTTGCGCGCCTCCTCGACCTTCGCCGTCACGTCGGCCTCGTCCACATAGAGGGTCACCTGGACCTTGTCCACGATGTTGTTGAATTTGTGCTTGAGCTGGGTTGTGAGAATGTCGCCGAAGTGCCTGAGCACATACCCTTCGGCGAGCGCGGCTTTACTCACGCGGAACCAGTTCTGGTCGCGCTGGCCCATGTGCCAGATCCCCTGCGCTTCATTGACAAAGTGATGGATCTTGCGCTCAAGCACGGGTTCAAAGTCCTTCTGCATCTTCCGGCCGCCTACCTCAATGACAACGCCGAGCGGCATCTGGCCGCCCTTCTTATATCGTTCTTCGGCATCCTTGCCGACGATCGTGACCTTGCCGTCTTCGATGTTGTTCAGGTCCACCATATGGAGCCACTCGAAGGCCGGTGTGCGCTGGCCGCCGAACTCGATATGCATGTCCTCTTTCCGGATGCGCTCGCCCTCGAAAGCCGGTCCAAAGGCAACCGGGATGGGTGGTTTGGAAACCGTGATCTTGAGACCGCGCACCTCGATGCACTTTTGCACAAGCTTCGCGGGATCAAGCTCCTTGGCCACCTCTTCGTAGATCGTGACGCCGGTGACCTCAATGGTCGGGATGTCCGTGTTCGCGATCGCCGGGAAACCCATGTCGATGGCGCCGGCGCCCGTGGTCCAAATGCGGTCGTTCAGGGGGCCGAGCACCATGACGAAGGCGAATACCTTGTCCTTGGAGTATTTGAGTATCTTCTTGTAATCACCGCCCTTCATGCCGCCGAACGTGATGCCCGCCCGCGCGGCCCAGTTCACGGCATAGATGGCATGCTCCACTTCAGGGCCGAGCGGCACGAGGCGGGTGTCCCAGCCGAGCTGTACGCCCTTCCGGAGGAGCTGTTTGGTCACGCTATTGCCGTTCACATTGCCGCACAGGAGCGTAAGGATGTTCTTCTGCTGGAGGTCCCTGGCGATCTCGAAGGCCTGTTCATCGCTGTCCGCTGCTCCGACGATCACCACGTAGCCCGGCATGGAGCCGTCCACCAGCTGCACGCCGAGGTTCCGGAGAATGGTGTCCGAGATGAACCCGTTGTACGTGAGTCCGATGGAATCGTCCTTCACGGGCTCCTCGCCGTAGATGTACCGGATGGCCATGATCATTTCCTGGGCAAAAAGCGTCACCATGCCCGCGTCGAGCGCCTCTCCCAGATACGGTTTGTAATGATGATCGTCAGGCACGTTCGTGACAAGCGGCTTCACCTTCTGCTCGAGCGCGGTCTTCATGTCGCCGAGGGTGCGGACCTCAAAACCCGTCATGGCGAACATCTGCGGCAGAAAATACGCCGTATCGGGGAACTCAAACTTGAAATCCGCGCCTTTCTCGGTAATGGCCTTCTCGACAAGCGCCTCGGCCTGCTTCACATAGTAGTGGGAGCCCAGAATGGCTCCGGTGGCAATGACTTTTGACATGGGTAACTCCTTGCCCGGACAAGCCGGAATTGGAAATTGGAAATTGAAGATTGAAAATTTTAAATTTTCATTTTACAACCTTCATTTTTCATTGTACTTAAGTTTTTTATGCTCTCGCCTTCAGGAAGGTCGGCAATCCGTTCGCTTCCCGCGGTCCCACGGTGATCTTCCAGCCCGGCAGTTTCTCTTCCAGCGATCCGGAAAGCACCGCCACGTAGCCGGGAATGATAAGCTCCTTGTGGTTGATGTTTTTCTCCACGCCGCTCTCGGTGACGAACTGGGCGATCTTGCTGGCGGTAAACTTGCCCGCGGCCCAGGCCGTGAGCACGGAAAGCCCTTCATTGTCCATGACGGCGAGCCACGCCGGCACCTTGCTGTTCTCCACCTCGCCGCGTACGATAAAGTACGAGAGCGAGAAGTTGGTGGTGATCATGAGCGGCGAGCCCTCTTTCGCGTCGCCGACCTTGTAGATGTTCTGGGCAACCTGCATCGGCACCTGCGGGTCGGTATAGATGTTCTGGCGCAGCGACAGCAACGCAAGCATCTTCCATTTTTCAACGTTGTTCACGATGATGATGGAAGCGTACTTCATCGTGCCGACGGCGGCGGTTATGGCCTCGGAGACGGTATTGTCGCGGTTCGCGAAAGCGATGACCGGGTATCCGAGGGGCTTGAAATTCTTCTTGATCGCTGCGCGGCGAATAATGGTGTAGTGCTCGATCATGTCCTTGGCCTTGCGCGCGCCCGAGTCGAGGACCAGATCGTCAACGCCGAGGGCCTTGACCTTCTCGGACAGGGCGGTGAGTGCATCAAGTCCGTCTGCTGAAATTGCAAGAGAGGCCTTCTTCTCCTTGGCGATCTTGGCCATTGCCTCCGCGTTCTCGGCAGTCGCCGCGTAGATCAACGGCTTCTTGTCCGCGCAGTGCGCGATTCCCGCTTCAATGGTCGCGGGGTCCTTGCTCACCAGGATCAACGGCACGCCCGGCGCGCCGTCCACGACCTGCTTCACGACAGCGGCAAACTTCGCCGCGTCGCCGCCCTCGTCGGTCACGGCTATGGCGTCAACCCGCAGCTTCTGGCCGACCCGGTCGATCTCGGAGGTCTTGACCGCATCGATCTTCTTTGCAGCAGCGTCACCGGCTTCGGAGGCCTTGATCGCGACCGCGAAGAGGTTGGGGTTGAAAAATTTCTTTTCGTGGCGGAACAGGCAGATCTCGCCGCCCACCTTCACGGCCTTGTCTCCGACACCGAGGGTGATGTCCCGGATCGGCGGCGCGGCTGATTCGCCCAGGATCTTTTTGGCGTCGTCAGACGCGTCCGGGCAGGCATCGAGGCTCGCCTGCTTTGCGGCAAGCTTCATGGCAAAGGCGAGGCAGGTCGGGTGGCCGCACTTCTTGCAGTTTGTCTTGGGGAGATGTTTGAATATTTCAATTCCGGATAGTGCCATTATGGAGCTCCTTTCGGAAAAACCTTATAATGAGTTGGAAATTGAAGATTGGTAATTTTAAATTTTCACTTTTCAATGTACAATTCCCGCGATCGTCGCGGGCACTATCCCATCAACTCCGCGATGAATTCCTTTGCCTTTGCCGCAGCGCCGGGATGGCGCATGATCAGCATGTCCGCGCCCGCCGTGATCATGGCCGAGGCGGTGACGGCTTCCCAGGCGAGGGCGCGGTCTTCCAACTTGCCCCACTCCGGCACCTCGGCATCGGGCGCCATGGTCTCCTTTACCTTCCAGACATTCGCGCCGATATCACAGATGATCGGGGTCTGCATCATGGGATCGTTCTGCAGGAGCGCTGCCAGACGAATGCGTTCCATCACGCTATAGGTATATTCAAGGCCGTACCCCAGGGCCGAGGACATGGGGTCCATGATGATCTTCTCTTTGTCGAAGCCCATCTGAGAGAGCAGGATGTTGAGCTGCTTGGCGAGGTTCACGTCCAGCTGGCTCATGGCAATGAGCTTGTGATCGTTCGCCATCGCGGCCGCCGCCACGGTCTTGTAGTTCTCCTCCACGGCCTTGCCGATCGCGCAGTTCTTTCCGCGCGTGGCCGTTGCCGCCGCCTGGAGCACCTGGGTGTCTTTGTCCGCGGCGCCGCTTCCGAGAATGATAAGCGGAATGTCGATCGCCGCCGCAACCTCGGCCGCAACCTTGGCCGCCTCTTCAGGGCTCTTGTTCTGCTGGTCCGGGTGCGTTCCCATGAGCCGAAGCGCCACCATGTCCGCGCCGTTCTGCTGGCAGAACTTCGCCCAGGCCACGGGAGAAGCCCCCGCGCCGCCGATCGCCTTCTTCAGGGTCTCCGGCCAATCATCGGGAGCGATATCCATGATCTCCAGCGCGACGGCCGGCCTGTTCGGGAATGTTCCCTCGAAGCCCAGGAATGGCAGGGCGCTTGCCCCTCCAATCGTCACCGCTTTTGCGCCGGTACCGATCTGTACATTGTAAATCTTGCCGCTATAGGTCTCTTTCGGTATTACGAGTGCCATAAAAGCCTCCTCGAAAAAATATTGCGCATCTTATCAGATTTCCCCGCACTGGACAACAAAAAACACAACAAATTGCAACCATAATGCCTGGCGATAACGTTGCACCAGCGTGCTTATGAACACCGCATCCGGTCGATCGGCACAACCCGAAAAACCGAAAGATTTCTTACATATCGAGATACGAATGGGCATACATCTTTTTGCCCATGATCATCTCCGTGGTCTTGACCGTGTCCATCATGTCCTTATCGAGCGGATCGATGATGGCGGCCGTCAGCCCCTCGTAGATGAGCATGGTCAGAAAGTTCCGGTTGATGATGGGACGAACAAGCTTCGGCGCGCCGTTTGAAATATTCGAAAGCCCGACCACGGTCTGCATCGGAGGATCGTTCAGCTGCTGGAACATCTTGACGGCACGGATGGCCTGAAGACCCTGGTCCTGCATCGTTGCGAGCTGGAGGATGAGCGGATCGAGGAAGAGGTTCTCCAGGGGCACGCCGTGTTCCATGGCGCGGGCCATGATCTCGGCCGCGATTCCACAGCGGTCCTCGGCGTCCGCCGGGATGCTGCCCTTGCCCAGGGTGAGCGCGATGATCTTCGCGTTGTACTTGCCGGCAAGCTCCATCATCGGGAAACGCTCCGGCTCATTGGACGTGGAGTTGATGATCGGAGCGCCCCACGCGTTGTTGTGCGCCTTGAGCCCCGCCTCCATGGCCTTCAGATTCGTCGTGTCGAGGCACAGCGGCTTTTCGACGACTTCCTGCAGGACTTTCACCGCCCAATCCATCAGCTTGGGACCGTTGTCTTCGGCCGGGCCGATGGAAATGTCGATAAAATGAGCGCCGGCCTTGTCCTGGGCAACAGCGAGTTCCTGGAGAGGCTTCGGGTCGAACTTCGTAAGGGCCTCACGCACCTTCTTTGCCATCACACTGATCTTTTCTCCGATTATTATCATGGTCAGAAAAATCTCCTTTCAAATTTACCAAGAAGGTCACGCAGCAAGGGGCAAGTTACTGCTTCAGGTCTGTTCCGGGTCCCTGCCCCTTGCCCCGCGTTTCTACTCTTTCACCAGTCTTAAAAGCTCTTCCGCTGTCTCCGCCGTGAGGCCGCCCTTGTCCCTGGCGAGCGGGATCGTCTGCCGTGCAAGTCCTTTATAGAGACCAAGAAGCTCCGGCGTTTTATTCTGCATTGCCTCGATATGCCCCTGGATGGTCTCGATGTCTCCGCGGGCAATGGGCCCGGTGAGCGCATCGGGTATCCCAAGGGTCTCAATGTTCTGGAGCGTCCCTCGAATGAGCGGCAGCACGGCCTTCAGCGCTTCATCTTTATCGGCGCCCAGTGCCTGATAAAACTTCAGTCCGTAATCAACAAGCGCGACAAAATAGTTCGAGACCGCCACCGCGCCCGCGTGATAGAGTGCTGCTGAATCCTTATCCGGGCCCCACTTCGGCATCACGAGCTCGATACCGCCCAATGCCGCTACGATCTTCCTGGCAATGACCAGCGCTTCAGGGTCCGTTTCGATCCGGAAGTAGGATCCGGAAAGGATTTTAATGCCCTGCTCCCTGCTCGCGAGCGACTGCAGCGGATGGAGCACTGCCCGATGCGCCCCGGCTGTCCGTGCCGCGTCGAGAAGATCCAGCGAGTGGGCCCCGGACATATGGACAACGAGCGAGCCTGCCTTAAACCCGCCTCCTGATGCGATCCTGTCACAGGCGTTCTTTATTGCTCCGTCCGGCGTTGTGATGAAAACGATCTCAGCCTGCGACGCTGCCTTCACCACATCCGTCGCCGGCTTTCCCGCCCCGATAAAGGCCGAGGCCTTTTGCGCCGATTCCAGGGAACGCGCCGCGACCGCGGTCACCGTATACCCTGCCCGCTTGAGCAGGAAGCCCACAGAACTGCCGACGCGGCCTGCGCCTATGATGGCGACGGATTTTGAAGTCATATCTGTTTATCCGCAGATTACACAGATTGCGCCGATGACAGATACCTTAAGGTTTCTTAAAAAAATCTGCGTCATCTGCGAAATCTGCGGATACGGCGCTCTCTTACGGGATCAGTTTGTCCAGCACGGCAAAATAGCTTGTAAGCGCCTTTGAATCAGGCGGAAGCTGGATCAGCGGCTTGCCGTTCAGATCATAGTCAAAGATCAGCTCATCGGCCGGAACAAAACCCGCAAACTCCACACCCTGTTGGTCAATGACCTTCTGAAGCGTACTGTCCAGTTCACGGTCCTGGACGCGATTCACGATCAGGACCGCGCGTTTGATATTCAATTTCAGTTCTTTTACCAGCTCACCGATCCGGCCGGCGGTCATGATGCCGCGCACCGAGGAGTCGCTGATGATAAGCAGCAGGTCCGTGTCCTGCGTCGTGCGGCGCGACAGATGCTCAAGACCCGCCTCGTTGTCCATGACAATGAAGGGGTACGTATCGGCCAGCTTGTCCATGTACTTGCGGATGATGTTGTTCGCTGCGCAGTAACAGCCGGAGCCCTCGGGCCTTCCCATGACGAGCAGGTCGAAGCCCTCTGCCTCGATCAAAGCCTGCTGGATCTGATAATCGAAGAGCTGCTCCATGCTCATGCCGCCCGGACGGGGCGCCGTGGACTTGATCGCTTCGAGAGAGGTTTCGCGCAGCTTCCCGACCGTGGCGTGGACCTTAACGCCGAGCACATCGTTCAGGTTCGCATTCGCGTCCGCGTCAACGGCCAATATCGCGCCGCGCTTTTTTTCTTTCAAATATCGTATGGTCAGGCCGCAGAGGCTGGTCTTGCCGGTGCCGCCCTTGCCTGCAACCGCTATGGTAAAGCCCATGTCTTAACTTCAGGGTCCAGGGTTCGGGGTCCAGGGTCCGGGAACTGCACTTCTTTCCCTGGCCCCTGGCTACTGGCCCCTGCCCCCTATGCTTTCTTCACTCCGAACTTCTTCCTGACCTCTTCGATCTTGCCGCAGGTCATCTTGCCCTCGGGGCACGGCGCGTACAGACAACCGGGGCCTGATTTCCCGAAGATCGTCGGCGCCGCTTTTTTCACGTGGGCAAGCATGCGGTCGGCCATTTCCCGGATCTCCCACTGCGCCCGGTTGCAGCACCGTACGCGAAAGAAGTGCAGCAGCTCCCGCGCATTCATGGTGACCACTATCTTCGTCTCAGCCGCGTTCGGCAGCAGATACCGCGCATCCTGCTGTCCCGCCTCGCCCTTGAAACCGAGTTCCTCGAGCCGCGTGAGGACTTTCGTATAGTTCTCCTGGGCCTCGGCCATGCATTTCTTAAATTCTTGAACCATCGCCGGATCCTGTTTGATGCTCGGCGGGATAATATAATCGAACTGATCCGCCTTCACATAGCGTTGGCTCTGCTGTGAATATGAAGCCACGCGATGGCGGACAAGCTGGTGAGAGCACGCGCGGGAGATGCCTTCGATCCCGAAGGTGAACGAGACATGCTCGATGGGAGAGAGGTGACCGATGGATGCCAGCTTCTCCACAAAGGCCGCCTGGTCCCTGGCCTCGATCTTCTCTTTGAGCTCCTCAACACCCGACGGGCTGTAGCACAACTTCGCTGCCATGGCCACAACTTCTTCGGGGTCCGGTGTATGACGAAGGAGAACAACGTTCAATGATGCTTCAGGCATGCTGTCCCCTCCTCTCCAGAGCTCCCTCGACACCCCATACAGCGAGAAAAAAGGGGGGAAACCGGATGCCAAGGAATGGTTATTATAGCGAGCACCTGTCTCATGAGTCAAGGAAAATGGAGCGGGTTTGGATAATATTTTTTTTAATTAACGTATAAATTTCATTGATAAAAACAACTGTCATAGCCAATACGATAGCAAGGCATCTGCCACTTAAGTCTGCTGTCATTTCGATGTTTTATTATTTAAAACTATGTTCTTCTGACGGGAATTTTCCGCTTTCCACATCCTGTTTATACGCGGTCACTGCCTTGAGCGCCTGCTCCTTCAGATTAGCGTACTTCTTGACGAACTTGGGAGTGAACCGGTCGAAGAGCCCTAAAAGATCGTGGAGAACAAGCACTTGTCCATCGCAATCCACACCTGCGCCGATCCCAATGGTCGGAATATGGAGCAGTTCATGGATCTCCTTTGCAAGGGAGGCTGGCAGGGCCTCAAGTACGACAGCGAAAGCGCCGGCATCCTGCACCGCCCGCGCATCAGCGAGGAGCTTTAAACGGGCAGCCTCATCCTTGCCCTGGACCTTGAAGCCGCCGAGTGCGTGCATATACTGGGGAGTCAGACCGATATGTGCCATGACCGGGATGCCCGCGGACACGATCGCCTTGATCACCTCGGCCATCGGTGACCCGCCTTCCAGCTTCACCGCCTCCGCCCCGGCCTCTTTCAAGAACCTGCCGGCGTTCCTGACCGCTTCTTCACGGCTTGTCTGGTAGGATAGGAACGGCATGTCGCCCACGACCATGGCGGAAACGGTCCCCCGGGTGACCATCTTCGTGTGATAGATCATCTCGTCCATGGTGACCGGCAGCGTGCTCGACACGCCCTGTACCACCATTCCGAGAGAATCCCCCACGAGTATCATATCGATCCCGGCCTGGTCCACGATCTGGGCTGTGGGATAGTCGTATGCCGTCAGCATCGTGATCTTCTTGCCTTCGGCTTTTTTCTTATAGATATCGAGAACGGTTGTTTTTGGCATAGTTTTAGTCCCCCCCTCACCTTGATCCTCTCCCCTTGGGGAGAGGAAAATTAATTAATCACCCTCTAACCCTCCGGGGTGAGGGGCAATTCCGCACTCCGCACTCGCCAATCCGCACTTGTTACACTGCCGGTCTCGGATAAAGCCCCGCCGCCTTAACGATCCCTTCGATGGCGCTCTCCCATTCGATTGCCTGGATGTGCACGCCCTTTACGCCGGGTGTCTCCAATGCCTGATGAATGAGTTCGATCGTGATCCTGATGCCCTCCTGCTCCTGGAGTTCCCTGGCCTTCTTTTTATCTTCTCCGGCAGCCGCCTTGGCCTTGTTCATCCGGTCGATCAGCGCCTTCGGCACAGACACCCCGGCAACCGAGGAATCCATGTACTTCAGCATCATGGCGCTCTTCGGCACAATGATGCCGGCAAGGATCGCCGTCTTCTCATGGAGGCCCATGTTCCGGATCTTTGCCATCTGCCCGCGGAAAAGCTCCATGTCGTAAATGCCCTGGGTCTGGATGAAATCGGCGCCGGCATTCACTTTTTTCATGAGATTGATCGGCCTGAAGTCGATCGGATCGGCCATGGGCGTCCAGGACGCGCCGATAAAGAATTTCGGCGCCACTTCGATGGGATCGCCGCCGTCCTGCTTGCTCTCATCGCGCATCTTCTTCATAATGCCGACAAGTTGACAGGTATCCACGTCGTATACGTTCTTCGCGCCGGGGTGGCCCTTGAGCCTGCCCGCTGCGCTGAATGACTGGTGGTCACCGGCGATGCAAAGACAGTTCTTAAGCCCAAGCGCGGCGGCGCCGAGAAGGTCGGCCTGTATGGCGATCCGGTTCCGGTCCCGGCAGGTCATCTGCATGACCGGCTCCAGGCCCTGCTGGAACGCTATGGCCGCCGCAGCGATGCTCGAGATGCGCACCACCGCGGTCTGGCAATCCGTGATGTTCGCTGCGTCGCAGAAGCCCTTCAGCATTTGCGCTTTCTTGATCACTTCATGAGGATCGGCGCTCATCGGGGGGCCGAGCTCCGCCGTGACCGCGGGCTTGCCGCTGGCGAGTACTTTTTCGAGTGTGCTTCCGCTCTTCATTATCCAAACCTCCAAAAGGGTAACGTCACAATCAGGTTTAACCACAGAGTCACGGAGTTCACGGAGAACTGTTTAAAGCTTCGAAGTTTTTCTCCGCGTCTCTGTACCTCCGTGGTGAATATTGCTTTTTCTTACTTCCCTGCCTTCGCCTCTTCCTTTTCCTCATACTCCCGGATATGCTCAACCGATATACGTCGCGGTCCGCCGTCGCGCGAGGTGGACCAGTTCCGCGGCGGCTGGACCGCGGAGAGCTTCTCGAGGGTGCCGAGCATCTTCATGCGCTCGACAATAAGGTACCAGGCGCAGTCCACGTCCTTGCTGATCTCGCACTTACCCTTGTTCGTACCACCGCAGGGCCCGTTCATGAGCGTCTTGGCGCAGCGTGCAACAGGACAGATGCCCCCGGTCAAATGCAGGATGCAGTTCCCGCAGCCCGCGCAAAGCTCCTTGAAATTGCCTGCAGACTCAACGGCGCCATAGAATGATGTGTTGATTCCCGGATACACGGGAATCGTTCCGGTCCGGTCCGACAGGAAGTTCACTCCCACGCCGCAGGCAGTCGAGAGCACGAGGTCGTACTTCTTCACCTCGTCCATCACCGGTTCAAAATACTCCGGCTCGCAGTGGCGCATCACGCCCAGGTGATTCACCGTCATCTGCTTTCCCTCCTGCGCTGCTTTCATCCTGATGAGGGACGCGATGGTCTCGGCCTCCTTCTCGCCGCCTGCATGGCAGATGGCCACGCAGGTGTTGCAGCCAAATACGAGGACCTTTTTGAAGTCCTTCACCATGCCCCAGATTTCATCGATTGGTTTTTGTGATCCTACGATCATAGGTAATACTCCTTTATGACGAGCTCATTTGCATGAGCCGTTATTTGCCAGCTCTCATCCCTATCTTCTTCACCTTCTCCGAAAACTCCGCGCACACTGCCGCGTAAGGATTGCCGCCATTGGTCGATGGTGCGGAAAGTATCTCGATACGGCTGGGCTCGATCTTGAGCATGCCGAGCAGGTCCTGAACGCGCTTCACCCGCGCGTTCACTCGCGGGGCAATGTCCTTATACTTGCAGTTGCCATCGCCACAGCGCACGACTGCCACGCCGTCAGCGCCAAGCTCGAATGCCTTCAGAAGGTCAAGAACATCGATACGGCTGGTGCAGTGGACGGGAACAGTTCGCACGTTCTTCGGCAGATCTAACCCGAGCATACCTGCGTGGTTCGTGCACAGAAGCGCGACAACGACCGGCTCCTGCCGTTTGGCGTCAATCTTGCCGATAACGGTGGGCAGCGTTTTCCTGATCTCTCGAACGTCGTAGCTCACCATGCTGATGGCCTGGGCAGGACATTCCGGCGCGCAGAGCCCGCAGGCCTGGCAATACTCGGGCCTGATCTCGGACACCGACGTCACGACCGGCGCGCCGTAAGGGCAGACACGCAGACAGGTGAGGCAGGCCATGCATTTTTTCTGGTCCACCACAGCGCCGCCGCCACAGCCCCGGCACCGCCCTGCTTCTTCAAGCGCCTCTTTCTCGGTGAAGCCCTCCTCGAAGTGCTCCATGGTCTTGACGCGGACCTCGGGCGCAAGATGCCTGACCTTCATGCGCGGCTGCCTGGCGATCTTTTCAACGACCTCCGACGGCATCTGCGCGATCTTTTCCTTTTCCTGTACAGGAAGCCTGCCTTCGATCGACTCTCCCTGAAGATACAGGTGCATCGCCAGCGCGGAACGGTGGCCGTTCGCTACAGCCGCGATCGCCGAGCCTGGCCCGGTCACGACCTCGCCGGCAACGAACACCTTCCCTGCGCCGCTCTGCTGGGTCGCGGGATTCCACTCCACCCGTCCGCGCTCGTCCACCTTCACCGGACCGTCCTTCAGGAACGAGAGGTTCGACATCTGGCCGATGGTGATGATGATCGTGTCGGCTTCAAGAAGCCTGGTCACACTATTGTCAAAGGTCGGGCTGAACCGCTTGTTCGCGTCGAAGACCGATAGGACCTTCGTGACCTCCAGGCCCTTTACCTTGTCGCCTTCGCGTTTGACCGCCTTCGGGCCCCAGCGGTAATTGATCTTTATCGCCTCTTCAACAGCCTCGTCCACTTCCCATTTCCAGGCAGGGATCTCTTCTTCGTTCTCGAGGCAGACCATTTCCACGTTCTTCACACCAAGCCTGCGGGCAGAGCGGGCGACGTCCATGGCAACGTTTCCGCCGCCGATGACCAGCACTTTCTCTCCCAGCTTCGGCTTCCGGTTGAAGGCAACATCTTCGAGGAATGGGATCGCGAGCAGCACGCCGGAACCTTCCACGCCGGGAATGTTCAGCGACCGGCTCAGGGAAAGACCGATGGCGATCAGCACTGCATCATGTTTCTTCAGGAGATCATCAAGTTTTGCGTCCTTGCCGATCTCGAAGTTCGTCTTTACCTCGATGCCTTTTGTTACAACATCGTCTATGTCTTCTTTCAAAACTTCTCTCGGCAAACGATAAGGCGGGATCGCGACGGCAAGCATGCCGCCGAGCACAGGCTGGCGCTCGTAGATCGTGACCCCGTAGCCGAGGTTGGCAAGGTCCCGTGCCGCGGTAAGGCCCGAGGGACCGGAGCCGATGATGCCGATGCTCTTGCCTTTCGTTTTCTGGACAAGCTTGCGCCTGGCGCGCCGATAGTCCCTGGACCTCTCGATGGCAAAGCGCTTCAGGTGGCGGACCGCCAGCGGCTCGTCGACGCCGCAGCGCCTGCACGACTGCTCGCAGGGATGGTGGCAGATCATGGAGCAGACCGACGCGATCGGGTTCACCGATGTGATGACCTCGAAGGCCTCGGTATATCTGCCCTGGGCGATCAGGCCCACATAGGCCTGAACATCGGTATGCGCCGGGCATGCGGCACGGCACGGTGAATAGGGCCTTGTTTCCTTGATCTCGGCGCCGTAAGGCCGGTACTCGGTTGGGATGCACGTTGTTTCCGATGCCATTGATTACTCCTAATTCGATTTCGGAATGCGGATTGCGAAGTGCGGATTGAAAAGCTTTTCATCCGCCTGCGCCCGGCGTTTACGAGTGGTAACGCGAGTGCAGGGTGTGTTCATCCGTGGTTGCAAAATTATTCTCTTTTCGTCAGCAGTTCGAGCATCTCCATGCGGGTGGACTCCTTGGTCCGGAAGGTGCCCCGCACCGCGGACGTGACCACCCGGGAGCCGGGCTTCCTCACGCCGCGCATGCTCATGCAGAGGTGCTCGGCATCGATGACCACCATGGCGCCCTTGGGCTTCAGGTGGCTCACGATCAGATCGATGAACTGGGCCGTGAGCCGCTCCTGCACCTGGGGCCGCTTTGCAAACACCTCAAGCGCTTTCGCAAGCGCGCTTATACCCACGATCTTTCCGGCGCCCGGGATGTAAGCGATGTGCGCCTTGCCGAAGAACGGAAGGAGATGATGCTCGCAGACCGAATAAAATGGAATATCGCGGATCATCACCATCTCATCGTGGCTCTCGCCGGCCATGGGGGTGAGAAGCTTCTCGGTGTCCATGGAGATGCCCGTGAAGATCTCCCCATACATCTCAGCCACCCGTCTGGGTGTGTCCTGAAGGCCCGGCCGCTCGGGATCTTCGCCGATCCCTTCCAGGATGAGTTTGACGCCTTTTTCTATTTTTTTATTGTCCATGGTCGGTGAACCTCGCAAAGGGCATGGCGCATGGGGCATAGAGAAAGGCTTTTACCCTTTGCGCTATGCGCTATGCGCAATTATAACTCTCTTCTCCGTCACGATCTTCTTCACCGGCATATCATGTTCCTCCGCCGGAACCTGCGGAACGATCTGCGCTTCGAATGCCAGCGCCACGGTCGTCTTCGTGAAAGAACTCAGCAGCTTGTCGTAAAATCCGGCGCCGTATCCCAGCCGGTTGCCCCGCCCGTCAAACGCCGCACCGGGCACCAGAATGAGATCGAGCTCATCAAGTCTGACCGGCCTGTTCTCATGGGGCTCGGGAATTCCCCATGCGCCGGGAGAAACGTCATGGTCCCAATCCGCGATCTCGTACAGCGCCAGTTCCGTGCCTTCCACTTTCGGAAGGACGACCCTCTTGCCGAAGGTCAATGCGCGCCGGATCATCGGACCCGTGTCCACTTCGCTCCGGAATGACGCGAAGAACAGAACAATGCGCGCGGACTTGAATTCAGAAAGGGAAAAGAGCCGCTCTTCGATCTCCCGGCTTTTCGCTGTTCTTTTTTCCGGCGACAGACTGTCCCTTGCAGCGAGAACCTTTTTTCTGATCTCTTTTTTCACGTGAAGGAATTACTTCTTCATCAACTGGTCGAGCGAGGCCTTAATGACCTTCGCTTCGTCAACGGCGCGGGGCGAGGCATCGAAGGGCGATCTGCCGTCGAGGTCCGCCTTGACCGTGTCGTCGCTGTAGCTCATGAACCCAAGGACCTTCATGCCGGCAAGGTGCTTCGCGATGAATTCCCTGTCCGACGCCTGTTTGATCTTGTTGCCGACAACAAAGACATCCTTGATGCCGAGTCCCTTTGCCAGCTCCTCCACGTGACGCGCGGTCTGAAGGCTCCGCTGTCCGGGCTCCACGACAACAATGAAGGCGTTCACGCCGCTGGCCGTGCCTCGGGTCAGGTGTTCGATGCCCGCCTCCATGTCAAGGATGACCACCTCGTCCAGCCGCAGGATAAGGTGACTGATGAGACGGCGCAGAAGAACGTGTTCCGGACAATAACAGCCCGCCGCGGCCTCTTTCGATTTTCCCATGACCAGGAGCCGCACGCCCTCATGCTGGATCCCGTACGCCTCCGGGATATCGTCCACCTTGGGATTGATGCTGAACATGCCGCCGGGTTTGCCGGGCCGGGAGCCGGTCCGCTCCTCGATCATGTCAGACTGCTCGGCGAGCGGCAGGGCCTTCAAGGCAGCCTCAGGCGAGATCCCGAGCGCGGAGGCCAGGTTCGCGTCCGGATCAGCGTCAACCGCAAGGACCTTTTTGCCCGCGGCCGCATAGAGCCGCGCCAACAGACCTGCCAGCGTCGTTTTGCCCACGCCACCCTTGCCGGTAATAGCTATTTTCAAGCAAATCTCCTCAACAAATAGAAAATAGAGCATCAAAATAACATCTATGAAGCTTGGGTGTCAAGGATTTTTTGTTACATATCGTAACTAACGGAGTTCTGTCAGCATGCAACGGTAGAGCGATATTGTCAGGTGACTAAAAACATGCCGCCAACAATGATAAAAGTGTTATATATTGAAGTGATACAGATGGAAATGGCAGGCATATTTACCACTAAGTAGCGGGCTTTGCCGAGGAGCACGGGGGAAAATAGTTTGTTGGTTAACGAGTTATTGTTGCGGGTACAAAAAATCGCAGCGCCCCGTCAAGAGGCGCTGCGATCTGGGTAAATACTAATCTACCACATAGTTTTTACTGACAGTTAATAGTGAACTCGTAATAAGTCGATAGCCCTCTGTGTCAATATAACTGAGACACCTCCAATATTAACTTGCCCATTCCTATTCAAAGACAAGCGTCAAGGTGCAAACATGAAATGGTGAAATAATTACTGATGCCTGCCCGCCATGCAAACCCAGGAGCGAGCGACTAACCTTGCCGCTTTTCAGGCCAGACCCGCAACCCCTTTTCTTAGCCCCCGAATTGGCTTACCAATCCCGCGATCGACATGTTCTCTGTAATCGAATCGTGCGGAATCAGCACATACTTCCACGGTTTGCCACCGTTATTAGTAGAATGTTTTGTCGCATGTGCGCACCATTTGACGGCAGCATCCTTCTTGGCCTGCGCCTCGGCGCTGTCCATATCGTTTCGAGCCTTGGATTCCATCATATAAATGCACTTATCGGTTTCGGCTACGAAGTCCGGCACATAATCACTCTGAACAACGCCTGATTTATAGAAGATCTGGAACTGACCAATGGCTGGCCTGAGCCATTTTTGGGCTTCCCGATCGAGAATAACTGCAAGTTTCCGTTCAGTGTCTGAGTGAAATTTTTGTATCGGATAAAGACAGCGCTTAAACTCGCCGAACAGCATTTGGCCGATTCTGGTTTTGTCCTCCACGGTATTGCGGAAATCAAAGACAGGTTCATTAGCCCTGTTCGTAAAGGCGCTGGATTTCAATTCAGTGAAACCCTTGCTAACGATCACTTCGTAATCAGCCGCCTTTTCCCACTGGTGCTCCTGCATCTGGGCGTGTATGAATGATCCCAGCTGTTTCTGGTGATAAAGCAACACATTCTTCGTGTCGTCTTCCGAAAGGTATGAGCGCAGATGCCTTACCATCTGGCCGGCAAGATCGTACAGAAGGTCCGCATGCTCATCATAGGAAATATCGTCAAAGTCGATCAGACCTCGGACAAGGTAGTCTTCGAGTCTGCTCTCATGCTGACCACTGCCGCTGAAACCCAGAGTTTCCTGAGCGTTCGTCCTCAGGTGTTGGATAAGCAAGTCCCGTTCAACCGGTTGATACCGGATGCCTGAGCAATCAAGCGTGAATGGATGAAACCCGACGGTTACCTGTCCTTTGGGAACAACGAGAATTCGCGGGATATCAATCGTCTGCTGAACCATAAGTTCTGCGGTTTTCGCAACCACGGCCGCGATGTTTGGTCTTTCCGTAATCCCCGGCAAAGCCTGCTGCATCGGAGCAACGTACTCGGCCACTTCCTCGGCAATCCTCTCCTGCACTTCCTTCTTCAATAAATGGCTCGATGCCGGCAAGTTTTCGTACTTTTTAATGATATCTACCGTCGCCTGCGCAATGGCACGCTCCGTCTCGGTTGCAAAAAGAGGTTGAGCAGTGTCGCTAGGTACCTGACCTTCTGCCTTCACAGCCCCGATCTGTGTGGCAAGGGTGGTTTGCACAACTGTTGTCTGCATCTTCTGCATATCGGTAGCCGGATCAAGAATGACCTGCTGGAGCCGGATTGCGGAATCGGGCCTATTGGCCTCGTCAATGATCTCCTGAAACCGGTCATGGGCAACAATGTTCAAACGGTCAACACTGTTCACCCCGGTTCGCCTGCCATAAGGCAGCCGCAGACCTCGTCCGATTGATTGCTCGATCAGGACACGGGCATTAGCGGCACGGAGCGGTACGATAGTGTACAGGTTCGTCACATCCCAGCCTTCCTTGAGCATGTTCACGTGGATCACAATCTCCGTCGGCTCATCGGAGCTTTCCACCTTCAGCAGGCGCGCGACCATCTCGTCTTCTTCCGCGCCGGTTTTGCTCGAGTCGACCTGGATCACCTTATCCTTGTACCGTCCTTCAAAGAACTTGTCAGACTTGATATATTCGCTCAACTGGCCGGCATGGGTCGTATCCCTGGCAATGATCAGCATAAAGGGCTTCACGATCCGCTGTTCGGTCTGGCGTGCATACGTCTCAAGCTCGACCTTGGTGTTCTCATGCAGTCGGATACCGTCTTCGAGCTTTATCTGCTCGATCTGCTCGGGAGTGAACTGTTTGGGGTCAAAGTTCTTCTGCGTAACAACAGCGGGCTCCTTTACAAAGCCATCTTCCATTGCTTTTGACAGAGGGTAATCGAAGATCACGTTCTTGAACTGGATCGCGCCCTTCGCTGTCTCCACAATGGGAGTCGCGGTCAGTTCCAGACCGAGAACAGGCTTCAGTTCATTTATCGCCCGAATGCCGGCGGAAGCGCGGTAGCGGTGCGATTCGTCCATGAGAAGAACCAGATCGTCAAGACCGGCGAGGTATTCAAAATAGCTTTCGCCTATGTACTCTGACAAACGCTTGATGCGCGGAGACTTTCCACCCCGGACTTCGGAATTGATTTTCGAGATATTGAAGATGTTTACATGGACCGACATATCGATCCCAGGCAATACGCCTGCCCGCACACCCACGCCGGATTCGTAATTGTCGCCGGTGATGATGACAGGAGGCTCAACAGCGAACTCGGCTATCCCCTTGAATACGTACTTCGGGGTGTTCGGTGTAAAGTCGGCAATGAGCTTGTTGTAGATCGTGAGGTTCGGCGAAAGAACGAAAAAGTGGTTGATGCCATGGGCAAGGTGAAGATAACTGATAAACGCGCCCATGAGTCGCGTCTTGCCAACGCCTGTAGCCAGAGCAAAGCAGAGCGAGGGAAAGTCTCTCTCAAAGTCGGTTACCGTAGGGAATTCAGACTTGATCGTGGCGAGAGCAGCTTGAATATCCGCACCCTTGCGAGGAGGTACGATCTCCGTGATTCTATCCAGTATCTCAAGAGATCGCCTTTGAGGCGGTCGGAGGCTGAGCCGCCCGGCAATGGCATTTACATATTTGTTCATCGCGTCCCCATATTTCTCGTCACCCGAAGAAACCCGGGCGCCAGATCATATTGTGTCCGCAATGCGGACACAATCCTTATCCAACAACGCGATTGTCGTGACAGTGTTACGACAATCATCACTCTGCTGAAGCTGTGTCCAGTTCTTTGAGTTCCCGCTTCAACTCCGTCTTCAGCTCGGCCACCGTGGGCAAATACAGTTTATACCTGCTTGCGAATATTTTCTTCTCCTGGTCCGGACCCAGAGTGTATCGAACAACAGCATCATTCTTATCCGTGCAGAGGATCAGGCCCAGCGTGGGGTTGTCTCCCTTTGTGCGGCGCTCGTGGTCGAAGTAATTGACGTATAGTTGGAGCTGGCCGAGGTCCTGGTGCGTAAGCTTACCTGTCTTGAGATCAATGAGCACGTAGCACTTGAGAAGCGTATGATAGAATACCAGATCTATATAGAAATGATCGCCGTCGAGAGTGATCCGCTCCTGACGGGAGATGAAAGCGAAGCCCTTGCCGAGTTCCAGCAGAAAGGATTGGAGGTTGTTGATAAGCGCCTGTTCCAGGTCAGACTCTACAAGCTTCGGCATCGCGGGCAGACCGAGAAACTCCATGACTACCGGGTCCTTGAACACGTCGACCGGCTTCTGCACCTCGTGTCCCTTCGTCGCCAGCTTCATCAGCCCCTTCTTGTCCTTACTCAGGGCAAGACGTTCATAGAGCAGGCTGTTGATCTGCCGCTCCAGCTCCCGCGCCGACCAGTTGTTTTGGATAGCCTCGATCTCATAAAAAGCTCGAGCCTGAGATAATTCCACGCGCACGAGATGCCGGTAGAGTGACCAGGACAGGTTGGGATGGAGCAGGCCGGGTCTCCACGATTGGTCACACAGTGTGTGACGAATTAGAGCTGCTGTTTGAGTGGACTCACACGATTTCCGAGACGGTGTGTCGGAAATTTCAGGATTCTCCAATTTCCGAGACGCTGCGTCGGAAATCAGCTTTCGGTATTCCAGATAGAACCGCCGGAACAGCTCCAGATTATCAACGGAATAACCTGCGCCGTACTCCTTTTTAAGACGTCTGGAAATTTCTTCGAGAAGCTTTCCACCGTATCTGGCTCGCTTGCTGCCAGCCTGCTCATCTTCCACGATCTCCCGACCGACCAGCCAATTTGCAACCACCTGCGTCGTATTGACTGTCCGGGCAGCGCCGATCCTGGCTGATTCGAGTATCTGCCGAATGCGTTCATACAGCGGCTTTTTTCTCATCGCATACCTCTTCTAATCTGCGGCCATCAGAGCCTGCCCTCGAAAGATTTAAGCGGGGGTAATCTGCGGACAATAATATCACTCTTCCTCGTCAAACAACCCCTGCTGTCCCAATTTCGGCGGGGCCTTGGGCAGGTTCTCCACCTGAAGGCTGTAGTCGTCATGCCCCCATTCGCAACGCTTCAAGACCGCGTTCGGAATCTTCTTGATCGTCAGGTTCGGATAGCGGTCGGACTTGCCGCGGAAGGCGGAGCACAGGACCAGAAGCGACCTGCCTGACCCCACTTCATCCGAGAGAGCCTGGAGTTGCTCATGGTTCAGGTTCTGCGTTGTAACATAGATGAAATCCTGTTCGCTCGAATGTCCATGCTGCCAATAGACCGAATCGCTCGGCGCGTAGGTGAAGCCCTCTAATTTGCTGAGCGCCTCTGTCAGCATCGCGGCATTGTATTGCTTGTTAATGACCCAGTTGCCCCACTTGTCCTTTTCAAGCAGAGACGGCGCAAGCCGATAATACCTGAATCCCCCGCCGCCCTTCCAGCCCACAGCCTCAGTGATACCCCCTGGGTCTTGGCCGTCGATCACCTTCTTCATGCGCGGAATGATGTGGGTATGGCAATGCTCGCCCAACTCTACCATAATCCACCGCCGCCCCATCTTATGCGCTACTGCTCCGGTCGTACCGGAACCTGCAAAGGAATCGAGAACGAGGTCGCCTGGGTTGGTTGAGATTTCAAGGACACGTTGAATCAAACGCTCTGGTTTGGGTGTATCAAAAACATCGCGCGCACCATACAACCCAATCATTTCTTTCTTCGCCTCATCTGTATGTCCAACTTCTTCATGAGGCCACCAATTATGGGGTGTCATACCATCACGCACCTCAGATAGAAATAGTTTTACTGCTGGGACCGTATTACGTCCATCGCGTCCCCACCAAATACGGTTCTCTTCGATATGGCGCCGATGTGTATCTGGGTCGTACTTCCATGCCTTTTTGGTATTTTTTACGACGTCACCCGTATTCGGATTGACGATGTCATAGCACAGATTCCGGCGTTTTTCGGGCGTTGCCTGATTCAGATAATCAACGGCCTTCCACGGTCCACGCAGATCATTGTCTGGATTGTTATACCGCGCCGTCGACTCTTCGCTTCGGGGAAGCAGATTGTTTTGAAACTTTTCACTCTTAGCATAGACGAGTACAAAATCGCAAATAGTCGCAATACCTTGATAGTTATTGCTGACGCTGTATTTGCGCTGCCATGTTATTGTTGTTTTGTAGTTCGCCCGACCAAACACCTCATCGCACAACACCTTTAAGTAATGTGCCTCGTTGTCGTCAATCGTGATCCATAACGAGCCATCGTCGGACAGCAACCGTCTGATGATCTCCAGCCGGTCGCGCATCAGCGACAACCAGATGGAATGCTCCAGCCCGTCGTCGTAATGGGTAAACGCACTGCCTGTGTTGTACGGCGGATCAAGGAATCCGCACTTCACCTTCCCGGTAAATTCCTGCTCCAGCGCCTTCAGCGCAAGCAGGTTGTCACCGAAGATCAGCAGATTGTCGAAGATATCCTTCTTCGTCTGTCTATGCGGCGCGTGATAAGACTTGTCCGGGTCTTCGAGCAGAATACGCGGCTCAAGCTTCGGCCGGTTTTCTTTGCCAATCCAGGTCAGTTCGAGTTTTTGTTTTCGTTGAGTCATATTTTCAATAGCTCGCCTCTACTTACAGCAACTTTGCAAGTTTTTTCAGAAATTCAAAATACTCTTCTTCTACATGTGATGCTTTGAGGTTGTTGAATATTTCTCCCTTGATTTCATTCAATACAGCCTTTTTCTCTTGCTGACCGATACCACCTTTTTTCAACCACTCGTCGATTACATACAGTTTCCCACCACTATCGTGAAGCTGACCCTCTGATAACTCAGAAAGCAACGGATATTTTTGCATTAATTTCTTGAAGATCGGTTCAAATACTTCCGGCTTGATAAAATCTTCACCTGTTAGCGCCTTGGTGTTTTCCAATATTTCTGAATACCGGCACCACCTACCGTGGCCGTCATATTCTTTCTGATATTGTTTTGCAATGTTATCGTCATCGCTAACAATCATACACTCTCGGTCTGCAAGCTCTAAAATTGTGGAAACACGTGGAATATCTTTTATACCGACAGCATGACAAGTACCAATGCCACTGAAGTCATCTTTAAGACTCTTATATTTTGATGGAGGTGTTTTAATCGCAATGCGAAATAGCTGTTTGTCACGCCACCCTTCAAACACGATGTTTTTCTTTGCCAAATCCTCAAATATCGAATGGCCCAAGGCGTTATAGATGACTTCTTCATCCTTTATATTCGACTGACTTACATTCTCAGCAGATGTCTCCTCATTTTCCTTTTTCACAATCAAGTGTCGTTCCGTATTCTCGCGGTCCACCATAAAAATGGAATGCGTGCTATAGACAACATGATTGGTTTCAGATATCTTAATCAGCTCATCTCTCAAATATCTTGCGCCAGATGGATGCAACCCGATATCCGGCTCATCAATCAACAACAAAGTGTCTCTAAGTTGTTTAGTCCTCTCTTTTGCAGATATCATTAACAAAAACGTAACGAACCGTTTAAACCCATCACTCCTTCTGGCAAAATTATAGACATTGAATTTATCTTCGATTGCGGCATCAATGTGCGGCCCGTTCTCCGATAAAATGATTTTAATATCCTTATATTCTTTCCACACATTTCTTATATGCTTCGTTGTCCTGTCCGCTACACGCTTGAGCAAATTCCGCAAACCATTTGGCCTTTTCTGTTCCTCTGTAATTGCTTTAGCTATATCACTGATACCTGCCAACTCAAACATGTGCTTCAGAGGCAAGCAACTTGTTGGATTACTTATAAATCCACTTAGTTCAATCTTTCCTGGCAGCAGGTTCTTCTCGCTATACACCCAATAAATACAATCCAGCAAACCATCATTTACTATGTTTACAATCTGCGAACCTACCATCTCATTAATGTCTTCTGGTGTTACGTCGGTTAAATAGTTAGCTGGAATATCCGGACAATCTTCCACGTCAATGATGTGCTTGGAAATACTAATCGCGTTGTTGCTGTCTGGCAATGCAAGGGTGTAAGTCGGTGGGCACGCAGCCGAAGGTTTTTTCCAAGTGTCATGCACTTTATATCCCGTACTGAGCTTCCGATAAACAGCCTCTTTTTTGTTCTTAGGGCTTAATATGTTTACCCGGTAGACACCTTCCGTTAGTTCATCGCAAAATTTCTGCAAAGTCATTTCTTGCGCCTTATATGTCAACATAGGTTTTTTGATATTCTTGGCAATAAAGTTATCTTTGATTTTCTCAAAAACCTTTTGCCGTTCCAATTTATCGAGTTTAAAAATGAATCGGATATACGACTCCGTTACCGGAGGTTCGTCCGGCAAAGGATCCCGCTTGTCATCATCCGTTGGAACCTGATCTTCATTCAGCATGGACAGAGCGCGGAGAATATTTGTTTTGCCAGATTCATTGATTCCCACAAGAACTCTACATCTAGGACTAAAGTATATCGTTAAGTCCTTGATAGATCTAAAATTGGTAATCTGAACTCTATGTAGTTCCATTTATTGTATCCTCCACTGAACCATAAAAAGGCTTGTAAGCTCTGTCCTCTGCTTCAGCTTCCCTTCGATCTTTTCAATTAAATATTCCCTTTGCCGATCAATCTCATCCTGCGCTTCAAACAAGGACTTTCGTTTCTGGCCGCGCAGTGCTTCAAGCGCCTTAATCTGCTTCTGACCAGCGAGTTTTTCTTCCAATGTCAGGGAAACTGTTGCAGCTCGCCGGGCCTCCTTGATCTGCCGGTCAAGATCCTTGATCTCCCTCTCCAGCCCCAGCTTCAGATCATCCGCCCACCCGTCCAGCTTTTCCGCCTCATCCTCAAAATACTTCGCATTCTTCTCGGAGATGCCCTTTTGAATAGCAACCTGCCGCTGTTCTGTCAGCTCCCGCAGTTTGTCATTATTCGGAGTGTCTGTCAACGGAGAAACAGCTTTCGCCGGCAGGGACAAAAGTCTTTGCGCAAGTTCCTCCTCAAGAATCTGACCATCTTCACTAATAGCTGAACAAAGCACGTGATCTTCGGCCTGGTCAAGTGATTCAACAGTAAAAAGACTGAGAAGTAACTGACCCCGCTTGCCGATATACGGCTCCAGCCTACTGACCCTGCCCTCGTGTCCGCTATAGTCGAAGATGATCTCTGCGGGAGAAAGGTCGCGTCCTTTGGCTTGTTCAAGGATATTGGCGGCAAGCGGATGGCTGAGCCGGTAAAGATGGGCTTCGCCGGTCCTTCTTGGCAGCTCGTAGAGACCGGTTGGGATGTCTCCATCAAAAGGGCAGGATTTTAATCGAAAGGACGAATCATCCAGAAACTCCGCATGATTTCCTAATTCATAACGCGTGAGCTGTATAAGTAGACGTTCATAGCGATTAAGGTATTGTCGAGTACTTTCATCGCTCACCCGCAGTTTTTCTCGAACTTCATCGTCGAAGTTTTCAAGCAGTTGGCGACGGGTGCGGGTCATGGCCTCGTCGATCTGGATATTCAGCTCAAGCTGAAGCTGGTCGAATGATGATTTTATATCCTCGGGCGTGCGGCAGCGCTGGTAGATGTCGGCGATGCGCTTCTCGAAATCCACGCCGGACTCAATGGCACCCAGGACCTCATCACTTGCGCCGAAGACGCCCTCGAACAGCATAAACTTTTCGGAAAGAAGCTGGAATACGCGCTGGTCCGCCTCGTTGTTCCGGTTCAGGAAATTCACGACTACTACATCGTGCTTTTGACCGTAACGGTGGCATCGGCCGATACGCTGCTCAATGCGCTGGGGGTTCCAGGGCAGATCGTAGTTCACCACAAGAGAGCAGAACTGGAGGTTGATGCCTTCAGCGCCTGCCTCTGTAGCAATCATGATCCTGCCTTCTTCCCGGAAGTAATCCACGAGCGCCGAACGCATGTCAGCAGTCCGCGATCCTGTTACACGATCCGTACCTTCATGCTTTTTGGACCAGTCCCTGTAAATCTGGCGCGAGCTTTCGTCATTGTTCGAGCCGTTAAACAGAACGATGCCTTTGCTCCAAGGACTTTCGGCAAGTACACGCAGCAGATAGATCTGCGTGCGGCGGGATTCAGTGAAGATAATAGCCTTTTCCTCAGCTCCGATTTCTCGTGCTTTGGCAAATGCGATTTCAAGCGCCTTCAGAAGCGCTCTTCCCTTGGCATTGTAATCAATGGAGAGTGCAAGCTGTCGGAAGCTTTCGAGATCACTGATTTCCTGTTCAATGACTACTCTGTCCTCGGCGGATAAAGGCTCCTCTTGTTCCCCATTACCCCACTCATCCGCTGTTTCGCCAAGTGCTTCATAATCCTTGTCGAGTTCGTCCGAAAGTGGTTCTTCTGGTTCCTGCTTCTTGAGACGGAGTTGGAGACGTTTGCTCAAGGTTTCGAGTGAACCGGCGATAGCGAACGAGGAGGAAGCGAGAATCTTCCGAAGGACCAGCGTCATGAGCGACCTTTGGCTTGCTGGAAGGGCTTGCAGGTTGTCCCGTTGGAGATAGTTGGAAACAAAATTGTATAGGCGGTCTTCGCTCTCCTCCGGCGTGAACGGCTGAACAATGGAATACCGCTGGGTAAAGCGCACATAGGGCAGCACCTGTCGCCGGAGGGTCCGATGACAGATCGGTTTGAGACGCGCCTTGAGGGCTGTGAACGTGCGTTCATCACTCAGGTTGGCGTATTGTTCGCGAAAGCTTTTGAGATCGCCAAAGGTATGCTCGTCGATGAAGCTGACAAGACCGTAAAGTTCCAATAGTGAATTCTGGAGCGGCGTTGCGGTAAGAAGCAGTTTGGGGGCGTGTATCAGTGCCTGCTTTAACGTGTTTGCGATAACATTGGAGGGCTTGTACACATTGCGCAACCGGTGGGCCTCATCGATCACCACAAGGTCCCACGGTATGGCATTGACATCCGCTGCCTTGCCACGAGCGAACTGGTAAGAGCAGATAACGATCTTGTCTGATTCGAAAGGACGGAAATTCCCTTTTTTGATTGCTTCGTTGTAAGGCTTGCTTTCGAGGATGATCGAAGACAGAAAGAATTTTTCCTGCAGTTCCTGGTGCCATTGTTTGCGCAGGTTGGCGGGTGTGATGATCAGAATGCGGCGATGACGTTCTGCCCAGTGCTGTGATATGACCAGCCCGGCTTCGATGGTCTTGCCGAGCCCGACCTCATCAGCAAGGATCCCGCCCTTGGATAGTGGAGACCTGAAGGCAAAGAGCGCGGCGTCAATCTGATGGGGATTCAGGTCAACCTGAGCATCAACCAACGCGCCGGCAAGTTTCTCGATGCTGTCCGAAGCGCAGCGTTTGGTCAGCTCATGAGCGAAGTATTTTGCGTGGTAGTCGGTTAGATTCATTAATCTCGTTTATTTCAAGGAATATATTCTCCCACCTGGACAGGGTTTTGCCTATAAGGACGAATACTTCTTCGATGATCCCTTCGATTTTTCAACCGGATACTTTGCTTCATTTTTCGCAATCTTCTTCTCCACTTCCGCCAGCAAGTCAATTTTATATTCCTCGCTAAGGTAGGTGAGGAAGATGAATATATCTGCGAGTTCTTCTTTTACGTTCTTGAGTTCTTCTGCAGAGAGTTTGCGGGACTGCTCGGTGGTCTTCCAGAGAAAGTTTTCAAGCAGCTCCCCTGCTTCGATGGAGAGGGCTTCGGCGAGGTTCTTGGGATCGTGGAATTGCGACCAGTCACGCTCGTTCCGGAATGAGATGATCTTTTTCTGGATTGCTTCTAAATCAGCCATGCCCCTCCCCGACTGCGACTAATCTCTCAATAATTCAAAACATTACTACAAGCGGTCACAAAAGTCCAGAAAAGAGATGTAATTTTCGGGGGTATGCTGTCTTGCAGGGTTCAGGGTGAGAACAAGCGGCAACGGTTGGGGGTGCCGCTTCCGCACACCAAAAAATAGGGTTATTTCCATCAATTGAAAGACCCTTCGCGTTGCTCAGGGTGACACGTTCGGGCTTGTTACGAGCGTATCAAAAATTAATTACAAGCATCAACAGGACATTTCCTCGCGTAAATTGCGCCCCCTGCCTTGCTTTTAAAAAACAAAGATGTTACAGTCCGGAATAGAGTTGAGGACAAACTTGCATGAGCATTCAAAAGATCAACATAAAATCCATGGGCCGCGGCGAGCTCCAGGCCGACCTCATCGGCAGGGGGCTGAAAAAATTCCGCGCGGGCCAGATCTTTACGTGGATATATACGCAGTACGCCAGCTCCTTCGATGAGATGACGAACATCCCGAAAACAGAGCGCGTCCTGCTTTCGTCAGCCTTCTATATCTCTTCACCGAGCATCGCCCGGATGGAGCTTTCAAAGGATGGCACGAGAAAATTTCTGTTTGCGCTTGAGGACGATCACACCATCGAGAGCGTCCTGATCCCCGACGAGGACCGGCAGACGCTCTGTATTTCTTCCCAGGTTGGCTGCCAACAGGCGTGCCGTTTCTGTCTCACCGGGAGCAAGGGCTTTATCAGGAATCTTAAAACCTATGAGATCGTAGACCAGGTCCTGGAAATATCGCGCATCCTGCGCCAGGAGGGAAAACGGCGCGTCACGAACATCGTGCTTATGGGCATGGGCGAGCCGCTGGCGAACTTTGATGAGGTGCTGAAAGCGTTACAGGTCATCGCTTCGGACAAGGGATTGGGATTTGCCACGCGACGCGTGACCGTATCGACGAACGGACTCGTTCCGGAGATCGAGAAGCTGGGAAGAGCGGGCGTGAAGGTAAATCTCGCGATCTCGCTCAACGCAACGACCGACGAGGTCAGGGACAGGATCATGCCCGTGAACCGTCTCTACCCCATAAAGGAGCTTCTTGCCGCCTGCCGGCGCTATCCGCTTGAACCGAGGCGAAGGATCACCTTTGAATATGTGATGTTACAGGGTGTGAATGATACGAAGGAAGACGCCCGGGGGCTTGCCAAACTGCTCAGGGGGATCAAGTGCAAGGTGAACCTTATCCCCTTCAACCCTTTTCCCGGGAGCGTGTTCAACAGGCCTGACGACGCGACCGTGCTTGGTTTTCAAAAGATCCTGCTGGACCACTACTATATTACACCGGTGCGCGAGTCGCGCGGCAGGGACATTTCGGCGGCATGCGGGCAACTGCGGGAGCGGGTGGATCTCGCGAAAAAAATGAGGGAAGAGGGATAATCGCTTCGTTCGGACGAGGGAGAAGGTTATTTTTGTCGTCCATCGTCCATCGTCTCTCGTCCCTCACGCTTCATATTTACTCCGTCAGCTTTTGTTCCCCAGAATCCCATTGACCACGCCCAGGAGTTCCGCCGTCTGGATGGGCTTGGGAATGTACGCGTTGGCGCCCAGGGCGAGTCCGCGCTTGCGGTCCTCATCCGCGCCTTCGGTGGTAATGATGATAATGGGGATGGTCTTGTGCGAGGGGTCGTTCCGCACCATGGAGACGAGTTTGAGCCCGTCCATGATCGGCATGTTGATGTCCGTCAGGATGATGTCGAACTTCTGGACTGAGAGCTTCTTGAGCGCATCAATGCCGTCATTGGCCTCGACGATCTTGCTGCCGGGAATGCGCTTCAGGGCAAAGGAGATCAATTGCCGCATTGTAGGAGAATCTTCCACCACTAAAAAATTATACTCGGGCATTTTCCAACCTCCCTTTATTTTTCCTTGAGCAGATCGAGAAAGCTCTGGATCGTCGTGAGCTTGCGCTCTGATTGCGAATACAGCTTTGATGAAAAGAGCGCCGTGGCCGCATGGCCCGCAAGCATGGTGAACAGCTCGTAGTCCACGGGGGTGAACGCTTCCTTCTGGACCAGGAGCTTGTAGATGACGATCACGCCGATCACATGCTCCTTGATCTTGAGCGGGATAACGACAAGCGGGTTGAGATAATCGACGCTCTTCAGGTCCTTGGGATCGCCTGCGCGGTAGAACGATTCGCCCTCTTTCGCCGCCGAGCCGATGGTCCCCTCTCCCAGCTTGACGCTTGCCCGCGCTTCCGGCCCCATGCCTTCCTGTGCCACGATCGTCATTTCGTTCGTCTTTTCGTCGAGCATCATGATCGAGAACTCCTCCGCGCCGATCAGATTCATGACGATCTCGAGGATGATCTTGAGGCATTCGCTGAAATCAAGGGTGGAATGGAGCTGATAGCTTGCCACGTACAGGTTCGCCAGGTTGTTGTTCTCCGCCTCCACCTCGATGTAACGGTTCGCGAAGTCCTTGTTCTCCTCCTCCACCACGCGATAGCGGTCGATCAGCTGCTTGTTCTCTTCCTCAAGGAACTTGATCCTCTCTTCCATGCTGTGCGCCACAAAATTTCCTTCCCTGCCCGAGAATTTGGTGACTTCCTCGAACTGGGCGACCCGGTATCTGAGCTTCTCGTTCTCCTTTAAAAGCGCCTGGGTAAACTCCTCGCCCTTTTTGAATACCTGGAGAAACTCTTCAACCTTCTTGGTGATCGATGCAGAGTCCTTTTCCATCATGCCCTCCTGTTATGGCCGCTCAGGGTACCGACGCCGCTGAAGAATTAAATATGCAACACCGTAATTATAGTTGAGTCCGCAAAAATTATCAAGAAAGAATTACAGAAAGAATTATTGCGCCGCGGCTTCATTCATGACGCTGCCCGTTTGGAGTTGCACCGCGCTTCGATCTCCGCGGACATTTTGCCGAGCGCCAGCACTTTGTCCACTAATCCCGTGCGGATGGCCTCCTGCGGCATGCCGAAAACAACAGCGGTTTCTTCGCTCTCAGCGAGGCACTGGCCCTGCCTGCCCTTGATGGCGACCACTCCTTCGACGCCGTCGTTGCCCATCCCGGTAAGCACGACGCCGAGGGTGGTCGGTCCGCAGGCCTCGGCAACGGACACCATCATCTGGTCGGCGGAGGGAACGTACTTGTCCGATAGCTTCCGTTGAACCAGCTCGATCACCAGCCCTTTGCGGGTCTTCCTGACAAGAAGGTGATGCCCGCCGGGTGCTATGTGCACGGTCCCCGCCTTCACCCGGTCACCTGCCGCGGCCTCGCGCACCAGGAGCGGCGAGAGCTTGTTCAGCCGCTCGGCGAAGCTCCGGGTGAACCCGGCGGGCATATGCTGGGAGATCACGATGCCGGCGTTGAGTTCGGCGGGGAGCGTGGTCAGGATCGCCTGGATCGCCGGCGGCCCGCCGGTGGACGATGCGATCGCCACCACGTCGACCGGCCCGTGGTCCCGCGGCATCTCATCCTCTTTCCTCGCCGGGCGCTGAACGTGTTCACGGGCAAGAAGATCGATCGTGGACTTGACCTTCGTCATCTCAAGGTTCAACACGCCATGGACCTTGGACACCAGGCTGTCCCTGACGTTCTCGATGCTCTTTGAGATGCGTGCTTCAGGCTTGGCCAAAAAATCGACGGCCCCGAGTTCCAGTGCGCGAAACACACTGCGACTGTCGGAAAGCGACGAGATCACGAGCACCGGGGTAGGCCGCTCTTTCATGAGCCACCGCAGAAAGGAGAACCCGTCCATGTTCGGCATCTCGAGGTCGAGGGTGATCACATCGGGCTTGAGGCGAAGCGTCTTGGCGATGGCGTCCACGCCGTCCGTGGCGCTCCCTACCACCTCGATCCCCGCGTCGCTCGCGAGCATCTCCCCGATCACCGTGCGATTGTACGCCGAATCATCGACAACGAGGGCCCGTATCTTCTTATTCATGGCGATCATCCTTTTCCGATCCGCGCGCCGCTCACGACTCCGCCCTGGTGCGGAGAGGCTTCTGGTAAACCATGTCGTTTTTCAGTGTGCGAAGCACGAACGCGTTCGAGATGTTTATCAACGATTCAGAGTGCCCGAGGAGCAGGTAGCCGCCTTCGCGGAGCTTGCTCGCGAAGCTCTCGATCACCTTTTTCTTGGCTTCTTTGTCAAAATAAATGATGACGTTCCGGCAAAAGATGATGTCCATGTTGTTGATCAGGGTACTCTTGAGCGGATCGAGCAGGTTCACGGAGCTGAACGAAACAAGCTCTTTGACCTTGTCGACGATCCGGTAATCGCCCTTTTCCTCTTCGATGAAATACTTCGCCAGCATTTCGGGGCTCGTCACGCGGTGGGCGCCCTTCTTGTACACTCCCTTGCGCGCCGTGTGCAGGACCCGCTGGTTGATGTCGCTGCCGAGGATCTCCACCTGCCAGGTGCGCCACCAGTCACCGGATTCGAACAGCAGCATGGCAATGGTATAGGGTTCCTCTCCCGTGGAACAGCCGGCGCTCCAGATCCGCAGGGCCTTCCGGTCGGCAAGACGTTCACGCAGTTCGGGGAGGATCTCCTCGGAAAAAGCGCGCAGTTGCGGACTTTCCCTGAAGAAATAGGTCTCGTTCGTGGTCAGGTTGTCGATGAGAATGGTGAGCTCTTCCTCCCGCTTCCGGTCATAGCGGAGAAAGTGGTAGTACTCCTCGAAGCTCTTGAGCCGATGCTGCTCAAGCCTGCGAGAAAGCCGGCGTTCAAGAAGGTACTTGGACGCATCGTCAAAAAATATCCCGCAGTAGGCGTGGATAAAATCACGCAGGAGCCTGAACACATCGTCCGGCAGCGGAATGGTCTGCTCTTCAAACATTTATCTCCCCAACGCCTCGTTCGCCGCCTGGCGTACCGCCGGATCCGGATCTCCTTCGGCGATCTTCGCGAGAAGCGCCTCGACCGACGCGTCGCACCTGTGTTTAAGCGCCTCAACCGCGCCCTTCCGCACGCTCCAGTGCGGGTCCGACAATCGTGCAAGCACGGCCCACAGCACCTCGTCCCCTTCGTAACCGGCAAGTGCGGCGAGCACTGTTTTACGCACCTCCGGGTCCTGGTGATCCGCCAGTTTCAGGAGCGGATCGCATGCCGGCGCGTAGCGAAGGATGCCCAGCACCTCCACAAGAGCAAGAAGAAAAATATCGGACGCTGAACCAAGATACGACATAAGTACCTCGCCGGCCTTTGCGCCGCCGATCCTGCCCAGCCCCCGCGCGGCGGTTGCCTGGACCCAGAGGTCGGTGTCCGCAAGCAGGGTTATGAGGGCCTCTCGCGCCTCGGGCACGTCCATGGCGCCGAGCGCCTCCGCGGCTGGCATTCTGACCTCGGGGTCATCATCGGTGACCGCCAGCAGAAGAGGCCGGAGCGCCTTCGTGCCGGACGCGTTGGCGAGCGCGCTGACCACGGCCTTCCGCACGTCCGGTTCCTCGTCCTTCAGGGCGAAGGCAAGGGCGTCCACGGCCTTTTCCGTGGAAAATTTTCCGAGCAGCAGCACGATGTTCCTGCGCATAATAGCGTCGCGGGAAGAGAAGTCCTTCGTGAGCCCGTCGAGCACGGACTCATCGCCGATCGAGGCCAGGGCATGGATAGCCGCTTCCTGCACGTTCTCGTATTCGTCGCCCAGCAGGTCCAGGAGCGGTGTGACCGCGATCCGGCTCCGCAGGCGGCCGAGCGCGTTCGCGGCAGCGCTCCGCACGTGGCCGTTTTCATCCCGCAGGAGCGGGATCAGGCGTTCCTCGACCTCCGCACGGTCGACTTCCCCCAGCACCTCTGCTATGGTCCGCCGGACCAGCGCATTGTCGCTCGTGAGGTAAGGGAAAAGAAAACCTGCCTTGTCCTTGTCAATGTGCGCGAGTGAATCCGCAACGGAATCCCGGAGTTCTTCCTCGTTCAAAAGGGAGAGCAGCTTGCGGATGGAGCTTTCCCGGCCGATCCAGCCGAGCAGGGCGATGGCTGCTTTTTGAAGATCGCCGGTGCTCGAGACAAGGGTCTCTTCCAAAAGATCTACTGCCCGCTTGATCGTCCCTGCGCGCACCGACTCGATGATCATGTGCCGGTCCGTCGCACTGCTCTTGCGGTAGACCGCGTCTATGGCGACAATCGAAACTTCGCGAACGATCCTGAGCGCGTCAGCAAGGCTTGCGACGAGCGGATCGATGGTGTTCACATTGCCGATCTTGCCGAGCGCCTCGAGGATCGGTTCACGGAGATTGCTCCGGTCGAGCGCGGCAAGAAGCGTTCCGAGCGCCCGCTGTTCGCCGATCTCGCCGAGCGCTTCGGCCGCGGCGTAGTCAAGCCAGCCCTGATTGTGTCGGTTCAGGCAGGCCAGCAGGGCATCCACTGCCCGGGGATCACGGATCTTTCCCAGCGCCTCGGCGGCAGCCACGCGGATATTCTCGTCAACGTCCTCGACGAGCCTGTCGATCAGCGCGGGCACGGCGCGGGGATCCCTGGTGTCTCCGAGAATATCGACGATGAACTTCCGTACATCCGGATCCGGCGTCGCGAGAGCGGGAAGCAGGGCTTCCAGCGCGGGCCCTCCGATCTGAGCAAGGGCCTCAATGGCCGAGTTCCTGGCTCCGGCGTTATCCTCAGCTTTCAGCGCCTCGATCAGACCAATGATAACGCTCTCCCCTTCGATTGCCACCAGCGCCTCGACCGCTGTCTTCCGCACCCGCCAGTCCTTGTCCGCCATGGCGCGCAAGAGCAGGGGAACTGCCTGCTTGCCCGCACGGCCGAGATCAACCGCGGCCTCCCGCCGTTCTTCCGCGTCAATGCTCTGGAGCTTTTTGCCTAAGGCCTCAATATCCTGCATGACCCGCCTCCGCCAACGCTGAGCGCTCCTGCTGGTTCAGTATCTTCGTGATGTCGATGAGGATGATGAGCCGGTCGCCCACCTTGCCCATACCGGTGATAAACCCGGCATACTGACCCTTCGCGACCTCCGGCGCCGGTTCAATGTCATTCCCGGGAACATGGATCACTTCCTGCACGCCATCCACCACCAGCCCGAGCAATGCCTCCGGCGTTGCTCCCGATGCCCCGGGAATGGCGCCCTTGGTGATCAGCATGCGCATCTTCCTTGGATTATCGACGATCTGAGAAAGGGCAAAGCGCTTGCGCAGGTCCACGATCGGGATGATAACGCCGCGCAGATTGACCACGCCCTCTATGAACTCCGGCATTCGCGGAAGCGGAGTGATCTTGAGCGGACGGACCGCCTCGGTTATCAGACGGATGTCCACTCCGTACTCCTCGCCGCCGACCTTGAACGTCACGAGTTGGACCACGTCATCGACCACGGCATCCTTTTTCTCTTTTGATAGCATGCTTTTCAAACCCTTGCCCCCTGACCCTGATGATACGGGACCCCGGTGAGAGACAACGCTCACCGCCCTTTACGCACGCTCTGTCCTGAACTTCGATATTTCCTTGTTGAGCGATTCCGACTGTTTGACCATCACGTCCATGGCCACGTTCAGTCCCGCCGCCAGGTCGGCGTTCGATCGTGCGATTTCCTTAATGCGCTCGATCGACCTTACAATGAGGTCGCTTCCGGCCTGTACTTCACCGGCGGCCCTGTTCACCATGCCGATCTTTGCGCTCATGTTCTCGACCGCGGCGGAAATGTCCTTGCTCCCCCGTGCCTGTTCGTCCGTTGAGGACCTGATAAAGCGCGTGAGCTCGCGCATCTTTTCCGACGCCCTCGTGATCTGCTCGCTGCCCTGCCGCTGTTCATTCACGGCCTGACTTATCTGATGGGTCATCTCGTTGATCTTGTCAACGGCATCGCTCACCTGCCTGACGCCCCGCACCTGCTCGGTCGCGGCCTTGTTGATGCTCCTGCTCATGTCCCGCGAATGGTCCGCGCGTTCAACGATCTTCTCGAGAGCGCTGCTGGCATCACGGGCAAGACGCACCCCTTCCTCCACCAGGGAAACCTCTTCCCGCATGACCCCGACCGCCTCGCGCGACTCCTCCTGCACCGCGGTGATCAGTTTTCCGATCTCCTGCGTAGACAAGGCGGTACGGTTCGCGAGTTCGCGGATCTCGGCCGCAACCACCGCGAATCCCTTGCCATGCTCACCGGCCTGCGCCGCGAGGATGGCCGCGTTCAGTGCAAGCAGCCCGGTCTGGTCCGTAATATCCTCGATGACCGTCAGGATGCTGCCGATATTCTCCGCGCGCTCTCCCAGACGGTTCACCACATCTGCGGTACGGCGCGCCGTGGTTTCGATCCGGCTCATGCCTTCTATGGTCTTCTCGATGGAGCGCATGCCCAGCTGTTTGGCGTCCGAAGCAACGGCTTCGGCCAGCGAGGCGGACTCCTTCGCATTGGATTCCACCTCTTTCACGGATGCGCTGATCTCGGTCGCCGAGGCCGCCGTATCTTCCGCGGACGATAAAAGCACCTCAACGTTCTCCGCGATCTGGCGGACCGCGGCAGACATCTGAATGATGGCGGTGGACGTATCTTCAATGGCGGTGGACAGCTGCACGATCGTTTTCGCGACCTCATTGCTCGACGCCGCCATCTCGATCACTGATGAGGAGGTCGTCTCCGAGTGGGAGTACAGGTCTTTGACGTTATCGGCCATCTCTTTGAGCGCGAAGTGCATTTCATTCACCGACGACGCCACTTCTTCCACGGCCTCCGCCTGGCCCTTGCTTCCCCCGGTGATCTCCTGGGAGGTCCCCTTCACCTCTCCCCAGATCGCCGCTGTTTTGCGGGCCGCCTCCCGCACGTTCTCGATCATGCCCTTGAGCCCGATGGTCATGCGGTTAAGGCCCCGCCCGAGCATCCCGAGCTCGTCGCTCGACGTTACGCGCATGCTCTGCGTCAGGTCTCCTGCCGCAATGTTCGAGGCCACGGCCACCGCTTCCTTTGCAGGCAGAACGATCATGCTCCGCACCATGAGGTAGATCATCAGGGCGAGGGCGCCGGTGATCAGTACGCTGGTCCCGAGAAGCAGCAAAACCGCGTCCCGACCGTCCTTCCGGACCGCTGCCCGGGAAAATCCCATCGTGACCAGGCCGGTGCGGGTGTCGCCGTCCTTGACATCAACCTGCACCTCGACGGGATCGAACTTCTCCTTTGCTTTCGCCGCGAACGTCGCCGTGTCCTCGATTTCCCCCTGCGCGAGAAGTTTCTTCACATCAGGATGGGCACGGTTGAAGCTGACGGATGCATTGTTCAGGATCACATTCGACGAGTCCGCTATATAGGTGTAAAGCACGTCCGGGGACTTCACCGTTTCCGCGACAAGACCGTCGAGCACCGGGATGTCCCGGTGCAGAAGAGCATCAGTGCCGGCCTTGCCGAGAAGCTGGCCCATTTCACGGCCCCGCGTTTCCAGCGCCCGATACTGCCCGTCCATCAGCATGCGCGCGACAAAAAACGAGCCCATTACCATAAGCACGGCAACAGCGCCGAACAGTGCGAACATGAACTTAAGTCCCATGCTGGCGTCAATGCGGTCCTTCAGCCTCTTTCCCTTGCCTTCCTTAAAAAATCTCATTATCATGGTTCGCATAGTTGCATCACCTCGCTCCCGATATTCCGGCGCTATTCTTCACCTTGGTCGTGTTCATCGCAAGGATCTCCTGATTGAGCAGTTCCGCCTGCTCTCCAAGTGTCTTGAGCGCGACGGTCATGCCATCGACGCGCGTTATGTTCTGGCGCGGGAGGTCCTGGATCCGCTCCAGGGACTCGATGATCTGACCGATGGCCTGCCGCTGCTCGCGGCTGCCGGCGGCGATCTTGCCGGCGCGCAGGGTGACATTGTCGGCCGCCACCGCAATCTGTTTGCCGCCCCGGCCCTGCTCGGTCATGGCGGTCCGCACCTGCCGCGCGATCGTACGCATTTCCTCCGCGGCGCTCATGATCTTCTCCGTGCCCCTGGTCTGTGCCTGGGTCGCCCCGGCAATCTGCTCCATCATCTGCTTGACGTTCATCACCGCCTCGCTCACCTGTTTGATGCCCCGATACTGCTCGGTCATGGCCCGTTCGATCATGGTGGCCATCTCCGCCGAGCGGCTCGAGCTCGCCAGGATCTTATCGAGCGCCGCACCAGCCTCCTGAGAACGCCGCACGCCCTCTTCCACGGCAGTGAGACTGCCCGAGGTGGCCAGCACAGCCTCTTTGGCCTCCCGCTGCACCGACGCGATGAGCTTTCCGATATCCTGGGCGGAGCCGGCGGTGCGGTCGGCCAGCGCCTTGATCTGCTCGGCCACCACGGCGAATCCCTTGCCGTGCTCGCCGGCCTGGGCCGCGAGAATGGATGCGTTCAATGCCAGCAGGTTCGTGCGCTCCGTCACCTCGACGATCACGCCGAGGATCTTGCCGATCTCTTCCGATCGCTTCCCGAGCCGCGTGACCGTTTCGGCATACTTCCCGACCGTGTCTTTGATCGTAGCAATGGCGCTTATGGTTGCATGGATGGACTTCACCCCTATGTCCTGTGCTTCCCGGGACACCTGCTGCGACAGCCCGGCCGATTCCTTGGCCGCCTGCTCCACCTCCCGCACCGTTGCCTCGATCTGGATCGCCGAAGCCGAGGTCTCCTCGGCCGCCGAGGAGAGGCTCTCGACATGGCCGGCCACGTCGCGGATCGAAGCGATCATCTCGGTGACCGAGGCGGTCACGTCTTCGACCGATGAGGCAAGTTCGGACGTATGGCTGGCGACCTCCTGATTGGAGGCGTTCATCTCGAGAATAGCTGACGACGTTTCTTCAGCCGAGACCGACAGGCTTTCAGCGCTTTCGGCAATGGACTGGATGGAAGAGGACATCTCGGTAACCGACGAAGACACACTCATGGTGTCCCCGGATTCGATCTCGGCATTTTTTCTGATCTCCCGCGTGTCCGAAGAGATAAGCGGGCTCAGCTCATTGATCCGCGCGGAAATCGCGCTCATTCCAACGATGAACTGCTCGAGATGCGCGATCAGCTCGTTTACGCTGTTCGCCAGGTCTCCGAGCTCATCACGTTCCTTCACCTCCACACGAAGCGTAAAGTCCTTTCGATCGATCACCTCTTTGAGCGCGCGGCTGAGTTCCCTGGCCGGCGTTGTGATGATGCGGGTCACGGAGAAGAACAGGATTCCCGCCAGGAGAATGAAGAGAACGAGATATTCGAAGAACACTCCCAGGAGTGAGGCGCTGAGTCCGCCTTTCGGTTTCACCGGATATACGGAAAGGCGGACCTCGCCGAGCTTCGTGGTGTCCGAAAAGATCGGCTGCGGCCCTACCACGACCCGATTCTTCTCCAAGACCGGCTTGGCGAGGTGAACGAGCGCCCTTCCCTCGCGGTCAACAATGGTTATCTCCTGGGCAGCGGGAAGGTGGATGAAATGCCCGGCCAGGGAGTTGAGTCCGCTGAGGTCCGAGCTCAGCAGATAGGGCGCAGCCAGCCCGGCCATGAGCTTGCCGGACTGCTCCCCCTGGATCCGGACAGTGGTACTGATGTCCCGCTTTTCACTAACATACCGGGACGTCCCGACCAACCCCATTGCCACGAACAGCCCCGCGAAGACCAGGAATATAAGTCTTTGTCTTATACTACCCATAATTCCTCCGATGAACGATTAGAGCACAGGCTACAGACTGAAATACGGACGTCCGACGACAAGCGATCAGATGTCAGACTGAGTTAAAAGCTTCTGTCTTCTGTTTTTTAGAGCTTGAAGCCATCCAGTTCCCCCTGGAGCGCGTCCGCGTTCTGCTTGAATACCTTCACGGCCTTATCCATCTCAATGGACACATTCACCGTGTCGCCGGTGATCTTCTGAATGCGGTTGATGGCATCGCTGATCTGCTGCGCTCCCAGACTCTGCTCCGACGTGGAGTGAGCGACCTGAGAGGTCTGCTTTGTCAAGGATTCAACGGCGTTCGCGATCGACCTGCTGCCCGTCGTCTGCTCCTGGGTCGCGGACCTCACCAGCCGGGTGATGTCACGCATCCGTTCCGCCGCCTGCACGATCCGTTCGCTCCCTTTGCGCTGTTCCTTCAAAGCGCCGGCGATCTGCTCGAGCTGGTCCGAAATGCTGAGGGAGGTTTCGGTGATCTGTGCTACTCCCCTGGCCTGCTCCGCTGTGGTCTTTTCGATGGCCCGTACCATGTCCGCTGACTGCCGCGAGCTGTTCGTTACCTGTTCGAGAACATCATTGGTCACATTCACCAGATCAACGCCGCTCTCGACGGCCTTGAGCCCTCTGCCCATGGCCTGTACGCTCTCGGCGGTCTCTTCCTGCACCGATGCGATGAGGCTGCCGATCTCCTGGGTGGACGCGGCGGTGCGCTCCGCGAGGTCCTTGATCTCTTCGGCAACGACCGCGAATCCCTTGCCGTGCTCACCGGCCTGCGATGCGAGAATGGCGGCGTTCAGTGCCAGCAGGCTGGTCTGTTCCGTCACTTCATCGATGACCTTCAATATCTGTCCGATCTCATGCGACCGCTTCCCGAGACGGTTCACCACCGCGGCGGTGGCCTCGACGGTCTCCTTGATGTTCTGCATGCCCTTGATCGCTTCCCGGGCGGCGGCCATCCCGCGATCCGAGGCATCAAGGGAGACCTTTTCCGCCAGGCGGGCCGACTCGATGGCGCGCTGTTCGACCTCCTTCACGGTGGAGCTCATCTCGGTGATGGACGATGAGGTCTGCTCCGCTGATGCGGAAAGCGCATCGGTATTCTCCGACACCTGCTTGATCGAGGCGATCATTTCCTCGATTGACAAGGCCGTGTCTTCTACGGCCGCTGCAAGCGCGCCCGAATTCCTGGACACCTCTTCGATCGACGATGCCATCTCCGTTGTCGAGGACGACGCGTCCGTGGCGACACGGGACATCTCCCCGGCGTTTTCGGCGACCCCCTTGAAAGAAGCGACCATCTCGATCACGGTCGTTGCGGTCTGTGCCATTGCCTCGGATGTTGCATTCGCTCCTTCTTGCACCTGACGGGACCCCGCGGCAATCTGCTCGGCTGACGCCGCTGTCTGCTTCGCCGTCCGATGAACGCTTGCGATCAGGTGCCTCAAATCCACCACCATCTTGTTCGCCGCCCGGCCCAACTCCCCGATTTCGTCATTCGTCAACACCTCCATTGTCCGCGACAGATCGCCGGACGCGACCCGGGTTATGATGGCATGGAGACTTTCGATCGGCCTCAGGGCCAGCACCCGGAAGAGCAGGTATACGACCAGCGAAATGACCGCCATCATGCCCAGCGACAGGCCGATGATGATCATCTGCGACTCGCGGAGTGACGTGTCGATGGTTTGCGTGGAATACCCGGCCTTGACAATGCCGATCTGGTCGTTATTGTTCATGATCTTCGCGGTGAACTCCAGGATCCCGTCCTTGTCCTTCGGCTCTTCCTTCTGGTGAGTGAGGGGGTTCCCCTGGTTGTCCTGGATAACAACATAGACGACGTCCTGGTCCCGTGCGGAGTCTCGCACGTAGTTCTCCAGGTAGGCGAAGTTATAGGAGAGAACAGGCTCTGCCGATATGCCGGACAGAAATTCGACGGTGTTCTTTCCTTTTTTGTTGAGCTCCTCGATCAGGACGCCCTTCTGGTGGATGCTGAGAACAATAACCATGATGGTCATCACGACGGCGAGCACCAGCAGGATGCTGACCAGGAATTTTTTTGTCAATTTCCAACCCTGCATATACGTCATCATTGTATTTGTGCCATTCATTCTCTGCCCCTCATTAGTGAATTCTACTCACGAGCGTCGGCGCCCCCCAGGGGACGGCTAAACCGTCATGCCGGTCAACGATCTCCTCTTGCACCACTGAGAACTTCTCCGTCGTTTCGAGAAACGTACCTTTCCCAAACCGCCATCCCGATCATGGCCCCGGAAATTTTTCATCCCGCTGTACACACGCTGCACGTCCACCCCGCCCTTCTCCTGGATGTGCCTGCCCGCCGCCGCGCCGTCGGCACGGCCCGCGTTTATCGATTCATGGTCCGGACGCGCACCGTTACTTGATCACCTGCGTCGCATCCGTGATCAGATCAGACGGCACCTTGATGCCGAGTACTCCCGCTTCCTTGAGGTTCAGAACCAGGTCCACCAGCTTGGGGACCTCAGCCGGCAAAGCGGCGGGTTTCTCACCCCTGAGCATTCTCGCGGTAAATCGAGCCGCCGCCGCCCCCTGCTCCGTTGCGTTCGGTGCCAGGCTGAGAATGACCCCGTGCTCCGCCGTACCGCCGGTCTGGCTGATCGTGGGGATCCTGGCGGAATGCGCTGATTTCACGACAACATCGATCGCCTCATTCACCACCGCGCTTACCGAGATAAACACCGCGTCCGCCCTGCCCGCGAACACGAGCTTCCCGGCATCTTCGGATCTCTTGACGGACATCCTGACCGTCTGGAACCCATACTGACTCTCGAGCCGCGTCAGTTCGTCCGCCTGACGCGCCGAATCAGGCTCCAGCTCACTATAGACAATGGCCAGCCGGGTAAAGGGCGTGAGCTTTTTTAAATATTTCAGCAGACTTGACATCGGCACTTTGGAACTGATGCCGGTGACATTCTTGGCCGAGACGCCCACTGCGTTCGGCCCGTAGACACCGGCGAAGACGATCGGGATGCCTTTGGCCTCCCTGATCGCAGCCAGTGCGGCGGGCGCTCCGTAGGTCACCAGCACGTCCACCTCGGCAACCGCCAGCCTGCGCGCCGCATTCGTCCAGGACAACGGGTCGGGTGAAGGCATCTGGAGGAAGGTATCAACCTTGCGATGATCAAACCCCTCTTTTACCAGAGCGCCCACAAAGGCCTTGTGCACTTCCTGATAGAAACTGATATTCCCCGACATGATCACGCCCACGGTCTTATCCGCAGCCAGGGCCGTGGACGCGCAGAGTATCAGGAGTACAGTATACAGCTTCCATCGCAGTCGTCTCATTATCTTCCTGCTACCATTTAACGGCCACGGAGGCCATAATAATATTCACCCTGCCGTCCTGAGAATTGTCGATCTTGTCATCATAGCGCCGCTGCTGGTATCGGAGTTCGCTGCTCATGTTTTTGCCAAGCTGTGTCTCCAGGCCGGCAGTGTAAATGTCCTCGACGACCCTCATGTCAGAGAAAAAATCGATGCCCGTTGTGTTGACCACCGAGCCGTTGTTCCGGAAATCGCCTCGCGAGGTGCTCTTGCTCCCCTCTGCTGTCAACGTTACACGGTCACTCAGCGCATGAGTTACGGTCACGGAGTACACCTGCGCAATGTCAGCATAGGGGACAGTGTCTCCCAGAATCGGCAAACCCGCGGCATCCCGGTAGGTGAGTGTCTCCTTCGCCTTGTTCTGATAATACAGAGCGCTTGCGGTGACGGAGGAACGCTTCCCGACAAGAAAGGTAACGCTGCCGAGCCCCTGATCGCGGTTGGTCTTCCTGGAGCCGCCCGCAAGCGGAGCCGATAGTCCATCGCGCTTCTCCCGCACTCCTCCGTAGCTCGCCAGCGCGATGACCCATCGGACGGGTGTCCAGGTTGCGGCAGCATTGGCCGAATTGACGCGGTCAGGATCGGCGGCGTACGCTGGATTCGATATCTGCACCGCGGTATAGTCCGCTCTCACGGAGAGACTGTTCATGGCTCGATAGGAAATGCCGATCTTTTCCGTTGTTTTGGTCGTTCGGTGGGCGGCGTCCCAGTAATTCGGCGCGGTCCCTGTCTGAACCGGCGCGATCTGGAGCGGCGCGATGCTGTCCCCGTACCAGGCGTTCCGTTCGATCGTTTCAATCGCATACTCGCCCTTGACGGTCATGCGCTCGGTAAGGCGATACCGGACAGAACCGGTCATCATGTCCTTTTTCGAAGATATGGAATCGCGGACCGCATAGGTGCGCACAATGCCGGACGTCGTCACCGTATCGGGATTGTTGAGACTGAGCTCATAATGCCGGTATTTGAGAAAGAGCGTCAGGCCGGCAACCGGCGTGATCACGATATCGCCGGCAGCGTTGCGGAAATTCGTCTTCGCATCGCTGTCCTCGTTTTTCTTCTTTCCTTCCGTAAAGGTCGCGGAAACCACCAGTCTGCCGTTCAAGGAGGAGTGGAGCTTCACGGTGTCCGAGAAGGACGTGAGGTCGGGCACCAGGTTATGGGGGGTCATGAAGAGATATTGGTCATACAGTACCTTGTCTCCTGATGCGGTAAATTTCTTTTCCGCGTGATTATAGTCGAACTCCAGGGGACCGAGATGACTGTTCATCCCCGTCCGGACTTCCGTAGAGCTCCAGTCAATAACGCGGGATTGGGAAACTTTGTTCAGGTCGCTGAAATCTCCACTCAGAAATCGCTGCTGCATGGTCCCGCTGCGGTCGACTCTCGTCGCACCGGCGTACAGATGAAAAGGGAAATCAGGGGTCTTGAACCGAATGAACCCCTTGCGCAAAGAGTTCTCGATCCCGTATTGGTCACCGGGATTCAGGTCAATAAAGCGCAGCATCGTCGTGGCCGGGTCATCGGTCCCGAACGAGTAATGATCAAGGTTGTGGTAAATTCCCCGCTCAAGAAAATTAAACAGCACAATATCATGGTAGGCATAGTCCATCTCGCTGAAGTAGTCCTTCCGGTTCAGGGCGTGGCCCTCAAGCGAGAACCGGTGCGGGAGCGGGACCCATTCCACGTGCAGATCGCCGCCCGCGGAGGAGTGGAGGTATTCATACTCTCCCGCCCGGGAACTGCGTTCAGACGATATCCCGGTATAGGTCAGCCCGATCATTCCTTCCAGGACCTCTTCCGGGCCCGTATCGCCGGGCAACTGCTGCGCCATTGCTGGTGAGGCGCAAAACATGATCATCAGGAGCATTATGGTCTGCTTATTCATCTTCAAGCATCCTTATCGAATGAATCTGCCCGCGCCGTTCGGCGAAGGCAGGTCTGTGCCATGGATCTGGGAATGACAATCGGAACATCGTGTGTAGAACGCCTGCTTTCTCTCCGGGGTCGTTGTCTCACCAAGCCGGTGGGTCGGGTGGCACTGCAGGCACAGGTACGGCTCGCGCAGAATGAGCAGCTTGTTGTTGACCGATCCGTGCGGCGTGTGGCAGGCGCGGCAATCCTCCATGATGTCCGCATGCTCATACAGGAAGGGCCCCTCCTTTTCAGCATGGCATTGCGTGCAGGTCGCCTTGACCGTGTCCTGCCTCAGGCTCTTCTCGCTGCTGCCGCCGTGCGGGTCGTGGCAGTCGTTGCAGAACACCTTTTTCTCCGGCACCGGGTGATGATTCGGGAGCGAGAAGGCGGCCTTCACGTCAGGATGGCATTTGTCGCACATGTCCGCCATGTCACGGGACCGCACCTTCAGGTTGTGGTTTCCATGGATCGGGTGGCAGTCGGAACAGGACACGTCGGCGATATTGTGCGCACCCGCGTTCCAGTTGTGCAGGTTGAACGACGCGTTGGCTGAATGACATTTGAGGCAAATAAGCGACCGTGCCTGTGCCGGCAGGTTCTTGATGTCAATGAGCGTCTTAAAATCGCAGGCCGTTTTTTTCCCGGTTTTCTGATCGTCCTGGAGTCTTTCCGGTGTCAGCTTCTCAATCGCGAGGCTTCCAGCGCCGTGGCAACTCTCGCAGTTCACGAGCGGCAATCCCGACTCGCGGGAGAGTTGGACACCCATGGTCGAGAGATCGAAATCCTTGCGGATCTTGTCGTGCACGTGACATGCTTTGAGACAGGTATCGGTGCCCACGTAGTTCGCGTCCAGCCGGCCGGCGATCATCGTTTCATACTCCCTGATCGGCAGGATCGGCCTCGACTCCTTGAGCGCCGCACACCCGGCGGCAACAATGACGCCGAGAATTCCAAATGCCGTCCATTTTTTCCATTTCTCGAATCGTTCCATAGAGAGAAAACCTTCCTTACCTGCGTGCGGGTCGGGATTGTTCAGCAATTCCACGCATGACACTGTTCGGCAAGAAACAGGTCTTTGCCCTTTCATTCCATGGGGGTGGCATCGTCATGCTGCCGCCGGCACGAAGCATCGTGCCCGGGGAATTGTTAAACACCCAGGGCCTTTCCCAGGTCCAGCAGGATATACAGCCGGTCCGCTGTCCTCACGATGCCGCTCAGGAACTCCGCCCCCTGCTCAATGTTTTCCGGAATCGGCTTGATCTCATCGGGAAAAATCCTGAACACGCCCGTCACCTGGTCCACCAGGAGCCCTGCCTCTTCGTCAGCGGAACTGGCCACGACGACCCTCGATTTTTCGTTTTTTACGGCCGCTGCAAGACCGAACCGTTTGCAAAGGTCGATAATGGGCAGCATCGTTCCCCGAAGGGACATGACGCCGAGAACATAGTCGGGTGTATTCGGCACGATCGTCAGATGAAAGAACTTCAGGACCTCCCGCACATCCGCCACCAGCACGGCATACTCCTCTCCGCCGAGGCGAAATGAGAGCAGCTCGATCTCTCCCTGTTGCGTTTTTTCCGGTTCGCGAGCCGAGGAAACAGGCACGGCCCCTGCCTTGTCGCGGGACTCCTCAATCAGGGGAGCAACGCCAGCCGCAGCTGGAGATGCGGCGGGCACGGCCAGGCAAGACTCCGCGGGAGCAGGCGTCGCCTCTGGTTCCTGCTTCGGTTGCACTGCAGGCGCTGCTGCTTCCGGCTCCGGTTGCGCTGCAGGTGCCGCTGCGTGCGGCTCCGGTTTGTTCCGGGCATTCGCCTGTTCCGCTGCTTTCTTTCGCGCTGCAAGAATGTCCATGTCGCGTTCGCTCCTACTCAAAATCAACGACGGACGCTTTTTTCGTCCCTCGTCCCTCGTCCCTCGTCCTTCGTCTGTGGTGCCTTACATTCGTCTATCGTGCCTTACCTTACGCCCCATCGTTAACCACGCTCTCAATGATCTCCGGCCCGATGATCTCGGCCGACCTGCCGAAACCCTCGACAAGCGCGTTTCCCGCGATGGTATTGATCCGGCGGGGAATGCCCTCTGAGTGCTCGAACAGCAGCGCGAGCGCCTGAGGATCAAACAACGGCTCTGACCGGCCGGCGATCTCGAGCCGGTGCCGAACATAGGCCTCAACCTCTTCCGCGTTGAGCGGGCCCAGATGATACTGCATCCCGATACGCTGGCGGAGCGCCCGGTACGGCTTCTTGTTGAGACGCTCCCGGAGTTCGGTCTGGCCGATCAGCACAAGGGCCAGGAGATTGCGATCGTCGAGCTGAAAGTTCGTCAGGAGCCGCAGCTCCTCGAAGGTCGCCTTGCCCGGAATAAGCTGCGCCTCGTCGATAATGATCACCGGCCTTTTGCCCGCCTCGTACAGCTCATAGAGCTTCGCATTGATCCCCTCAAGGATGTCATGCCGGTACCGGTTCACATCGTCCATGCCGAGTCGCAACACCACCGTGCGCAGGAGCTGCGACGGAGAAAGCCTCGGGTTGATAATGAGCAGCGGGTGATAGCTCTCGTCCAGCGAATCGATGAAGGCACGGGAAAGCGTGGTCTTGCCTGAGCCGATCTCGCCGGTGAGCAGGACAATGTCCTGTTCCTCCACGGCATGCAGAAGCCGCGCGAGTGCCTCTCCGTGCTTCGGGCTGTGGTAGAGGAACCGCGGGTCCGGCGTTTTATTAAAAGGTCTTTCCCTGAGCCTGTAAAATTCTTTGTACATGCTTTTTCAGAAGACCGTGGTCAGATGACCGGTCACGGACGAACACGGTTGGTTCGTCCTGTTTCCTGACTCCCGTCTTCCGACTCCTGTCTGCTGATCACTGTTTATTGACTGCTACTCTCTTCAATGCCCCATCAACGAGCGATTCCACGTCGAGAACGAGCACGACGCCCCGCCGGTCCCCCAGCTCAGTGGCCCCGGCAATGCCCGGCGTCTCTGAGAACCTCTTCCCCAGCGGCTTGATAACGATCTCCTGCTGGTCCTTGAGATGATCAACCATAATGCCAAGTCTTCGTTCGGCAATGCCTACCAGAATGACATAGAAAGAACTACCCTCGTGTTCCGCGGAGAGATTGAATGCCCGGGCAAGCCGGAGAAGCGGGATCGTGTCCTCTCGCACGGCCATCACCTCGCGCCCCTCGATGGTCTCCACCTGATCGCTGGTTGCCTGCAGGATCTCGAGCACCGAGCTGAGCGGGATGGCAAAAACCTGCCCGCCCGATTCGATGACGAGCGCCTTGATGATGGCGAGCGTGATGGGAAGCGTCAGGGTAAAGATACTGCCTGCTCCAACCTCGGTTTGGATATCGATCATGCCCGAAAGCTTGGAAACGTTCCGCTTCACGACATCCATGCCCACGCCGCGGCCTGACATCTCGGTCACCGCCTTGTTGGTGGTGAAGCCGGGAAGAAAAATGAGATCGAAGATTTCCTTGCGGTCGCGCTCGAGATCGAGCCCGTGATCCGGGGAAAGTACGCCCTTCTCAACGGCGGTGTTCAGTATCTTCGCGGGGTCCATCCCCGCGCCGTCATCCTCGATCGTGATGACCACATGATTGCCCCGGGGGAATGCCGTCAGTTTCACGCTCCCCTGTTCCGGCTTGCCAAGCTGTCTCCGGACCTCGGGGGCTTCTATGCCGTGATCGATCGCATTCCTGATAAGATGCATGAGCGGGTCCGCAAGATCTTCGATCATGATCTTGTCGAGTTCCGTTTCCTCGCCTTGCAGTTGCAGGTCGATCTCTTTCCCTGCGTCCTTCACATATTTTCTGACCACCTGCGCCAGGCGCGTGAATATCTGGCCGATGGGGACCATCCTGACCTCAAGGATGCCCTCCTGGAGCTCGTTCAGCTTCCGCTCAAGGCTGCGCTGCGCCTTGTAGAGATCCGCGGAAATGCCGATTACGCCCTGCGAGGCGCGAAGCTCCTTCGTGATCCGGACGATGATGTTCTTGATCAGATGCATCTCTCCCACGACGTTCATAAGGCTGTCGAGCTTGTAGATGTTCACCCTGACGGTGTTGCTCACCGACTTGAGACCCGCCGCCGCGTCTGCCTTCGGCTCCTCGATCCTTCGCTCTTCGGTCCTTCGCTCTTCGGCGTAGGCGATCTTCTCGACAGCCACATCCGGCAGAGCGATGGCGGACGTGAGCACCCCCGCATCCTCGGTCGTACCAACGACAATGCTGAAACCAATCCCGCTCCCCCCGCCCGCCGTCGGCAGGGTGCAAATGATTTCGCCGTGTTTCTTAAGCGTGGCATTGAGCTCCTTGATCGCCGTCTCAAAATTGGCGAACTCGAACTGGGCCTTGAGCATGAACAGGTTCTTTCGCTCCCGGATGCATTCCCTGAGCCGGTGCTCTTCATACTCGGTTAGGACCTGCAGAATTCCCTGGTCAAGACCGATCTGCTCGCCAAGTGGCCGGCCGGCCGCGGCGGACGGCTTTGCCTGAAGGATGCCGTCAATAATCGCCAGGGCGGACGCAATGTCCTCGAAGGGATGGTCCGTCCCGGCCTGCTGCACCAGCCTGCCGAGCTGCGCCACGATCTCGATCACCGCGTCAAGGACCTTCCGGCCCATACCCACCTTGCCGAGCCGGAGCTCGTCGAGGAGAAATTCCAGCTTGTGCGAGAGCTCCGACGGTTCCTTGAGCCCGAACATGCCCGCAAGCCCCTTGAAGGAATGGATCGCGCGGAACAGGGCATTCACCAGATCAGGGTCAATGCGGCCCGCGGCCTGCCCTGTTTCAAGCGACAGCAGCGTCTGGTTCGCCGTCTCCAGGATGTCCTCTGCCTCGGCGAGAAAGTCTTTTATGGGCCGGTCTGTCTTCATGGTATCGCTTCTCTCCGCACGGAGCCTGCCCTCGAACATCTCTATCGGGGGAACTCCGCACTCCGAACTATCATTTTTCTCCCAGCACCTTCATGATCATGGCCATGAGTTCTTCTTTCCTGAACGGCTTCACCACATAACCCGATGCGCCGAGGGCGATCCCGCGCTTCTTATCCTCATCGCTCTTTTCAGTACTTACGATGATAAGCGGAATATCACGGTAGGTGGGATTGGACTTCACGTAGCCCATAAGCTCAAGGCCGTTGATGTCGGGCATGTTGATGTCGGTGATGATGAGGTCGAAGCGCCGCGAAGGGAGCGTCTTGAGCGCCTCAAAACCGTTGCCTGCCTCCACCGCGAAAAAACCGCCCGCTTCCTCGAGCGCGACCCGGATCATTGTACGAATGGCCTTGGAATCCTCGACAATAAGAACGTTCTTCATCGCTGCTCCTTTTGAAGTTCCGCAATTCTCTTTTCGAGAAGCGCCTTTTCCAGCGCCATGCCGGCCTGATTCATGAATATTTCGAGCGTATCCAAACCCCTGATCGGTCTTCGCTCGGGCAGATTGTCACCGTACACGACCAGTGCCACCTTCCCGTCCACGACCAGCGGGATGGCGATAACCGCATCGGGCATCGCGCCGCCGAGCTCGTTCACGAGGTAGGTGTGGCTCGGGTTCGACTCGAGGGCGCCCAGATAGCTGCGCCGGCTTTCTATCACGCTGAAGAACACGGAGGGCTGATTCAGCGGGACCTTGATGTTGCGGACGACCTGGTCCGCGGATTTCCCCGTGAGCTCGATGCCGAACTGACCGAGACCGCGCACCTCGTCCTTTTTTACCATGAACAGGACCGCGCGGTTCACCACCTCGCTTGCGTATCGCAGGATCAGAAGCGTCACCTCGGCCGTGGCGGTCGGGAACCTGAGCTCGTCGAACATGGACTTGAGCGCGGTGATATCCTTGCGGGGCCCTTCTTTTTCTATTCGAGTCCGGAATTCTTCTTTGGCAGGTTCATAGCTGACATGAGAAGGCGGAGCTTTCGGTGCAGCCGCGGGCACGGCAGGCGATGGCGAAGCAGGGGCAGCAGGGGCGGGGGCGGGCCGGGCAGCTGCCGGTTTTTTCTCATCCTTCCGCCTCTCGTCGAGGATCCGCGTGCCCTCCATGAGAAGGTATTCGGCACTGATGCCGGATTTGAGGAGAAATTCCTGGGTGTCGATCTCGATCGTGTCCTTGGGAATGATCTCTCCGAGCTCGAAGTTGAAGAACCCCCCCTCCCAGTCGAGCAGGTCGTAAATGATCTCTTCGATCTGCTTGCGAATGACGCTCTGAAGCGTCTGCGCAGCCACCGCCCCCATGTCCGTGAGGATCATGCCGAGCGGTTTGTCAGGCTCTTTCTTCTGGAATGCCAGCGCCTTGGACAGCGCAGCTTCGTCCAGCATGCCCTGGGACACCAGGATGTTGCCGAGCGAGTCGCGAATGCTGTCGCTCGCGGCCTGGATCACCTGACCATCCTTAAACACAACCATGCCCGTTCCCCTGCGGCTTCGGACAACGAGGGTGCCGGTTTTTTTACTCAGACTGATGATCTGGAAGATGTCGGGTAGTGCAAGATCTTCCAGCCTGCCGACAAGGCTCATGAATTCTCCCTAACAAACTGAATCTTTAAAATTATATCAGGTTAAGCAAATAATGCAAGATTAATTCATCAGTTAGGACGGATACAGGCGAGGCGAAAAGATAGTTTGATGGAAACAGGTGTCACGCAGCTTGAAACGCGATCATTATTCGTTTACAAAAAAAATGGTCGTTCGTATTTCAATTGAAAAACCTCAAAGCCTGTGAAGATCAAAGTTAGGAAACCTGCATACAGGGAAAGGGGGAGTAGAAATGCGAAACGGGGTAACAGCCGATTCTCCCGGTTTTTCCACCATTTTTTTCTCCATTTCTCCTGAATTTTTTCCGGGCATATTCCCGCTACGTGCTCCGGTAGTTTTCAAACTGAAGCTCGACGCCGAAGTCCTTTCCCTTCAGGAGCTGAATGACCGTTTGGAGATTGTCCCGGTCCTTGCCTGATACGCGCACCTGGTCCGACTGGATTGAAGCCTGCACTTTGATCTTGGAGTCCTTGATCGCCTTCACGATCTCCTTGGCCTTGTCCGTGGGGATCCCCTGCTGCAGCGTCAGGCGCTGGCGCACCGTGCCGGAGAGGGCCGGCTCCACCTTGCCGTAGGACAGGTTTTTGACCGGCACTCCGCGCTTCACGAGTTTGCCCTGCAAAATATCGATCACGCTCTTGAGCTTGTATTCGTCATCAGACACGATCACGAGGGCGTCCTTCTCCTGCGTGATGTTCGACTTGCTCCCCTTGAAGTCGAACCGCTGGCCGATCTCTTTCATGGCCTGGGTCACCGCGTTCGTCACCTCGGCCATATCGATCTTTGAAACAACATCAAATGAATTTTCTGCGGCCATGGCAACCTCCGGTTGATTGGAACGTGAATAGTGAAAAGTGTAGATTTCAAATTTGCAATTTCCAATTTACGATCTTCAATTCGCAATTCGAGCTATTGCTCGATTATCTCCGTCCCCTTCGGGGCTTTAAAGACAAAGAGCTTGTCGTCGAGACCAATGCCTTCCCGGATGTCCGTAAAGGCCATCGTGGTCGTGTTCCCGGACCGGTCGAAGATCATGAGCTCGGTGATCCGGCCAACGTCATCGACAACGAGTCGTATCTTCTTCATGGCTGCCCCCGGTTTTTTGGGGAGAAGCTCAAGCACGCGCGGTGTCTTCGGGTCCGACTGCAGCACGTCGAAGTCGTCCCGGATATGGGCTGCGCCGAGCAGGAACGCCACCGGGATGTTCATGTGCTCGAAATCAGTGAAGGTCTTCTTGATCACCTGTTCGCTCTTTTTAGAATAGAACAGCGCGGCCTTGTTGTTGATGAGGATCAGCTGACCGTTCGAGTACTCTAACCGCAGCTTGCCCGGCTTCTTGATCCAGAGCGTGCCCTCAAACTTCTGAGTTTTGCCAATGGACTTGAGGTTATTCTTCTGAATGACCTTCGCCGTGAGGTCCGCAAGATCGCGGTAATGGTTTTCGACAGAAACAACCACGTCCTGCATGGTCTGGGCATCTGCAGGCTTTATTGCACCCGGTGCTGAGACAGAGAAGAGAAGGGCAGCGGCAATGAGACACTGTTTTCCCCATGCACTATGATGAGCAGTCATTACTTCCTCCCGAGGAGCGTATCATACCATAAACAATACCTGCTGAGAAGACAGAAAATTGGTTTCATTCACCAATCTTGACAATACCCGGCTCCGAGCTTATCATGAGACCGCATGGATACCCGCTCTCCTTCACAAGCTTCTTCAGTTCACAATATTCTCCGCACGGTTTTCGGTTTTGAGTCATTCCGTCCGAATCAGGAGACCATTGTCGATAAAATCCTGAACCTGCAGGACGTCTTCGCGGTCATGCCCACGGGAGGGGGGAAATCGCTCTGTTACCAGCTCCCTGCGCTCTTGCTGGAGGGAACAGCGGTCGTTATCAGCCCCCTCATCTCTCTCATGAAGGACCAGGTAGACGCCGCGAGGGAAAACGGGATTGCGGCCGTGTTCATGAACAGCTCGCTTGACCAGCGGGAACTGGCGAATATAGAGCGCAGGCTCAGCGCCGGTCAGATCAAACTCCTTTACATCGCGCCGGAACGCTTCGCCATGCCGCAGTTCATCAAGACGCTGAGAGGCATCCCTCTCTCGCTCTTCGCCATCGACGAGGCGCACTGCATCTCCGAGTGGGGACACGATTTCCGGCCCGATTACCTCGCCCTTTCCGCAATTCCAGAGCTCTTTCCGAATGTCCCGGTTGCAGCATTCACCGCCACGGCAACGGAAAAGGTCCAGCAGGACATCATTCACAAGATCGGGCTCAGGACGCCCCATACCGTTCGCGCATCCTTCAACCGGCCCAACCTTTTCTACCAGGTCAGGCCCAAGGACGGGATCGAACAGCAGCTTTTGAACTTTGTGAGGGACCACGAGGGCGAATCGGGGATCATCTACCGGACGACCCGGGCCTCGGTCACGGCAACAGCGGGCTTCCTTGCATCCCACGGCATCAACGCGCTCCCCTACCATGCCGGTCTGTCGGCGGAAGAACGCGAGAAGAACCAGGAGGCGTTCAACCGGGATGAAGCCCCGGTGATCGTGGCAACCATTGCCTTCGGCATGGGCATCGACAAGTCGAACGTCCGGTACGTGGTCCATGCCGATCTCCCGAAACATATCGAGGCCTATTACCAGGAAACGGGCCGCGCGGGCCGCGACAACGAGCCGGCCCATTGCCTGCTCTTTTTCAGCAGGGGCGATATCCCGAAGATACGGTATTTCATCGACAAGATGGAAGACGAAGCGGAACGCGCGATCGCCATGGAGAAGTTGGACCAGACCGTGCGGTTCGCGTCTCATAATGTATGCAGAAGGAAGCAGCTTCTTTCCTTTTTCGGTGAAGCGTATCCCGGGAACAATTGCACCGCATGCGATATCTGCACCGGTTCGGTGAACCAGATCGATATCTCTACCGATGCCCGGATACTGATGTCGGCCATGGCCAGGACCAACGAGCGGTTCGGCATCGTCCACATCATCGACATCGTTATCGGCGCGGACACCAGGCGCATCAGGGAACTCGGGCATCATGAGCTCAGGACCTTCGGCGCGGGAAGACATCAGGACAAAAACCACTGGCGCTTCATCGTTAACGAACTTCTTGCCCAGGAGCTGATCAGACAGGACGGCGATCGTTACCCGGTATTAAAGATCACGCCCGCGGGCTCGGAAGCGCTCACCGGGAAAAGAGAGGTCTTCGGGCTCAAGCGGGAAGAGGTGAAAACAAACGAGCGACGCAGGAAAACAGCCGAGGGCGGCTGGTATGACGAGACGCTCTTTGATCGGCTGCGCGTGATCAGAAAAAAGATCGCCGGAGAGAACCGCGTGCCTCCCTACGTTATTTTTTCAGACAAGACGCTGCATGAGATGTGCAGGCAGTTCCCGAAAACCGCGTCCGAGATGCGGCAAATCTCCGGCGTGGGAGATGTGAAGCTTCAGCGGTATGGAGAGGACTTTCTGGAAGCGATAAGGACCTTTGGGGGTAACGGCATATGACCCCCATTCTGCAATGTCCGGTTTGCAAAAACCGTCTGCTGAACTCTGCTGACGGCTACCAATGCTCCAATTACCACACATTTGATGCGGCCCGGGAAGGGTACGTCAATCTTCTGCTTGCTCACCAGAAACATTCAAAGGAGCCTGGAGACAGCCCGGACATGATCCGGAGCCGGAGGCGGTTTCTTGACCTGGGGCATTACAACAGGGTGTCCGATGGAATCAATGAGGCTATCGAAAAGAATCTCGATCGATCGGAGCATGAACGGGCTTGCGGTATTCTTGATGCGGGCTGCGGTGAGGGTTTTTATCTCAAGCGCCTCAAGGAGTTTCTGGCTGGCAGGCACGGGAGCGCAATTCCCATCGATTGCTACGGAGTCGATATTGCGAAGTTCGCCGTTCGCCAGGCTGCCAGGCGCGACAGGACAATTGACTGGTTTGTCGCAAGCATTATCGACCTGCCCTTTGCCCTTTCATCCTTTGATGTTGTTCTGAACGTCTTTTCGCCGGTACATTTTGCGGAGTTCTCCAGGGTCCTGAATGAGACAGGCATGCTCGTGATCGTAAGCCCCGGCCCCAGACACCTGAACGGCCTGAGAGAGATCATCTATCCAATTGTCAGGGAGCATGAACAATCAGCAATGATAGAACAGGCCAGGGGGCTTTTCACTCCGCTCATGGAAACGAGTACCAATTATCAGATCGAGCTGAAGAGCTCCGCAGAGATCATGGACCTGCTGGCAATGACCCCCTTCTACTGGAACATCGATCTGAGCACCAAGTCCAGGGTGGAGGCGCTTTCTCGGCTGATGTTAGATGTCGATGTGGAGATACGGGTGTTCGGGAAGACAAAGGGATGAAATAGCGTGGCTCTGCTGTTTTTCCTCGGTACTCGTTGGCAAAGCAGAGAGAAACCAGTCAGGAGCGGGAAAGGAAATCCGCCTCCGCGATATTCCTGAAATACTTCAGGCCCGCTCGTTTCAGGAGCGGGCCTGGTTACGCGAGGGATTGATTGCGGTTATCCGAGGATTGCATCTTTGGCTGCCTTGGCAACCCGGAACTTTACGACCTTCTTTGCCTTTATCTTGATGGTTTCACCGGTTGCCGGGTTTCTGCCCATGCGGGCCTTGCGCTGCACCAGCACGAGCTTGCCGAGCCCGGGCAGCGTGAAGGTGTTCTTTGCTTCTTTATAGGCCACCGCCGCGATGAAATCCAATATCTCAGCGGCTGCCTTCTTGGTAAGTGATGCCTTTTCCGCGATCTTCGATACCAACTGTGATTTCGTCATTGCCTTTGCCATGTCTTTCCCTCCTGTAAATTAGAATTATACTGCATTGGTGAAACTATATCCTATTATGAGCAAATTGACAAGGGCTGTTTTTCAATAAAGACACGAGCGGCGAAACAGATCACCGCGAGGCGTGTCAGCCCGTGGATGGAACATGCCTGATGCCTACAGCTCGTCCAGATCATTCAGGGTACCGTCCATGTTCTTGCGCACCAACACCTCCCGCGGCTTGGATCCGTCAGCAGCCCCGACAATGCCGTCCTCCTGCATCATCTCGATCATGCGCGCCGCACGATTGTAGCCCACGCGGAGCCTGCGCTGGATAAATGACGTGGAGGCCTGGCCGTTCATCTGGACCAGTTCAACGGCACGCTGGTACAGCTCGTCCCGCTCGCTTTTCTCAACCTCCGCGACCTGGGCCTCGACGATCTCCTTTGCCCGCTGCTGGAGCAGGTCGTAGTTCGGCTTGCCCTGTTTCTTGACGAACTCCACCACGCGCTTGATCTCGGCCTCTGATACGAAGCACCCGTGGGCCCGGATGATGTGGGACGAACCGGGCGGCTGGAAGAGCATGTCGCCCATGCCGAGCAGGTTCTCGGCGCCGTTCGCATCGAGGATGGTGCGCGAATCGGTTTTGGATGAAACCTGAAAGGATATCCGGGCCGGCAGGTTCGCCTTGATCAGGCCGGTGATCACATCCACACTCGGCCGCTGGGTCGCCACGATCAGATGGATGCCCGCGGCCCGCGCCATCTGTGCGAGTCGCATGACGGAGTCCTCTACCTCGCGCGCCACCGTCATCATGAGGTCCGCGAGCTCATCGATGATCACGACGATGTAGGGGAGCCGTTCTGCCTCGGGGACGGCCTTGTTATAGGAGTCGATGTTCTTGTTCCCCTTTTCGGAGAGCGTGCGGTACCGCCGGTCCATCTCGGCCACGATTGCCCGGAGCGTTTCTGCCGCCTTCTTGGACTGGGTGACGACCGGAGAAAGCAGGTGCGGGATGCCTTCATACACCGAGAGCTCGAGCATCTTGGGGTCGATCAGGGCGAGCCTGACCTCGCTCGGTCGCGCATTGTACAGGATCGCCAGGATGATGGAGTTGATGGCAACGCTCTTGCCCGAGCCGGTGGCGCCTGCCACGAGCATATGCGGCATCTTGTCGATGCTGCCGATCACCGAGGCGCCGAAGATGTCCTTGCCCAGGGGGATCTTGAGCTTCGATTTGTTCGACTGGTATTCCGGCGTCTCGAGGATCTGGCGGAAGTAGACCGTCTCGCGCGTGTTGTTCGGCACCTCGATGCCGACGGCGGCTTTGCCCGGAAGAGGCGCCACAATACGCACGCTGCCGGCCTTCATGGCAAGCGCCAGGTCGTCAGAGAGGTTCACGATCCTGCTCACCTTCACGCCCGGGGCCGGCTCGAACTCGAACATGGTGACCACGGGGCCGGGATAGACCTGCGTGATGCGTCCCTGGATGTCGAAGTCCTGGAGTTTGTGCTGCAGCAGTTCGGACTGGGCGAACATGTCCTCTTTCGAGACCTTTTTCGCGATCACCGGGACAGGATCGAGCAGGTCCAGTGATGGAAGCTCATATGCCCCCTTCGCATCCTTGTCCCCTTTTTCCATCCCCGGCAAAGGCATCTGAACGGTCTTCACCGGCTTTTCCGGTTTGACGATCTTCGGCGCAGGAGACGGCTGCTTCTGGGTTTCCATGATCTTCGGCGGTTCCTTGGGCACGACGGGCCGCATTTTTGCCTCGCGCGCTTTTTCTTTGCGGCCGCGGTACACGGTTATCAGAATATCGAGTTGTTCCATCATGCGTCCGTTCAGGTCGCTCAGCCACGCGAATGCCTTGAGCGGAGAAAAAGGTGTGAGCAGCATGAGGGCGATGACCATGGCCGTGAACGTGATGATGGTGGCGCCGATTCCGGAAAATCCGGAAACAAGCACGCGCGCTATGAAACCGCCAAGCATGCCGCCTGACGGCACAGACTCCCCGAACAACCGGGTTGTTTCGCTCCCGAGCCCGAAGAATGCCCCTGCCGATAGGAAGAATATGATGCCGCCGACCTTCTTGAGAAGCGGGTGCTCCGCCTCCCACCCTATGGTGAAGAGCAGGGCATACCCGAACATGAGAAGCGGGATCACATATGCGGAGAGGCCGAAGAGATGGAGCAATGCGTCGGAGAGATACGCGCCCATGATCCCGATGGTGTTCCTGATACCCGCGCCCGTGCCGGAGACGCTGAAGCAGGGATCGACCGCGGTGTACGAGACCAGGCTGAGCGTGATCAGCAGTCCGATGGCGAAGAGCAGCAGCCCGACCATCTCGTTCCAGTGCTTCTGTTTCGTTGCGTTAACCGCCATAGGCTCCTAATTCGGACTATCCGAAAATAAATTATTTTCTCGCAACATGCGCTGACTCTTGATACTGGATAGAACCTGCTCATCCTGATGCAGTTTTTTACCTCGTCAATCGTCCCTCATCCCTCGTTCTACTTTTTGTTATCGCCTCGCCGCCCATAACGCCACCACAACTCCGACCAGCGCCAGGCGGTACCAGACAAAGATATTCAGCGTATGCCGATCCAGATACTGGAGCAGGAATTTTATGCACAAATACCCGACGATTGCCGAGAACAAGGTTCCCAAGACAAAGGGCAGCACTTCGTTGTCGGCAAGATGAAGCTTGTGAAGTTTCAGAATAGCCGCTCCTGCAATGACCGGCGTGGAAAGGAGAAAGGAGAACCGTGCCGCGCTCGCCCTCGTGTATCCGGCCATGAGACCGGCACTAATGGTAATTCCCGATCGCGACACGCCCGGCAACAGGGCAAGGGCCTGGGCGAATCCGATAAAGATCGCATGACCAAGTGTCAGGCGCCCGAGACCCGCGTTCTTTGCTGAATATCGGTCCGCCGCCCACATCACGAGGCTGATCGCAGCGAGCGCCCCGGCGATCAGGAGCGGGTTCCGGAAACTCTCTTCCACCACATGTTCATATTTCAAGCCCAGGACGCCCGCGGGGATCGTAGCCAGGACAATGAACCACACGAGCCTGCCTTCGTTGGATTTCCACGTGCCGTCCTTGATGCCGGTAAAGAATTTTCCGAACAGATCAAACCAGTCCCGCCAGAAGAACGCCAGGATCGCGACCAGCGTGCCGGCGTGCAGCGCCACGTCGAAGTTCAGGCTGTCGATCAGCGTGCCCTGCCAGCCGAACATCCAGGGGAGCAGGATCAGGTGGGCCGAGGAGCTGATGGGGAGAAACTCCGTGATCCCCTGGATAATGCCGAGAAAAATCGCTTCAAAAATCACGCTTCACCTCTTCAGCCAAATTATATGTCTTCCTTGCCATTTAACACCGCATCATCTTGGCTGCACAGCTCCAAGCGAACCCATTATTTCACAAAGCAGACAGGATTTCAAGCTGTTTTGAATTTGTTAACAAATGAGCCCGCGGCTTGTCCATAACTTTTCCCCTTCCTGCAGCATGAATAGTGGATCACGGCGAGGGGGAAGCCCGGTATTCTTGCGCCTCGCCTCCTCTGTTCGGACAAGCTCTCGACGAAGCATGCCTCCTCTTCCCGGGGACGCAGTTAGCCTATGAACCTGATAAAAGCTACAAAGCATTTTCTCCTGCACTGCAAACCATTTGATTTCTCGATGTTCTTCATGCAGTAAAATCATTGCACTAAATAGTTTTGTTCTACACATCCTTATTCGCTCATGGGAATAAGGACCATCAGTAATACTAAAGCCCTAACAGATGAACACACATCCTTCTTTTATAAAATCTGAGACAGTATTCATTAATTCCTTTACAATAAAAATCGATTAGATTAACATTCTTACAAATAAATTTGGTTTCATTTTTGGTTTGCTCAGAGCACATCCCGCCGGAATATTTCTTAATTCTCTGTCGCTCATGAAAAAGGAGGTGATCATTATGCCTGTCGAACTTCTTCAGAAGTGCCGTTGTGAGAATCAGGATCTCAAAATGCAAACACAACTTCGCGCTTCGCTCTTTTACCTGCCTTATTCGTAATCAAAAGCTCTTGTACGTTCATCCAGGCAAAACGGATGGGTTGCTGTTTTATAACTCCAGTGATCTCAATAAACAACCATTTGAACTTAAAAGGGAGAACATCATGCAAGACTCATTAATGTACCAGGGAGAGGTGATTCAGAAGCATACAGGACTGATTCAGGAAAGACCGAGAACCTATGTCGAGGCGCTTGACGCCAAGATCGAGAAATATATGCTGGCGCTGGGAGACCTCGAAGTCCGATGTTCCATGCCGGACGCGAACAAGGAAGCGTTCCTTGATGAAATTACCATGCTGAACGACACCATTCTTGAAGCCTGCGCCCAGTTTGAAGAGGGAGTGGATGATCCGCTGGCCCTTAAACAAGCCCAGGTCTACTTCCGCGAAAAGACACACCCGATCCTTTCAAAAAGCTATATCATCAATCGCTGCCGAACATGGCCGCAGGGACAGCAGGGAGATTTTATGACCCTGGAACTGGCTTATAAGAACATGCCGATGTCGGATGGCATTGGATACTATCTGGACAAATACACGCAAGCCACGACCCTTGGTGTCGGAGTACGGGAGCGGATCGTCAAAATGCGTTCTTTGTTGAAAGAAGAACTGGTAAGCAGGGGCAATCCAAAGGTCCTTGATGTGGCCTGCGGTTCCTGCAGGGAAGTTTTCGAATTAGCGCCGGAGATCAAGGCGTCGGGAGCTAAATTCACCTGTGTTGATCTGGACCCTGCTGCCCTGGAGTTCGCCCTCGATCGTTTTGCTATTGCAAAGCTTACAGAAGAGCATACAGAATTGATTCAGTACAATGCGCTTAGAATGTTCGATAACGAGACGGCGCAGACGGAATTCGGGATGCAGGACGTCATCTACAGTATCGGTTTCTTTGATTATCTTCCCGATGATTTTCTGGTGAAAATGCTGAACTCCCTGTATCTGCTGCTCAATCCCGGCGGAAAACTTATTGCGTCCTTCAAAGATGCGGACCATTACCGTCCAGAGCTTTGCCACTGGCTTGTTGATTGGGACGGTTTTTTACAACGCACTGAGAAGGATTTTCTGCAAGTATTCCGTGATGCCAATATCCCGGATAGCGCACTATCAATGACCCGGGTCGATTCCGGATCGATAGTCTTCTACTCGATCACGAAGCAGTAATATATACGGAATGGCGACAAATCGCCCGGAGGATGAACTATTGCTTGAAGCCGCTTTAAAAAAATGATATAAGTATAAGTACAAAGCATTATAAAGATCATACTCAGGCAGGGTGTATTACACACATGTCTCTCAAACTGTACAAATCGATGCCACACATTCAAATCGGGAGAAGAGTCTGAAAAGCAACCCTCTTCTTCATAAAGTGGCGATCGTAACGGGTGGAACAAGGGGCATCGGCCGATCCATTGTCCTTGCCATCTGCGGTGCGGGTGCTGATTGCGCGTTCACCTATTCCAGTAAACGCGATGCAGCGGAGTCACTTTCTGAAGAGGTGCAACGTCTCGGCAGAAGAGCGTTGCCCGTTCAGCTTGACGTGAGGGATTTTGAAGGCGCCAAAACGCTCGTCGATACAGTAAAAAAAGAATTCGGCCGGCTCGACATTCTTGTTAACAATGCCGGCATTACAAAAGACAAGTCGCTCATGATGATGAGTCAGGAAGACTGGTCCGATGTGATCGATACCAATCTCACGGGGGTCTTTAATACCACCCGGGCGTGCATTATTACCTTTCTCAAGCAGAAAAGCGGGAACATCGTCAACATTTCGTCAGTAAGCGGCATCCACCCGCTCCCCGGCCAGGTCAATTACGCTGCTGCGAAGGCCGGTGTGATCGGCTTTACCAAATCGCTCGCACAAGAGGTGGCACCCTATAACATCAGGGTCAATGCAATTGCCCCCGGCTTTATCAGCACCGAGATGACCGCTGAGTTCAGCGAGAAGGCAAGAGAAAAATTTATGGGCATGATCCCGCTCAGGAGATTCGGCACTGCCGATGAAGTGGCACAGGCTGTACTTTTCTTGCTCAGTGATGACTCGCAGTACATTACCGGGCAGACAATACAGATCGATGGTGGATTGGGGATATAGGCCCGGCATGAACAGGAGAATAGTCATTACCGGCATCGGCGTTCTCTCGCCTATTGCAATCGGCAAAGATGCCTATTGGGAAGGATTGTCTCAAGGCAAGACGGGCTTTCGTCCCGTGACCCTTTTCGACACATCGCCTTTTCGCGTCAACATCGCGGGAGAGATCACGGATTTTGACGCCCTTTCATTCCTCGGCAAAAAAGGACTGCGGGACCTCGATAGAAGCACGAGACTCATCTGCTCCGCTGCCAAACTCGCCATAGACGACAGCAGGATAGAGATCACGGAAGACACTACCCATTCGATGGGCGTCTCCATCGGCACGACATTCGGGAGTCTCCACAGCATTTCACAATTCGACCGATCAGGCCTCATTGACGGGCCGCGGTTCGTCAATCCATCGCACTTTCCGAATACGGTCATCAATTCGCCGGCCAGCCAGGTATCGATAAAATTCAAGATCAAAGGCTTCAACACTACAATATCCACCGGTTTTTGCGCCAGTCTCGATGCCGTCTCGTATGCAGCGGATTTTATCCGATTGAACCGGGCCGATGTTGTGTTGGCAGGAGGAGTGGAAGAACTATGCGAAGAGACTTTTATGGGTTTTCATAATCTCGGATGCTTATCCGGAACCGACGGCTCTGAACCAATCTGCTGCCCGTTCGACGCGCGAAGGAACGGTACGATTCTGTCCGAAGGTGCGGCAGTGCTGGTACTGGAAGAGGAGGAGCACGCAGTGAACAGAAATGCGGTGATTCTCGCGCGCGTTCTGGGTTACGGCAATGCCTTTGACCCTCTGGCTGAGAGCAACTTTCATCATGCAGGTCAGGGATTGAAAAACGCCATAACGCTCGCTTTGCAGGAAGCCGCTCTCAATCCCGGAGACATCGACTATGTCTGCGCCTGTGCCAATTCATCAAAAGGGTTCGACCGGATGGAAACGAACGTCATCAAGGAAGTCTTTGGGGCGCGGGCACTTTCGCTGCCTGTCAGCTCGATAAAATCCATGGTGGGCGAATCGTTTTCCGCATCGGGCGCACTGTCTTTGACAGCCGCAGTCGGAGCGCTCCGGAAGGAGATGATTCCACCAACAGCAAACTACCACGAACGAGACCCTGTGTGCGATCTCGATTATGTCCCCAATATTGCGCGACAGAGGCGGATACAGAATGTGCTTGTAACTTCGGCAGATCCCTATGGCCAGAACACGGCTATTGTGCTGGGAAGATATTAACGGTCTCATAATCGTATTGATATCCATTTTTCAAAATCCCTCCTAACCTCTCTTTTCCAAAGGGAGGAAACGCCCCTCTTTGACAAAGAGGGGCGGGGGGAGATTTTCTAATAATGTAGTTTCTATTTTGATACGATTAATAAGCGTAGCGTATAATGTATGAGCATGAAGTAAAGCACAGAGTATAACTCTCTGCTCTTTACTCCATGCTCTATGCGGAAATCCGGTGACCCATGCAGCTTGACTTCGAAGAAATAAAGAAACTCATTCCTCAGCGATTCCCTTTTATCATGATCGATAAAATCGTGGAGATTGAACCGGGAAAACACGCAATTGCCGTGAAGAACATTTCCGGCAATGACATGGTATTCCTCGGCCATTTTCCGGAAAAGGCCGTCATGCCCGGCGCTCTCATTATCGAGGCAATGGCGCAGACCGCTATCATTCTCTTTGCCACAAGCGGAAAAGCCGGGAACAGCGAAAAAAAACCATTGTATTATTTCGGTTCGGTCAAAGCACGGTTCCTTCAACCTGCAGTACCAGGCGATCAGTTGAAAATCCGGGTTGAAAACGTGAAAACCTTGCCAAGCGGAGCTTTTGTTTCAGGCGAGGCATTTGTTGACAATAAAAAAATAGCAGAGGCGGAGCTGGTATTCAGCGTAAAAAATGAGTGAGCGAGTTGTTATAACAGGACTTGGCGTTATATCATCAATAGGGATTGGTTGGGAACAATTCTGGAATAATCTCTTGAAGGGGCAATCAGGTATAAGCCCTGTTGCGTCCTTTGACACTTCGAACCAGTTTACCCATATGGCCGGTGAGGTAAAAATATTTAAACCTGAGAACTTTATGCGGCAAGAGCTTCTCGGAACCTTGAGTCGGTCATCTCAGATGGCGCTTGCTGGTGCAAAGCTGGCATTGAATGATGCTCATATATTGAGTAGCGATGCTTCAACCATCAACATCGCTACATGCATTGGAACGAATATCGGTTCTATTCAAACCGTCGAAAAAGTCAACGAGATACTCTTGCGTGGAAATAATATTGATATCAGCGATAGACTGGTGGCCCAGATCCCGACCGAGACAACTCCCGCTATGATCGCAAAAGAATTCAACCTTGACGGTGGCAATATGATATTTTCAACAGCGTGCTCGGCGGGTAATTATGCAGTAGGATACGGGTTTGACTTAATCAAGTTGGACCGAGCACAGGCGGTCTTGGCAGGTGGTTTCGATGCATTTTCTAAAGTTGCATTCACTGGCTTTAATCAATTTGCAGCGGTGGCTCCGGACAAATGCCGTCCTTTCGATAAAAACCGAAAAGGTATGATGGTAGCGGAGGGCGCAGGAATGCTGGTTCTAGAAGCTTTGGAGAGCGCCCTACAGAGAAAGGCCCTCATTTATGCCGAGGTTTTGGGATATGGTCTAAGCTGCGACGCCCACCATATGACAAGCTCTTCGGTCGATGGAATCAAGTTGTGCATGAGAAAAGCATTGAAAGAAGCGGGCGTTTCATCAGAAAATATTGACTATATCAGCGCCCATGGTACCGGTACGTTGACGAACGACAAAAATGAATGCGCCGCCATCAAAGAGGTATTCGGGCGTCGGTGTAATAAAATACCTGCCAGTTCCATCAAATCCATGCTTGGTCACACCATGGGAGCAGCATCGGCAATCGAAGCAATCACTTGCGCACTCGTTGTTAAAAACGATATGATTCCGCCAACCATCAATTATGAAACTCCAGACTCTGAATGTGATATCGACTGTGTTCCCAATCAATCACGAAAACATTCCGTCACCATAGCATTGAATAATTCCTACGCATTTGGCGGTAACAATGCCTGTCTGGTTTTATCAAAATTTATCAACTAAGGAGGATGTGAATTTAACAATGGCTGACAATGTGGAAAAGGAAATCGTTTTTATAATCTCTGAAGTTTCGGGGTTTGATGAGGATGAGATAACCCCTGAGAAAAATTTTTTTAAAGATCTGGAGGTAGACTCTATTAAAGCGATCGAGATTACAGTTGCACTTGAAAAAAAATTTAAGGTTTCCGTAAGAGATGAGGATGTCCCCAAAATTACAACCGTGAAAGAAGCTGTCGCTCTCATAAATAAATTGCTGGATCAAAAAAGTTCGGGGAAAGTCTAAGGCTGATATGGACGCGGGGACATATGATGCTGTTATAATAGGTGCTGGCATGAGCGGCCTTGTATGCGGCTGCTATCTTGCAAAGGCTGGAATGAAAGTGCTCATAGTTGAAAAGCATAATAAACCCGGCGGTTACTGTACTTCGTTTAGGAGACAAGGCTTTACGTTTGATGCCGCTGCCCATTCAATGGGTGGATGTAAGCATGGTATTCTCGGAAAGGTTTTTAGCGACCTTGAAATCGAACGAAAATTGCGGCTATTGCGGTTCGATCCTTCAAATATTGTAATAACACCCAAGCTGAAAATTTCTTTCTGGTCGAAACTGGATAAAACCATCAGCGAATTTCAAATAGTTTTTCCAGAAGAACGCGACAATATAGAGAAATTTATTCAGTTCCTCATTAAGCCTGATCCAGCTAATTTAATGTCTATAAGAAATTGGACATTTAAAAGATTATTAGACCAATTTTTTAATAACGATGTGCTTAAAGCCATTTTTTCTGTCCCCTTAGGTGGATATACCGGTTTGCCTTCATCGCGGATCTCCGCTTTTTTGGGGTTAGGTATTTTTAAGGAGTCTATCCTCGATGGCGGATACTATCCAGATGGCGGAATGCAGGCATTATCTAATGCTCTCGTAGAGATATTGAGGGGGCATGGTGGCGAGCTAAGACTGTCCTCTCTTGCTAAAAGAATAAAGGTTAAAGACAATATTGTTACAGGTGTAGTTTTAGAAACAGATGGGTTTATTAAATCAAAATTTGTAATATCTGCCTGCGATGCTCGCCAGACTTTCCTTGAGCTTATTCGGAAAGAGTTTGTTAAAAATCAATTTTTAGTCGACATTGAAAATATGATTCCTTCAGCCTCGATGTTTATTTTATATTTAGGCATGAATGAAGCTTTTAATACCGCACTCGAGCCTCGAGCTAACTTATGGTTTTTGTCTCATACTACTTCAGGCGATGAATATTTTTCATTAAAAAATCCCAATGTTGATGAAATAAATGAGTACCTGATGCATCTGTCACCCGATAAAAAAAGTATAGTCGCCTTACGGTTTGCACCTTTTAAAAATAAACAGTATTGGGAAGATAACAAGATTAAGTGGCAAGAGTCATTTATTAAAAAAATAGAGTCAAACGCGATTCCCGAAATATCAAAATTCATACAATATCGAGAGACAGCTACCCCGCATACCTTACAACGATATACTTTTAATTATAATGGTGCCGCCTTTGGATGGGCGGGGCTTCCAACGCAACTGACAATTCCTGATTTTAGAAAACCTTCTTTCATCCGAGGTCTTTACTTAACCGGTCATTGGACAACGCACGGGCTTGGGATTCCAGGAGTGGCGTATGTTGGTTATGATACTGCTAAAACAATACTAAAAAAGAAATTTATTTAAGATATTATCATCATTTTATGATAAAATTTCAATCATGACTAATAAAGATAGTAAAAAAGACCACTATATAGAGAAGGAATTATATGCCACTGCGGCCTCTCTTGCTCCTACGCTTATTATTATAGGTGGCGTCATAGATTTGTCATTAAGTTTGTTGGATTACCTTGTAACTCCTGAAAATTTTCTGCCATTTTTAACTTATAGACTATTCGCTGTCTTTTTCATGGCGATTCTCTATTTTCTCCTCAAATTAAAGAAGGGCTATTTATTTCTTTTATTTTCTGTTATTTTGGCTACGATAATAACATCATTAATGGTTGAATTGATGATTTTATCTTTTGGAGGTCATCAATCTATTTATTATGCCGGAATGATCATTGTTCTTGCTTTTGTTCTCGGATTTCTCCCGATTTCCGTCAAGTTAGCGGTTGCAGTAGCGATTGTGGTATATAGCATTTATCTTGTACCAATTTTAATTTTCGATAAAATTGTTAATGCTAGAATATTTATCAATAATAATATTTTTTTATTGGCCGCAGCTCTTGGTGGAATTTCATGGAGATACGTCAGCCAAAAATTGCTTATAAAAAACCTTTCCCTGCAGTATGATCTGGAACAGCAAAAGAAGCAGCTCGAAAACTACTCCCTTCAGCTTCAAGACAAGGTTGAAGAACGAACAAAAGAACTCCACGAATCCGAGCAATGGCACCGATCCCTTTTTGAGAACGCAACGGACGGAATTATCGTCATGGATCGGCACGGCATCATCGTTAACGCAAATGACAAGGCCTGCGAAATGCACGGCTTTACACGAGAGGCGCTTGTCGGCACCCATATGAAGCTATTGGCGGGCGATGGTGACTGGGATAAAATGGCGGAGAGGCTGCGCCGGATATTAGACGGCGAATCTCTCGTGTTTGAAGCCAAGAACAACAAAAAGGACGGCACAGCGGTCTATTTCGAAATCAGTTCCAAGGCCATCTCCATCGGCAACGCGTTGTTCATTCAGTCCTTCTATCGTGATATCACTGAAAAGCAGAAGTTCCAGCAACATTTGCTCCAGTCGCAGAAGATGGAATCCATCGGGGTACTCGCCGGCGGTATCGCCCACGATTTCAATAATATTCTGACCGCCATCCTCGGCCACACCGACCTCGTTCGCCGGTTTTCCGTGCTGGACGAAAAGGCGACACGCAGTCTGAACGTTATCGAAGACGCTTCGCGAAGAGCGGGGAGAATGATCTCAAAACTGCTGGGCTTCGCGCGCAAGAGCAAATATGAGCGTATCCCGATCAACCTGAACGACGTGGTGTATGAAACCATCAAACTGCTCGAGCAGGTCATCGACAAGAGCATAGACCTGAGCGTGGAACTTGATAACCGGCTCCCCCTGATCCAGGGCGATGTCAATCAGATGGAGCAGGTTATCATGAATTTCATCGTCAATGCCCGTGATTCCATGCCGAAAAAGGGCGGGCGCATTGTCATCCATACGCAATCCAGGACGGTCGTGAAGAGCATGCCGGATGTACCGCCCTATGTCCCTCCCGGGGAATATGTCCAGATAAGCGTCACTGACACGGGCGCGGGGATTCCCGAAGACATCTTGAACAAGATATTCGAACCTTTCTTCACGACGAAAGAGCAGGGAAAAGGCACCGGGCTCGGCCTGTCCATGGTCTATGGAGCCGTCAAGGACCATGAGGGATATCTCTCTGTTCAGAGCACGCTCGGCGTCGGGAGCACGTTTACCGTGTACCTGCCTGCTGCAGCCCCCACGGCAGTCGCCGGAACAAAGGAGCCCTTAAAGCGGACCAGCGGAAAGGAAACCCTGCTTGTCGTCGATGACGAACAGGATGTTCTGGACATCATGCGGGATTCGCTGGAAACCAATGGATACAAGGTGTTTGCAACCAGCGATCCTGTTGTGGCAATGGACATTTATCGAAGAATTTTTCACGAAGTGGCGCTTGTCATATCCGATATCGTCATGCCCGGCATCGACGGCAAGGAGCTCATACGGCAGATAAAAACGATCAATCCCGACGTTAAAGTTCTCGCGGTTTCAGGGTATTCGAGATATGTTGCGGATAAGGACGAGATCAAGGAAATTGACGGCTTTCTTCAGAAGCCGTTCGAATCGTATTATCTTCTTTCCGTGGTACGGCGGATACTCGATACGAAGTCAAAGAAATTCATACCTGTCTGAACGAACATCCCCTCACAGCCATTCATCATCATAAACCCGATAAAACCATAAACTTGCCTGCCCGGCTGAACTCGCGGCTGAAATAGAATCAGGCCTCGTGAGACGACAGGACCTCCGGGAATGATGCCCGGGCAGAATCCATGGAATTTGTTATAATAACAAAAGGTAGCAAGTATCACTTTGTTTGCATTGGTATGGCTGAAGAAAGGATCCGTACCGGAAGGGAGACGTTCCCGGTGTCGTTGAAAAAGTCGGAGCATACCATCCTGTTCATCGAGAACAACCTCGATACGCGCGAGCGTATCCGTGCGGCGTTCATAAAAGCGAACATGCCAGCGCGCCTCGAATTTGTCCCCACTCGCGAGGACTGCTTCGCGGTCATGAGGCGAGAGACCATTGATGTCCTGTTCATCAACGAGGTCCGGGGCAGGCCCAACGCCACCGAATTCGCGTGTGATCTTGCCGCGATCAACCAGCACGCACCGGTCATCATGATGTCGCCCCATGCCGATGAGGCGGCAATTCTCCATGCGCTCCGCGGCGGCGCATCAGACTGCGTCGGCATGGACCAAGAAACCATTGCCGGCTACCCGGCAATCGCCCTGCGCGCCATCGCGCGCTCCGGGACCTCCCAGGCGTACGCAGAGCAGACACTGGAGATCATCAGAAACCAGAAGCAGTGGATGTCGATCATCGATGCCATTACGGACCACATCTTCGTTCTTGACCATGCGCAGAGACTCGTGAAAGTGAACAAATCCTTCTCAACAGCGATCGGCATGCACCCGCGGGACCTCGTCGGGAGGCAACTCGAGGAGGTATTCAATGGGGACATCCCGAACGAAACACTACTCAATGATGTCCGCAGGGACGGCATGCCGCGGACATACGAGAAAAAGATCAACGATGACATTTATCAGGTCAGTATTTTCCCACTCCGTGAAAATGACTACTTCCTCACCATCCATGTATTGAAGAATATCACCGAGGTGCGAAGACTGAAGGACCAGCTGTATCATGCCGATAAGCTGGCGTCCATCGGCCTTCTGGTGTCCGGTGTGGCACACGAGATCAATAACCCGTTGACTGGGACGATCGCTTATACCGAACTTCTCTCCATGAAAGTGACCGACGAGGAGACCAAAGCCGAACTGAAGAAGATCCTGGACAGCGCCGAGCGGTGTAAAAAGATCGTGGACAATCTCATGACCTTTTCCCGACAACGGACGCCGTCCAAGAGCCTCGAATCCATCAACGACATCATTGACCGGGCCATCGGCCTCAGAGTTTACTGGCTCAAGGCCAATTCTATCGAGATCGTCAGGGACTACGCTCCTGCTACAACAGTGTTCGTGGACTCGCAGCAGATCCAGCAGGTGGTCCTGAACCTGCTGCTCAATGCCGAGCAGGCGATCCTCGACGCCGGACAGGCAAATGGCAAGATCGTATTCAGTACCCGGGGCGACAAAGAGCGCCGGCGGGTCATCGTAACCGTGAGCGATAACGGCGCCGGCGTTCCTTCGCAGATCGCCGCGAAGATCTTCGACCCCTTTTTCTCCACAAAACCCGTGGGCCAGGGAACGGGGCTGGGTCTCTCAATCTCCCACGGGATCATCACCGAGCATGGCGGGGTCATCTGGTTCGAAAATAATGAGGGCGGCACCGCGTTTACGTTCGAATTGCCCACGGGAACGGACGTGACCACGGTCGATCAAAAAATTAAAAAAACCGGGAACGGGCCCGCTTCCTAAAAAATAATCCTTCTGTTCATTACCGGCCCTTCTCTCTTCTTCCAGTGCAACCACGCGGCGATTCGAACGCGCACTACCCCTTCCTGTTTTAACTGAACAGCACTTGACAAGAGCATCACCTGCAGCATTATTAAACCCCGCCATGACGGGGCGAAGACAGGGCAGGTTTTGTCGTGAGCGCCCCGACTGAGCTCGACGAAGTCTCAGCCGAACAGCCGGGTCAAAATCCCTGTTTATCCGCGTCTATCCATATTTGTCATCGGCTTGCCGTTGTTTTCCGGGTTATATACTGCGGGGAGGGAATATTCACGCTTTCATTTCTGCGTAGGGATAGCGTGGTGAGTTCGCCGCTGACCTACTTCTTTTGTGTTTCAATGCCCATTTTTTTCATCTTCTCGAGCAACGTCGTCCGGTTGAGTCTGAGCAACTGGGCTGCCTTGCTTCTCACTCCTCCGGCCTTTGCGAGGGCCTGCGTGATCAGGTTCCGCTCCAGATTGCTCACCATATTGTTGAGGTCGATCCCGTCATCTCCGAATTCCATCGCGCCGTGTTTCAGCGTCGCGGGCGGGGATTTCAGTGCGGTCTGGTCCGGCGGCGTGAGAGCACCGCCCGCCCGCTCACGGTCCACAAAGTCCAGCTGATGGAACTTCTCGGGAAGATCCGCTACGGTCACGACCTTGTTGCTCACCAGGATGGTAAGGCGCTCGATAAGGTTCTCGAGCTCCCGCACGTTCCCCGGCCAGTCGTATTTCAGCAGGCAGTGCATCGCATCGGATGAGATCGTGAATGCTTCACGCTTTCTCTTTTGAGAGAATTCCTCGATAAAATGGGCTGTCAGGAGCGTGATGTCCTCGACCCGCTGCCGGAGCGACGGCAGGTGAAGCGGGATCACGTTCAAGCGATAGAAGAGGTCTTCCCGGAACTTCCCCTCCTTCGTAACCTTCTCGAGGTCCTTGTTCGAGGCGGCAAGGATCCGCACGTCCACTTTGATCGTCTTGACGCCGCCGACCCGCTCGAACTCCCGCTCCTGCAGGATTCGCAGCAACTTGACCTGAAGCGAGGGATCGAGTTCGCCCACTTCATCGAGAAAAAGCGTACCGCCCTGTGCCAGCTCGAAGCGGCCGATCCGGGTATTGATAGCGCCGGTAAAGGCGCCCTTCTCATGGCCGAAGAGCTCGGACTCAAGAAGATCTCTTGGGATCGCGGCGCAGTTAAGGGGCACAAAGGGGCCGCCGGAGCGCGAAATATTGTTGAAGTGGATGGTCTTGGCGATGAGCTCCTTGCCCGTCCCGCTCTCGCCGGTAATGAGGACCGTGCTGTCCGTGTCCGCGATCTTTTCAATCAATCCGTAGACCACCTGCATCGAAGGAGAATCACCGACGAGCCCCTTGAAGTTGTACTTGTTCTTGAGCTGCATCTTGAGCATCAGGTTCTCTTTCTGGAGCTTTGCCGCGGAGAACGCTTTCTCGAGGACGATCATGAGTTCGTCGAGATTGAAGGGCTTGGTGATGTAATCGAAGGCGCCGATACGCATGGCCTCAACAGCGGTCTGTACGGTGCCGAAGGCCGTCATAACAATAACGGGGACGGCGATCTTGGCCGCGATGACCTCCTTCAACACCTCCATCCCGCTGATGCCGGGCATCACAAGATCGGTGAAGATAAGATCGAACTTATCCGTCCGCAGCAGATCAAGCCCTGACTCGCCATTATGAGCCAGCGTTACCTCGAACCCTTTTTGCCCGAGAAAGGAGCGGAGGACATCTCGAACGGTTTCATCATCTTCTATGACAAGAACTCTCTTCATAATGTATAGGACAAACATAACAGAAGACCACAACCCTGTCAACCTATTGACACTCGTTTTTAACTCCAGCCGTTTCGTTTCATGAATATTGATCGCATATACTGAAAAACAGCCATTAATCTGACATCGTCAAAATGAAACGCACTTTATTTCAATGGGTTGTGGTAGGCACAATTCTTGTATAAATATAGTTATCAATGCCGATGATCTCTGCGAAGACCATCGATACTCTCTTCGGCAATGGAAGCTGAATCGATATCAGCAACAAAGGTGCCTTTCATGAGCGAAAAAAAATTCTTAAAAACCATCGCCATAGCAAGCGGCAAGATCGGCGTGGGCAAGACCACTGTGGCGGTGAATCTCGCGCTTGCCATGAACAAGCTCGGCAGAAAGGTCATGCTCATGGACTCGGATTTCGGTTTGAGAACTATCGGGGAACGGCCATACCTGCCGCCGAAATACCCTATTCAACACTTGCTGAACAGGGAGCTTTCGCTCAAGGATATTCTCGGGGAAGATCCGGCAGGCAGCACTATCCTCTCCGCCGGCCATGGGCCGCGGGAACTCAAGGACCTCACAGAGCTCCAGCGTCTCAATATTCTGAACGCCATCGACGTCTTCGCCGGCGATATTGATGTTCTCCTCATCGACACGGCGTCGGGAATCTCCGAAAATATCGCTTTCTTCTGCAGCGCTGCACAGGAGATCCTTATCCTCACTTCTCCGAAGCACGCGTCCATCGCCGATTCCGCCGCGCTCATCACCGTGCTGTACAGCAGATACCAGGAAAAGCAGTTTCACGTGCTCGTCAATTTGGCGAAGAACGACGAAGAAGCACTTGAGGTTTTCAGGCGCCTCTCGCTCGCTACCGAGCCGTGCCAGAGCATATCCCTTGACTACCTGGGCAATCTCCCTCTCGACGTGGCTGTCCATGCGGCTGTTCAAGCACAGCGGGCCTTTGTGGACCTCTATCCCCGATGCCCCGCGTCCCGGGGGATCATCGAGATCGGTAAAAAAATCCTGAAAAGCAGGGACAAGGTCAAAGGGACGCTTCAGTTCTGCATCAGCCAACTCTTAACAACGTCGGCCGATTCTCTCCGCTGAGTTATCCGTTTCCGGTTTTGTATTGCTGATCGGCTGCAAAAGGATAAGAACGCGGGGAGTACGACAACTGCGAAAATCTCGGAAAAGGGCAATAAAGATTCCGGGGCCTTCGTCTGTCACGCTGTGGTTGACTGCGGTTCTGAGATTTATTGCCGGAGGGATACGGTGCAGGGGTCGCCGAAAAAAACAACAACTCGTCGATGAGGTGCGTGTCGTTACAATTTTACCTCCCTTAGATACTGAGCAGCCGCTTCCGGCGGCGTGGGATTGATATAGAAGCCGGAGCCCCTCTCGAACCCCGCAACGCGCATGAGCCGTGGTGTGATCTCAAGGTGCCAATGGAAGTCGTCGTTCAGGGTATGCCAGTGACCGCGGCGCGCGATGCGGTTCGGCGCGGAGTAAAGCATATAATTGTACGGGGGATTCTTGAGTACCTTCCCGAGACGCTGGAGCGTATGGCGGAGCGTCCGGGAAAAGTCCATGATCTCCTCCTTGGAAATGTCCACATAGGAGCACAGATGTTTTTTGGGATAGATCCAGGTTTCGAAGGGAAATCGAGGCGCGAAGGGCACCATGACCAGGAAGTGGCGCGTCTCCTCGATCACGCGCTCCGGAGTTGCAAGTTCCTGCCTGATGATGTCGCAGAAGAGACATCGCTCTTTATAATCATAGTACGATTTGGCGCCATCCAGCTTTTCCTTCACGGCCTTGGGGACGACCGGTGTGGCAATGATCTGGGAATGGGAGTGGTTCAGGGCCGAGCCGGCGGTCCAGCCCTGGTTCTTGAAAACCAGGACATAGCGGAGCCTGCTGTCCCGCTCGAGATCGAGGATCCGGTCACGGTAGGACCAGAGCACTTTTTCCACCTGGCTTTCGGGGAGCTCCTCGAGCCGGAGCGCGTGCTCAGGGCTCTCGATAATGATCTCGTGGGCGCCGATGCCGTTCATCCAGTCGTAGATGCCGCTGCCCTCGCGCTCAAGGGTGCCTTCGATATGCAGCACCGGGAACTTGCTCGGGATCACGCGCACCCACCAGCCTTCGCTATTCGGTGCGGACTTCTCGGTGCGGAACGAGGCGATCTCCGGGGGTGTCTTTGCCTCATTGCCGCCGCAGAACGGACACTCCGCAGGCGTCACATCATCAGGCAGCTCTTCAAATGAATAGTCTTCGGGTTTTTTCGGACGCTCGGTGGAAATGATGATCCACCGGCCGACGATGGGGTCTTTACGCAGGCGGGACATCAGCTGCCCGACCTCGCCCGCTGCTCGGTCAGCACCTTGTGCACGATCTGTTTCAGTTCCTTGATACGGATGGGCTTGTTGATATACTCGGCGGCGCCAAGGCTCATGGCCTTGAGATAGCTTTCCACCTCGCCATACGCGGTAACCATGATCACGTCTGTTTTTGACCCCATCTTCCGGATTTCCTGCAGGAGTTGCAGGCCGTCCATGACCGGCATCTTGATGTCCGTGATAACGAGGTTAAAGGGGCGGCTTTTGAAAAGGCTCAGCGCTTCCTCACCGCCGTTGGCGAGGGAAACGTCATAGCCTTCATCGGTCAATATGGTATTGAAGAGATCGCGAGCGCCTTCTTCGTCATCGACAACAAGAATCTTCATTCGTTCTCCCTCAATACAAGATGGTAGAGAAAAAATATCATAAATTTATGCAATCGTCAAGGTTACACAGAGTAACACTCCTTGCAGAAAAAAGAGAATATGCGCACAGTCATAGCTTAGCTATTTGAAATATCAACGATTTATATCGAACAGCAGTTGCAGCCCCTCAAGAGTAAGATGTGGTTTTATTTCCTGAATGGTCTTTGTTTCCGAAGAAACAAGCTCAGCAAGACCTCCGGTCGCCACAACCCTCGCTTCGGCCGATAGCTCCTCCTTCATCTTCATGACAATGCCGTCCACCAGACCTGCGTAGCCGTAGATGATTCCCGCCTGCATTGCGCTGATGGTGTCCGAACCGATGATCTTCGCGGGTTTAACGAGTTCGACCCGAGGCAGCTTTGATGCGCGTTTGAACAGAGCTTCAGCCGAGATCTTCATGCCCGGACAGATGGCCCCGCCGAGGTACTCGCCTTTCTTCGTGATCGCGCAGAAGGTGGTGGCTGTGCCGAAATCAACGATGATGAGCGGACCGCCGTAACGCTTGTAGGCCGCGGCCGCGTTCACAATACGGTCCGCTCCCACCTCTTTTGGATTATCAGTGCATATCGTGATGCCCGTCTTGAGCTTATGCGTCACGACCATGGGCTCGATCTTGAAGTACTTCCGGGACATTTCGACCATCACCGGCAGGAGCGGCGGCACCACCGTCGAGATGATCACCCCGTGTATCTGCGTGAACTCGATCCGGGCGAAGCCGAAGAGATCTTTGAAGATCATGGCGTACTCATCGGGCGTGATCTGCGTGTTCGTGCCCACGCGCCAGTTCTCGACAAGCTTTTCCCCGTCGAACACACCGAGGACCACGTTGGTGTTGCCTATGTCGATGGCTAAGAGCATTTTTCCTCCGGAAAAATAAGGGTCAAGGGGTCAGGGTCCGGGGGCCAGGCAATGAGCTGAAAAAACCTGGTGCCTTAGGCCTTCCTTTACCCTGGCTACTGAACCCTGCACCCTATGTTTTTACTATCGTCACATCCCCTGCCGCTACCGTGCGTATCGTGCCGTCATCGAGCCTGACGATAAGTCTGCCATCACGATCAATCCCTTGCGCGAGACCATCGAAAGCCTCGCCCGCTCCGCTCACGGTGATGCGGTTGCCCACGGTCATATTGAGCTTTTCCCATTCTTCGAGAACATCCCCGTCATTATTGAGGAACTTCTGATACCAGCGCTCAAGGTCCCGCAGGACCTGCTGAAGCAGTACGGTCCTGTTTATCTTCGCTCCCGCCTCTGCCGCGAGTGTGGTCGTCAGGCTGCGGACCTCGGGGGGCAGCTCGCCCATCTCCATGTTGACATCCACGCCGATGCCGAGCACGATATGGCGAATGCGGTCCTGCTCGGCGCTCATCTCGGTCAGCAACCCGCTGACCTTTTTGCCGGAGATAAGGATATCATTCGGCCACTTGATGCCCGCCTCCAGCCCGCACGTTGTCCTGATCGCCGACGCCACGGCCACAGCGCCGGTCAGAGTGATCAGGGGCGCTTTCTGCATCGGAATATTCGGACGGAGGACCACGCTCAGATAGAGGTTCCCTTTCGGCGAGATCCATTTCCTGCCGAGCCGCCCCTTGCCGCCCGTCTGCGTCTCGGCGATCACGACGGTCCCTTCGGGCGTTCCCTCAGCCGCCATCTCCATGGCCAGGGTGTTCGTGGATGCCACGTCGGACAGGAAATGTATTTTTTTTCCCATGACCGTGGTCCTGAGCCCCGGCTTGATATCGTTCTGTCTGAGGATATCAGGCACGGTCGTGATTTTGTATCCCTGCGATGGGACGGCCTCGATCCCGAATCCCTCACGCTCCAGTGACTTGATGTGTTTCCACACCATCGTGCGGGAAATACCGCATTTTCTCGCCAGTGCTTCTCCGGAGATGAATCCCGGGCAGGACGACCGGAGCAGGTTCAGAATTTTTTCTTTATACATAGATAAACCAGGGTACAGGGGTCAGTTGTCAGGATTCAGTCAAACAGCAAAGCCTCGCACATCTTATACTGTCCCCTGAACCCCGACCCCTGAACACTGCTATTTGATTTTCATACTGATATCCGCAGCCGGCGCCGAATGCGTCAGGCTTCCGGACGACACGAAATCCACGCCTGTCTCCGCGATCTGCCGGACCGTCTCAAGCGTCACGTTGCCGGAGGCTTCCACGAGTACGCGGCCTGCGATCAGCTTCACTGCCTCGCGCATTATATCGATCGGCATATTGTCCAGCATAATGATGTCGACCTTCGCCGCCAAAGCCTCGCGCACCTCATCGAGTGTTTTGGTCTCGACTTCGATCCTCAGCGTGCCGGTCTTCGTTCGCGCGGACGCGGACGCTTTCGTAATGCCTCCCGCCGCTTTGATATGATTGTCCTTGATCAGGATCATATCATACAAACCCATGCGGTGGTTCTTCCCGCCTCCCATCCGGACAGCGTACTTTTCAAGCTGCCGCAAACCGGGGAGTGTTTTACGCGTATCCAGAACCTCGGCCTTGAGTCCCTTCAGCTTTTCAACATACTTTGCCGTCAAGGTCGCAATGCCGGACAGATGCTGGAGCAGGTTCAGCGCAAGGCGCTCTCCCGCCAGAAGCGCCCTCGTATTGCCGGACAGCCGCGCAAGCTCGGTACCCGCGTGGATGATATCGCCGTCCTTCGCAAAGGGCGTGAACTGAATGGTTGGATCGAGAATGAGAAACACTTCCCGACTGACCTCAATCCCGGCAAGCACCAGGTGCTGCTTCGCCAGCATCACGGCTTCGGACGTTGACTCAGCGGGGATCGTCGCCTCGGAGGTTATATCCCCGGCGCCGAGGTCTTCGGAAAGTGCGCGCTCTATGAGACTCGTAAGATAAGGGTCTACATCGCGCCTCGGGAAAATGTTCATGACTTCGTCAATTCCTCCAGCAACTGTTCTCATCAGCTTCCGCGGCTGCGGTAATATCAACGTTGTATTTTTTTGGCGTGCTTAAACTCTTTTAGAAAGTCCCGGGCCGGACGAGTCCGGCCGCTTTCCGCATCCCGCTCGGCCGGCGCAAGGAGTTTTGCAAGGTTTCCGGCATGCAGATTTTTTTCGTAAACATGCACATCCAGCAGCACGGAATCGGCCTTGCCGTTGACCGTCAGTATTACCGGCCGCCCCGTGGCGTGGAGATGATCAAGAATATCCCGCGTGTTCCGTTTCAGCTCGGTAACAGAGCGAATATCCTCTGAGAGACTTATGCGAGACATACCGCACCTCCTGTGAGGTGTTATTGAGCATTAAACATAGCACTACTTGAGATGGTTGGCAATCGCAAAATTGTCCGTGAATTATCTGGATACGGACTGTATCAACCGGAGAAGCGTTTCAGGATCAGCAACGTCGGTAAGGCGCATTTTACCGTCTTCAGCAACCAGCTTCAACCGGTTACATTTTGTAACCGCTTCACTTCCTTCTTTATTCAGACGGTTCTTCAGAACTTTCCAATAATTTCTTGCAGCCTGATACTCCGGCTGTTGAATTAAAGCTTGAATAATATCCACGACGGAGAAATACCAGGTTTCGGATCCCTCATCATATATTCTGCGGATCTTGTAGTTTTCAAATACAGCAAGCGTATTTTCTTTCATCTCCCGCCTCTTCCACTGTCTTTACAAGAATTGATATAGACATTGAACACGATGAATGAACCGGTATGGGTCTTCTCCGAATCATATCCGCTCAAAATTCATCTCCCATCGACACCCAGTAGCGCCAGTCTTCAACAGCCTGCTTGGCACCGTTGCTCGCCTTGATACCTTCCAACTGCGAGAGCGGCACGCCGAATTTTCGTTTCTCCCATCGGATCGTCACGAACATTTCATGTTTGCATTCATCCTCCGGCGCCATGCTGAGGACTTCCACTACCTCGCCGGTCTTCAATGGGGAAATTGATCTGGCTTTAATACATTTTCCGTTAAATGGAAACTCCAAGCGGTCCTCAAGGTAATAATACCACCCCATGGCGCGCTCGGTTTCGTCGTAGCAGTCTACGATGATTTCTTCGTCAATACGCTCCTCACGGGATTTGTCTGTTTTACGTTTGGCCATGATTCAGGTGGGATTATCTACACCGGTACAACATTATAGACCTGGCCCCATGATGTTCCCTTGATGCGCTCTCTCAGTAAATTTCATTTGCGAAGACTCGATGAATCGAGGCCTGATTCATCGCATCATTTTCCCATATCCAGCTCCGCCCGTACGACCCCGGCAAGCTGCTTGGCGGTCGGCAGTTTCCCCTTCAGTTCGCCGGGCAGCTTCGACTGCAAGTGATACGCGGCCACGCCGATGGGATTTGCTTTCGTGCGCAGGGCGTATTCCACTTCCACATCGTCCTTTTCCGCGCAGAGGATGATGCCGATGGAGGACTGGTCACCCGGCCCGCGTTCCTTGTCGTTGAGTACGTTCAGGTAAAAATCCATCTTCCCGGCGAACTCCGGCTCGAACGGACCGACTTTCAGCTCGAAGGCCACCAGCGCCTTGAGAAAGCGATGATAGAAAAGCAGATCAATGAAATACTCCTTGTTGCCGAGGGCAATGCGGTGTTGACGTCCGACGAAGCAGAACCCGTAGCCGAGTTCGAGGAGAAACGATTGCAGACGGGAGATGAGCCGGTCCTCCAGTTCCCGCTCCTTCACTTCCCGGCGGATGCCGAGGAATTCCAGGTTGTAGGAACTCTTCATCATTTCTTCGGCCTGCTCGGCAAGATGTTCCGGCAGGGCGAGAGGGAAGTTGTGCGTTTTCTTTTCCACAACGGCGCGCTCATAGGCCCCGACCTTGATCTGGTTGAGCAGCATGTTGCGCGACCAGCCGAACTGGACGGTGGCCTGGAGGTAGTAAAGGCGGGCGGCGGGGTCGGTGAGCTTGGCCAAAACGTTTGCATGATGGCCCCATGGAACTGCGGCGATCAATTCTCTCACAAGCTGTGAGAGTTCTTCGCGGCCCGGCGTTTTCTGCCCTTTCTTTTCCAATTCTCTCACAGCCTGTGAGAGAAATAGGTTATCTGTATACGTCCGAAAAAACTGAAGCATCCGCCACACATTTTGCGGTGAAAAACCGAAGGAGCCGGGAAATGCCTGTCGTAAGTCCGCCGAAACCATCTCGACAATCGAATCGCCCCATCCCAGCGTCTGCTGTTTCTCCACGATGCCACGCCCGATGTCCCAGTAAAGCAGAATCAGATCGCGGTTCACGGCTCGCGCGGCGGAAAGACGGGCGGCGGCGACCCGCACTTTCAAATCTGCGATGAACTGCCGGTATTCTTCTGTGATCGACGGATTATTGCCGGTTATTTCTTTCATCGCGCGCCCTTTCAGCATCATTTTGGAAACTGCACAGTTTGAGATAACCGCCGTGCAAAGGGATCAAATCATAATTGTCGCGCATGGCATTGCTTCTGAAAGGTCGGACCTGTCCGACGGAAAAGACTTATCCCAGCATCCCCAGGCTCTGCTCAAGTTTCCCGCGCTTGATCTTGAACTCCTCAAGCTTCGCCGTGTCCTTTTCGACAACTTCCTTCGGCGCCTTATCAACGAAATTCTTGTTGGAAAGCTTTTTGGAAAATACTTCGATGTCTTTTGATATCTTCGCGATCTCTTTCTGGAGCCGGTCGCGTTCCTGGGCGAGATCGAGCAGACCTTCGAGCGGCACATAGACCTCGGCGCCGGCAATCACCGCTGTTGCCACGGATTTGGGCTTTGCTTCAGACACGCCTATGCGAAGCTCCTTGATCCGGGCGAGGGTCTTTGCATATCCGGCGCACTTCTCAAGATGCTCGCCGAGTTCCGCGGTCTCCACTTTCACGATGACGCTTATCTGCATGGACGGCGCTATGTTCATCTCACCGCGGATGTTCCTGATCGCCAGGATCAGGTCCATGACCATCTGCATGTCCCGCTCGATCCCGGCGTTGATCAGTTTCTCATCCGCCACCGGATATGCCGCAACCATGATCGACTCGGCCGAGCTTTTTCGTCCCTCGTCCCTCGTCCCTCGTCCCTTCGCTCTTACTCCCTCCGGCAGCGCCTGCCATATCTCTTCCGTAATGAACGGCATGATCGGATGCAGCAGGCGAAGCGCGGTTTCGAGAACATGGGCAAGCACGGTCTGCGTCGCTTGCCGCGACGCGGATCCCTTTTCCTCGTATAAGACGGGCTTGGACAACTCGAGATACCAGTCGCAGTACTCATGCCAGATGAAGTGATACAGCGACGAGGCGACGTCGTTGTACCGGTAGTCAACAAGCGCGGCCTGCACGTCTTTCGCGACCGAGTTCAAGCGCGAGAGGATCCAGCGGTCGGCGAGTGTTGCGTTCGGGGTTAGGAGTTCGGAGTTCGGAGCGAAGTCTTCTTCCAGATTCATGAACACGAAGCGGCTCGCGTTCCAGATCTTGTTCGCGAAATTCCGGTAGCCCTCGATGCGTTCAGGCGCAAGCTTGATGTCCCTGCCCTGGGCGGCGAACGCCGTGAGCGTGAACCGGAAGGCGTCGGTGCCGTACTGGTCGATCATCACGAGCGGGTCGATCACATTGCCCTTGGACTTGCTCATCTTCTGGCCTTCGGCGTCGCGCACGAGCGCATGGATATACACCTGCCGGAACGGCGCCTCGTGCTTGAAGTGCAGCCCCATCATGATCATTCGCGCCACCCAGAAGAAGATGATGTCAAAGCTGGTGATGAGCACCGAGGTGGGATAATACGTCTCAACCTCTTTGGTCTTGTCCGGCCATCCCAGTGTGGAGAAAGGCCAGAGCGCCGACGAGAACCATGTGTCGAGAACATCGGGATCTCGCATTAACTCGTGAGAACCGCAACGGGGACATTGCTTTGGCGCCTCCTTCTGGACAATGGCTACCGCATCGACTCCTATTGTTGCAACTTCCTCCGGCGGGGCTGGCATCCTCCCACCCTCACCGACAGCACCTGCACCTGTTTTTGAAATGCGTACGGCTTTATCACACTGCCTGCAATACCATGCCGGTATTTGATGCCCCCACCAGATCTGGCGCGAGATGCACCAGTCCTTGATGTTCCGCATCCACTCGAAGTAGGTGTTCTCCCAACCCTTGGGAACAAACTGCACGCGGCCGTCCTCCACGACCTTGATCGCGGGTCCGGCAAGAGGTCCGGTCTTCACAAACCACTGGGGGGATAGAGCGGGCTCAACAATGGACTTGCAGCGGTAGCACTTGCCTACGGAGTGCGCATGGTCATCGGTCTTGACCATGAAACCCCGCTCCTGGAGCAGTTCAACCACCATGCCGCGGGCCTTTTTCGCCGGCTTTCCCACGATCAGCTTGAGAACGTCCGGCAGTACATCGGGAATGTCGCCTCGTATCTCAGCCCCGTCATTCAGTATTTTTATGCGCGGCAACTCCGGTTTCTGCCGTTGTCCTGCCTCATAATCGTTGAAATCATGCGCAGGGGTGACCTTGACGGCGCCGGTCCCGAACTCGAGGTCCACCAGGATCGAGTCACCGATAATCGGGATCTTCCTGCCCGTAAGCGGCAGGTCAACGGTCTTGCCGATCAGATCCTTATAGCGCGGGTCAAGCGGGTGAACGGCGACGGCGGTGTCTCCGAGCATGGTCTCCGGCCGCGTGGTCGCGACGGTCAATCGGATAGAGTGGTCGTGGCTCAGGGGATAAGCAATATGGTAGAGCTTGCCCTTCTCGTCCTCGTGCTCCACCTCGATATCCGACAGCGCCGTGTGACAGCGCGGACACCAGTTGATCAAGCGCTCGCCTCGATAAATCAGTCCCTCTTCATGAAGGGTGACAAAGACCTCAATGACTGCTTTCGAAAGACCGGGGTCCATCGTGAACCGTTCTCGGTCCCAGTCACAGGACGCGCCCATGCGCTTCAACTGGTTGATGATCCTGCCGCCGTATTCCTGTTTCCATTCCCAGACCTTCTCGACAAACTGCTCTCTCCCGAGCTGATGGCGGTCGATATGCTCCTTTGCCAGATGACGCTCAACCACGTTCTGCGTAGCGATTCCCGCGTGGTCCGTGCCCGGCACCCAGAGCGTGTTTCTGCCGGACATGCGCATCCATCGAACAAGGATGTCCTGGAGCGTGGTGTTCAACGCGTGGCCGATATGGAGCGAGCCGGTCACGTTCGGCGGGGGGATCACGATCGAAAAAGGCGCGCTGCTCGCACGTTCATCGGCGTGAAAATATTTTTTCTCCGTCCAGAAACCGTACCATTTTTCTTCTACTGACTTCGGGTCATAGGCCTTGGGCAATTCTTTTCCTGACATGAAGCACGATCTCCTTTACCCCGTTAGAGAAGGCTCACTCTTGTCGGCGATTGATATACTCCGTGAAAAATTGCGGTCGATAGCTGCAATCGGTCATCATGAGGGAATGTGTTCTCTCACGGGGTTTACCCGCACACCGTCGTCCAAATAAAAGAGGGGAGCAAGTCCCCTTTATGTAAATCATAAATCTCAAATTACAAATCCCAAATAAATTCCAATTACCAATTACCAAATTCAAAACGTTTGCCATTTGATGCTTGGTGTTTTGGCGCTTATTTGGGATTTGGTGCCTGGATCCTGGAATGTATCTTATTAAGACTCCATCGCTTTCAATCGTTCGATTTCCTCTTTGATCATGACCTCTGCCAGCTGAGGGACTGTTTCCCAGGCCACTTTTTCGATCACTTCCCGGGCGACTTCCCGGGCGATCTTCATGACCGCTTCCTCGATCCCTCTCCGCACCGTGTCCTCGGAGATCTTCGGAATGGGCGGAGTCATGTCACTGAATATTTCCAGCGCCATCTTGGAGACGGTCTCTTCCGCCATCTTCCGCAGTTCGCCCGCGGGAATCGGTGTTGGATGCGAAATGGCCTTTTTTTCAAGCGCCTCTTCCACCGTCTTCGCGGCCACTTCTTCCACCATGGTCCTGAGCGTCTCATCGGAACGCGGCGACGTTTTCGTCGATGGCTGTTTGTCAAATAACTCTCTTGCGATCCTCTGGACGGCCTCGTCGGCCACACTCCACATATCGCTCGGGGAGAGGTCCGGCGGCAGGGCAACAGGCCTCTTCTCGAAAGCTTTGCTCGTCAAGCTCGATACCTTTTCTTCCACCAGCGCGCTCAGGGCCTCATCGGACAGCTGAGGCGGCTGGACCGGCGGCATCTGGGCGAACACGTCTTTTGCCATCTTGGCGATGGTCTCTTCCGCTATGCTCCATACCTCGCTCGCAGAAAGCGTCGGCGGTTGCGGCGCCGGCATCTTTTCCAGGGCCGCTTTCGTCATGCTCGCGACTTTTTCATCAACCATGGCGCGAAGAGTCTCATCGGAAATCTTCGGTGGTTGAACAGGCGGCAGGTTTGCTAAAGCCTCTTTCGTCATGCGTGCAACTTTTTCATCAACCATGGCGCGAAGAGTCTCATCGGAAATCTTCGGTGGCTGAACAGGCGGCAGGTTTGCGAATACATCCTTCGCCATCCTGGTCATGACCTCTTCTGCCATCTTGCGCAGCTCGGCCTCAGACGGCGACGATGCCTGAATCGACGGCGGTGTGGACTGCGGCGGCGGAGAGCTCGGGGTCCTGGGCCTCGATGCTGCCTGCTGATCCGCCCCAAGAGCGCGATTAAGGGCTTCAATGGTAGTGATCTCGGGTTGGGGCTCTTCTTTATCCCTGGTCAGGCCCAATCCGGCCCGCATCTCTTCCACGGCCTTGGCGCCGACTGGCAACGACTTCGCCATGTCGCGCGCAAGTGGTTCGTCCACCTCTTCCACGACGGGCTCAACTTCGTACACAGACTCTTCCTCAACCGGTGAGGCTGTTCGCACGAGATCCGCCGGAGAAGGGGCTTCGCTGATAATATCAAAGATATCCGCAGGCGCGGCCTTTTTGGGTTTTGGTGGTGCCGCTGGTGGGGGTGCCGAGGGCTGGCGCGTGGGGGAAGGCGTGGGCTCAGCACGCCGTGGCGCGGCCCCGGCAAGCGCTTTTTTCACTTTTCCGATAAGTTCCTGGGACTCAAAGGGCTTGGCAATGTTGTCGATGATCCCCGCCTGTTTGCCCTTTGCGTCGTCATACACGTCGTCCCTGCTCATCATGAGGATGACCGGCATCTGCGCGAACTGCGGGGTCTGTTTCAGCCGCGCCGCCAAGGAATAGCCGTCGATGCGCGGCAAACCCACGTCCACGAGCACCACATCGGGGACGACCCGCGTCGCTTCGTTCAGTGCCGTCTCGCCGTCGCTCACGCAAACGACTTCGTAGTCTCTTCCCGAAAAAAGCATTTCCACCACTTTCTGGATTGTGATGCTCTTGTCGGCCAATAGTATTTTAACTGGCATGTTAAAAAAATTAACACATTTCTTTGGGTGTGTCAAGTTTTCGTTTTATTTTTCTTCATGTTATGGCACCTGACACCCTGCGGGACAATGGCTCATTGTTTCCGTTGGATCAGGCCCGGGGTGAGCAGTATGAATATGCTCCTTGCCGCCTCAGTTGATCTTCACGTTGTCTTCCGATGCAGTCGTCAGTTCCTGGACATTTTCTGCAGCTTCTTGAGGCTCTCCCAATCATCATCAACAAGTTTTGTGATTTCGATCAATCGAAACTAGTGGAGCCCCCCTCCGGCAGTCCCGCCACGGCGGGACCTATACAATAACGCGACCTCCCGCGCCACCATGCATTCCTCCCCCGGAGGGAGCCGGGGGATTTCAAGTCGCGGGATTAACAAGTTCCGTTTGAATCTTGCAGACCATCATATCCCTTCATGAGGATGTCCTTGTTGACCTTGAGCAGTTCCCTCCGGTGAGCGGGGGTGATTTCGTCAAGCGCGCTGAGCGCGGACTTAATATCGACGATGCCGGCAGCAGCGATGAACGCACCCATCAAGGCCATGTTCGCGAGGCCTGCATTGTTCATGGATGAAGCGATGGCGCCGGCAGGTGTCGTGACGAGCCTGATGCCGCCCCTGGGTGTTGCGGATCGTATCTGCGATGGATCATAGATCAGGATGCCGCCGGGAGACAGTCTCTCCACGAAGCGCCGATAGGAATCATCGTTCATGACCACCAGCACGTCGGGGTTCCTGATGACCGGAGAGCCGATCATTCTGTCCGATATGATAACGGTGCAGTTCGCGGTGCCGCCGCGCATCTCGGCCCCGTAGGAAGGGAACCAGGTGACCTCCCGGCCTTCAAGCATGGCTGCGTAGGCCAACAGCTTCCCGAAGAACAGCACGCCCTGTCCGCCGGAGCCGGCTATGATAATGCGTTTTCCCATAGAAGTACAGGTCCCGCCTGCTTACCGGGCATCCTTGAACACCCCGAGCTTGAATACGTCCATCATCTTCTCACGCAGCCAGATGGTGGCCTGGGCGGGGGTCATGTTCCAGGTGGTGGGGCAGGCGGATAGTATCTCGATCAAGCTGAAGCCTTTGTTCTCCATCTGGCAGCGGAAGGAATCCTCAATGAGCGCCCGGGTGTTCTTCACGTTTGCGGGTGAATCTATCGAGGTCCTGGCGATCAGCGACGGGCCTTCGAGCGTGGCAAGCAGCTCCGCCATGTGAAGCGGGTAGCCTGCTGTAATGCCGTCCCTGCCGTTCGGCGTCGTCGTGGTAATCTGCCCCAGAAGGGTTGTCGGCGCCATCTGTCCGCCGGTCATGCCGTACGTGGCATTGTTGATGAAGAAGACCGAGATGTTCTCCCCGCGGTTGGCGGCGTGAATGATCTCCGCGAGCCCGATCGCGGCCAGATCGCCGTCACCCTGATAGGAGAACACGATACTGTCGGGACACACCCGCTTCATGCCGGTGGCGGCGGCAGGCGGCCTGCCATGGGCCGCTTCAAGCATGTCGAAGTCGAAATACTCATGAGCAAAAACAGCGCATCCGACGGGTGCGATGCCGATGGTGCGCTCACGGATGTTCAGCTCGTCGATGACCTCGGCGATCAGGCGGTGGATGATGATGTGCCCGCAGCCGGGACAGTAGCGAAATGAAGTATTCTTGAGGCTCCGGGGCCTGTCAACGTTCTTTTTCATCCGTTATCCTTTACTGCACCCTTCAGCCGTTCGTACAACTCTTCCGGTGTGAAGATCGAACCGCCGGGCCGCCCGTAGAACAGGACCTCTGATCTGCCGTTGACCGCCAGCCGCACGTCCTCCACCATCTGGCCGGCATTCAATTCAATGGTCATGAACCTCCGGTGTGGTCCTGCCAGTTCTCGCAGCTGCTGTTCCGGGAAGGGGAACAACGTGATCGGCCTGAAATGGCCGATCTTCATGCCGTCCTCCCGGAGCATGCGGACCGCGGCAGTTGCGATGCGGGCGGTTATCCCGAAGGAAACTACGATCAGCCCGGCGTCCTCGACGGCATAGGTCTCATACCGGACGTCCCGCATCTTCATGGTGCGATATTTTTTCTGGAGCGCGTTGTTCCGCTGTTCGAGTTCGCCTTCCGCCATGTACAGGGTCCTGATGACATTGGGCTGTCTGTTCCTGCAGCCGCCGAGGGCCCAGGTCTTCTCGGGTAGACGGGGCCGCATATAGGGGGTCTGCTCGACAGGCTCCATCATCTGTGCCAGGATGCTGTCGCCCAAGACCATCACCGGGGTCCGGTACTCATCAGCCTTGTCGAAGGCGAGCATCGTAAGGTCCCAGAGCTCCTGCACACTGAAGGGCGCGTAGACGAGCATCCGGTAATCCCCGTGCCCGCCTCCCTTGACCGCCTGAAAATAGTCCGCCTGGCTGGCCGAGATATTGCCGAGGCCGGGGCCGCCCCGCTGCATATTGACGATCACGGCGGGGAGTTCGGCTCCTGCCAGAAACGATATGCCTTCCTGCTTCAAGCTGATCCCGGGGCTGCTCGACGACGTCATGGCGCGGGCCCCGCAGGCCGATGCACCGTAGACCATATTGATCGCGGCCACTTCGCTCTCCGCCTGGATGAACGTTCCGCCCGCGGCAGGCAGCTTTCGGGACAGGTACTCAGGGATTTCATTCTGGGGCGTTATGGGATAACCAGCGTAGAAACTGCATCCCGCCCGGACCGCCGCCTCGGCAAGGGCATCGTTGCCCGTCATAAGCACTTTCCGCATGGGGGAAATTATATCATGTTTTGGTTCAGTAAAAAGAAGAATATGGGGGAATGTCTCGTAACGGGGCTGCCGAGAAAACCGGGGAATTATAGAATCTACTTTTTGCTGAATGACACTATCACAAAATGCGGAGGTCGGGAAGAACCACACTTTGCGTTTTTCGAGTGATAATCATTACTTCAAATGCCGCCCGGTTTTCTTTGCATGAAACCACCGGGGGTCAAATCTTCGGCCTACCATTCCCTGCCCTCTCATCACAACAACTTCTTCGCCACATTGTCGATAAACGTCTCGGTAGTCGCATAATTCGCAGGCTTCGGTTCAGCGATCGCAGCAAGGTCCTTGGTCATCACGCCTTCCTCGATGGTCTTGACCGCAACGGACTCCAGCTTCTTGGCGAACGCCACCACCTCCGGCGTCTTGTCCAGCTCGCCGCGCCGGGCAATCGCGCCGGTCCAGGCAAAGATGGACGCCACGGAGTTCGTTGACGTGGGGTTGCCCTTCAAGTGTTCGTAGTAATGGCGCATTACTGTGCCGTGCGCGGCCTCGAACACATACTTTCCCTCGGGCGAGACCAGCACCGAGGTCATGAGGCCGAGGCTGCCGAAACCCGAGGCCACCAGATCACTCATCACGTCGCCATCATAATTCATGCACGCCCAGAGCATGCCGCCTTCCGCCTTCATGATCTGCGCAACCGCGTCATCGATCAGCATGTAGCGATAGGTGACGCCTGCCTTCGCAAGGTCGGCCTTGCGGGCCGCGGCCTCCCGGTCGAAGACCTCTTTAAAAAAACCGTGATACGTCCGGGAAATGGTGTCCTTGGCGCCGAACCACAGGTCGCAGTGTTCGCCGATGCTGTAATTGATGCAGGCCCGCGCAAAGCTTTGGATGGATTTCTCGGTATTATGCATGCCCATGATCACGCCGGGCCCGGTGAACTCGTGAATCACGAGCGAGACCGTTTCCTTGCCCGCGGAAGGCGTGAACACCAGCTCTGCCCTGCCTGGCGCGGGAACCTTATACTCGACCGACTTGTAAATATCGCCATACGCGTGTCTGCCGATACTGATCGGCCTTTTCCAGCTCCGAACCGCCGGCGGAATGTTCTTCGCGATGATGGGCTTGCGGAAGACCGTGCCGTCAAGGATGGAGCGGATCGTGCCGTTCGGGCTCTTCCATGCCTGCTTAAGGTTGTACTCCTTCACCCGTGCCGCGTTCGGCGTGATGGTCGCGCACTTCACGCCCACGCCGTGCAGGGTGACGGCATTCGCCGCCTCGATCGTTACGGCATCATCGGTCTCGTCCCGATGCTTGATGCCGAGGTCAAAATAGTTGAGGTTCATGTTCAGGTGCGGCGCGAGCAACTTGTCCTTAATCATCTTCCAGATAATGCGCGTCATTTCGTCGCCGTCCATCTCCACGATGGGACCCTTCACCGTAATCGTCACAATAAGCGCTCCTTGATGATGTTTGGTGTCTGATGCCTTATTCGGATGGAATTGTAATGCGATGAGGTGAAATTGTCAATCAAACAATCGTCCGGTGTGGACGGGCGATTAAGCGGGGCTGCGGATGAACTCCCTTCTCCCGGTTATCCAGCTATCCTTTTAAAATCCCATGCTCCAGCACCAGCATCCTGTCCGCGATCCGCTCAGCCTGGGCGTGATCGTGGGTCGTCATGATGACCTTGGACCGGTTCTGTTTTCTCATGTCATTGATAATGGATTCGATAATCCGGGTGTTTTCTTCGTCAATGGACGCGGTCGGTTCATCAAGGAAGAGTACCTCCGGATCAAGAACGAGGGCGCGCGCAATGCCGAGACGCTGGGTTTCGCCGCTTGAAAGGGTCCTCGCCTGCTGGGTCTTCTTTTGGTCGAGGCCGACGAAAGCAAGTGTCTTGTTCACCCGGGACTCGATCTCGGCATGAGCAATCCCCCTGACTCGCAGGGAATATGCCACGTTCCGTGACACGGTTGTGTTGAACACGCCGATCCTGGGCAGGACGAGTGTGATCCGTCGTCTGAGCGCCATATCAGGCTGAAGCACTGCGCCGTTCTCACCATAGGTGACCGTCCCTCCGTCCGCCTGCTCGAGCAGGGCGCAGATCCTCAGCAAGGTGGACTTGCCGCAGCCGTTCGGACCCATCAGCACATAGGTCCCGTTCCGGTCGAATGAATACGAGCAGTCTTTCAGGATCACCCTGCCTTCATATGCCTTTGCGATATTTGACACCGTCAGCTTCATGATACCGTAACCGTTCCTTTTTTCTGCACAGCATGCAGGATAGAATTGATGCTGAACGAGATGGCCAGCAGAATGATCCCCAGGGCAAGGGCGAGCTCGAAATTTCCCTTGTCAGTCTCCAGGGCGATTGTCGTGGTCATGACCCGTGTGTATCCCGCGATGTTCCCGCCAACGATCAGGATCGAGCCGACCTCGGCCATGACCCTTCCAAACGCCGCGATGATGGCGGACAGAATGCCGTATCTCGCTTCTTTGATGATGGTGAGCGTCACCTGTCGCGGAGTCGCGCCGAGGGTCCGGGCCGCCTGCCTGATGATGGGGTCGACGTTGACGATAGCCGACTGGCAAAGCGCGATAACAATGGGTGTCGCGAGAATGGTCTGGGCGATGATCATCGCGGTCGGGGAGTAGAGGAGCCCCATGAAACCCAGGGGCCCCTTGCGTGAAAGCAGGAGATAGACGAACAGGCCGACAACCACAGGCGGCAGCCCCATGAATGTGTTAGCGGTGCTGATGGCCAGGTCGCGGCCGGGAAACCGCTTCAGACCGAGCAGCGCGCCCGCAGGCAGGCCGAACGCCGTCGCGATCAGCAGGGCAAGACCCGATACTTTCAGGGAAAGGAAAATAATCCCGAAGAGCACCGGATCAAGATGGAGGATCAGGTCAATGGCCTGTACAAAACCCTGGATAAGTGAGTTCATAGAAAAAAAGCACGGACCGGAGCGTTGAAGGATACTGGGGGTATCATTTCGTATGCCGCTCGGGTCCGTGCTCGCCTTGCGACGTTACTGGGCGTTCGGAATAAAGAGCGCGTTGCCGTTCTTGTCCTTGAATGCCGCGATCACGCCTTGTCCTTCCTTCGAGATGATCCAGTTCACGAACTCCATGGCCTCTTTGTACTTCACCGTCTTGAACTTCCCGGGATTCACCGCCATGACGCCGTATTGGTTAAACAGCGCCTTGTCACCCTCAAGGACGATGACCATGTCGAGTTTGTCCTTGTCTTTTGTCGCAAGCCACGTGCCGCGGTCCGTGAGGGTGTAGGCCCGTTTTTCATCGGCAATTCGCTGGGTCTTTTCCATGCCCTGCCCCACTTCGAGATACCATTTCTGGCCCGCCGGCTCAATACCGACTTTTTTCCAGAGAGAAAGTTCCTTGGTATGCGTGCCGGATTTGTCCCCGCGCGAGACAAAGGATGATCCTGATTCCGCAATTTTCTTGAAGGCATCAGTCGTTGACTTTATCCCTTTGATCTTCGCAGGATCATTTGTCGGACCGATGATGACGAAGTCGTTGTACATCACATCGTGCCGGTTCACGAAATAGCCTTCCTCCACAGCCTTCAGCTCCTGCTCTTTGGCGTGGACAAAGACAACATCCGCGTCCCCGCGCTTTCCGATCTCGATGGAGGCGCCGGTGCCGACGGCAACCACGTCCACCTTGATCCCCGTTTTCTTCTCGAATATCGGGAGCAGGTAATCGAACAACCCGGAATTCTGTGTGCTCGTGGTGGATGCGCAGCGAATCCTCGTTTCCGTTGATGCGAAAACAATACCTCCGACTATTACGGTGAGCAACAGCCCTGCTGAAATACCCTTCAAAAATCCCATATGAATTTTCCTCCCGATCGATCTATGCGACTATTTTAATAACTCTTCATGTGACTAATTCCCTGGGTCCCCGCATGCCCCTATCCCCGATAAGTACTTTCGAGGACGGACCCAGGAGCGTTGAAAACCGGTGGATTCCCGATTACATCGTTCGGGAATGACGACACTATGCGGTAATGGCGGCAGCAAATATGTCGTGGTTCTCTATAAATTCGGCCACCTGTGTAGTTGCCTATTTTTTAAACAATTCATCAGCTGAAAGCTTTTGTTGTTCCTTTGCGACAAATGCCTCAAAATCCTCCGAGAATTTCCAGAACAGATGAATGGCGCGTTCGCCGTCCTCGGTGACGCGGGCGCCGCCGCCGCCCTTGCCGCCCGTGGCAAGCTCGACAAAAGGCCGCTTCGCCTGACGGTTCATGGAATCCACGAGGTCCCAGGCGCGGCGGTAGGACATCTCCATGGACTTGGCGGCCTTGGTAATGGACCCGAATTCCCGTATCCGTTCAAGCATTACGACGCGGCCGTATCCCAGGAACGTCCCGTCGGTCCCGTCTATCCAGACGCGGCCGCGAAGGCCGGGAACCAATTTTTTGCCGGCCCGAACCGGCTTGGTTTGTTTGTGCATAGCGTAATATACAGAAGGGAATAACGAAAGTCAAGCACTGTTGCCGGTGTCCTGGCAGCGGCCCGGATCGATTCCGCGCCTCGCGTATCCCGGCATAAACGGTAAGCGTTGATGCAATTATCACTCCCTCGGGCGGGTCAAAGGGAAGTTGGGCAATTCGGGCAACAGCCCCTTTTTGTTGGTTTTTCGCTTGACATATGTACGTTTTCGCTTATAATACCCGCCTGTTCAAAATTATCACTGAAGGAGCAAGACGATGTCGGAAACAACAGCACAAAAAAGCAACCTTAAGCAGAAACGGTCACAGGGCTTCAGGAAGCGGATGAGCACCGCCACGGGCAGGAATGTCATCAAGCGCCGCAGGGCCAAGGGAAGAAAGCGTCTGGCCGTATAACATTGGGCCGGGAAAGGCGCGATGCCGTACGCATACCGAAAGAGCGAGCGGATACGAAAAAATTCAGAGTTTGTGACCACCATGAAGGGCAAAAGACTGTCGGTTGACGGTCTTTCTCTTTTTTATACCGGGAACAAAACGGGGAATTTCAGGGTCGGCATCGCCGTCAGTAAAAAGCTGGCGAACTCGGTCACCAGAAACAGGCTGAGACGGCAGATACGGGCCTGCATTATGAAAACGCTCCGGGACCGGACACTGGGGTTCGACCTGGTGTTCGTGGGGCGGCGGGAGCTGGTCACCGCGGGGCATGAGCGGATCATGAAGGCCGTTGAAACCGTTCTCCAGCGGACCGTGCTTCGCGACCGAAAACAGGAAAGCACCGCACCGTGATTATGAACAGATTTTTGATTGCTCTCCTTCGACTGTACAAACGCACCCTCTCGCCGATGTTGCCGCCAGCCTGCAGGTTCACGCCGACATGCTCGGAATATGCCATCGAGGCCTTTCAGAAAAAAGGCCTGTTTAGAGCGCTCTGGATGACCGTCATACGGGTTCTAAAATGTCACCCCTTTCATCCGGGCGGATACGACCCGGTAAAATAAGTAGTGTCAAACGTTCCATAAAAACCGAAGAAGCAATTATAACCACAGAGGGCACTGAGAAATACCTGGGAAAACAAGAATACCTTGAGTTTATTTATCAATAAGATATTCAGTGCTCTCTTGATTTAAAGATAATTAAAAATTAACGAAACTGGTAATGCAACAAGGCTCCGGAGGGGAGAGAGAACACAGAGGCCTTTCCTCCATTCAATCAAGGTTTTCTCTGTGTGCTCTGTGGTTAAATCTTGACGACCCAATAAAATAATTTCGGAGGTTCCATGGAAACACGAAGGTTCATTTTAGCGCTTTCCCTTTCTCTGCTCGTGTTCGTGGGCTATATGCGTTTCTTTGCGCCCAAATTGCCCGAGAAACCCGCTGCCCCGGTGCAGGCACAGCAGGAGGCAGCGCCGGAACAACCCGCGCAGAAACCGGTTCGCGCCGCTGCACTGGCCGCGAAGATCGAGCAAGCTGCCAGGGGCCGCGACATCATCATTGAGACCGATCTGGTGAAGGCCACGGTGAACACGGCCGGCGGGGTGATCTCGGGCTGGGAGCTCAAGCACTACCGGGAGTCGGACAAGACCCCGGTCGGGCTCGTGGTCATGTACCATAAGATAATGGGACAGGCGCCGAAAGTTGAAGCTCCGAAGAAGGAGCTCGGCAATGTCCAGCTTCTGCCGGTCTATGCAGGTATCGACAAAAAGGACATGGTCGCGCCGCTGACCATGATCCCTCTTGACAAGGAACTGTACAAGCTTTCTCAGGTGGAGTATCGCGCGGACCGCGACGCCGTGCGGCTCGGCATGGACAAAAAATCAGAGACCCTGGTCCTCACCTATGCGGGTCCTGCCGGCCTGCGTATCGAAAAACGGTTGACCTTTTACAATGATGAGTACAAGGTTGATGTCGTCGTCAATACCAGCGGGCTGGACGGCTATGACCTGTCTCTCGGAACAGACTTCGGTCTTGCGGACAAGACGAGCTCGGATGCAAGCGGACGCGTCGCGCTGGTTGATCAGACCGACGGCAAGGTGCTGAGCGAGAAGATTGAGGACATAAAGGGCGAGGTGCAGCACGCCGGCGCCATCGGATGGTTTGGTCAAGCGGACAAGTATTTCACCGCCACCATCATTTACGGGGGCCAGGGTCTCGTGACGGGCAAGCGAACAACGGCCCCGAAAGAGGTCGGCGACCTGCTCACGACCGCGCTGACCGTGAAAGAAAAACCGGAAGCGCGCGCCTTCACGCTCTACGCGGGACCCAAGAGCTATTCGCAACTGCAATCATACGGCCATGGACTGGAGCAGATGGTTGACTACGGCTGGTTCGGCATCCTTGCCAAGCCCATGTTCTGGCTCATGAAGCAGTTCTATGCGCTCACCGGGAATTACGGTATCGCGATCATCCTGCTCACCATTGTGGTGCGGATCCTGTTGTTCTATCCTTCTCTGAAAAGCGCTATGTCCATGGAGGAGATGAAGAAGATCCAGCCCCAGATCCTGGCGCTCCGGGAGAAACTCAAGAAGGACCCGTCGAAGATGAATACCGAGATGATGAAGCTCTACAAGGACCACAAGGTGAACCCGGTCGGCGGGTGTCTGCCCATGCTCCTGCAGCTCCCGTTCTTCGTGGCGCTCTACAACGTGCTGTCCGTGTCCATCGAGCTGCGCCACGCGTCATTCATTTCGTTCTGGATCAAGGACCTCTCGGTCTTTGACCCCTTCTACATCCTGCCGGTGCTCATGGGCGTAAGCATGATCCTGACGATGAAAATGACGTCTTCCACTCCCGACCCGCAGCAGGCAAAGATCATGATGTTCATGAACATCGCTTTTATTTTCATGTTCGCATGGCTCCCGGCGGGGCTCCTGCTCTACATCACCCTGAGCAACGTGCTCTCGATCGTGCAGCAGCTCTATGTGCGGAAGCTTATCGGTGCGTCGGGGAACACGCCGCTTCTTTCGTCGTAGCGCTGACACGGTTGTACGGTTTTTTCGCCCGGATGAATGGAATCAAGGCAGGAGCATCGAGACACAATTGGACTAAGATGCTGTTCAAAAATTGATCTCGCGCCCCTCCTGTCATTCCCGCCCCTGCTTGCGTCATGCTGGGGCAGGCTGCGGCGGGAATCCAGGGTCCAAAAATGTTCTGGATCCACGTTTTCACGGGGATGACGAATTATGCCGTAAGCAGTGACTTTTTCAACAGCCTGCTAAAAAAGGCAGTTGGCCACCCGTTCTTCAGCATTTACCCATAAAATACCCCATTCGTCACCCCATTCGTCAACCCCATTCGTCAAACCCTATTCGTCAGCGTTGACACAGTCGTGAATCAGGTATATATTCATGTCACCGTATGTACGAAAAGCATATAGTACTATATACCTTGAAAGCATCTAATATTGATGGTCTCGTAAGAAGTCACGCGGCAAAAAGCGCCGCGAAGTGCATATTCGGCCATTGGAGACTGCTCCAACATTGGATGGCCGCTGAAACGCGCTGCAATCGCTCTTTGACAGCACAAGATAGCAAGGAAAAAGCGGCTGTGGGGGCCGGTTCTCCTTCGGCTTCCCGGATTCGATATGCCGCCTCCCGGATGATGTTGATCCCCGCTGCTTTTAAGTAAGCGGCGAAGCTCACGCTGGACATGCCTCGGACGCGAAGGTTCTTGATTCCAGTCAAGCGATCAAGCTGAGACATGGTCCCTTCGATTCCCGCACGAAAACGGTACCGGTTCCGAAACTCGGGGGATTCTTCGTACACACGCCGCCGTGCCAGACGGATCGCCTTATCGTCGTATCTGAGAGAGCGTCCTTTTTTGACGAGCTTCGACGGGCACATTTTCTTTCGGGAACAGCCGCGACAGATTCTTTTTGAGAAGAACGCGGTGTACTTGTCATTCCGGCTTTCTGTGTGTTCCGGTGCATTTCCCATTGGGCATGCGGTTACCTCGTTCATGCTGTTTATGGTGAATTCCGTGAGCGAAGAGGCCTTGGGTCCTGTGCCCTTGGCCGGCGAAATGATTTCAACACCCAGAGCTGCCGCCTTCTGGCAGTTCTCGTCACCGCCGTAAAGGGTATCGGCCAAGGCTTCTTTCGGTTTCAGGCCAAGCTCCGTGATGGTTTCGATGAGAGGGACCAGGGCATGAGCGTCGCGCTTGTGTGCAGGTTCGACGATCACACCGGTGATCAAATTCAGGGTGTCGGTATCTTCGGAAGTACCGTAGCTTTCGGCGACCTGCACCTGATAGCCTTGGCCCTTATAGCCGTTATACCCGGCATCAGGGTCGGAAGGGTTCTGCAATGAGTCAGACGAAACGTCTTTGTTCTCTTTGACCGAGACCTGAGTGGTATGCGTATCAACACGCGCCAGGATGCACTGTTCCTTGAGCAGCCGGATAAGGAACTGATAACTGGTCATGGTGACGACCGGCTCATTTCCCCTGAAATGTTCCACAAGGGTGAAAACGTCCTCAGCCAAGCTCGCAAGTGTCTTTGTCGATTCCGAAGGCTTAACCATCGAGAAGACAGCTTCTCCCTGTTTGGTCATGTACCGGTCGGAAAGGGCCTTATCCAGAGCTTCGTAGAGGTCTTTGTGATGGCGTTTAAGGTTTACGAGGAACTTCTTGATGGTCTTGACGAACAGTGGTAGGTTGGGCAAAAAGTTCAACTTGCCCAACATCTTTCAATACGAATACGTTGGGCTTAGCCCAGCCTACAAGCTTTAGGCGTTATTGAACGTAAAAGCATCGGCGGCATTTTTAGCATCATCCTATGCGGCCTTGGGCTGTTGGTTGTCAGCTTCTTATTGTATGTTAGATAAATTGGAAACAAGGATGTTTACTAGCGAAAACTGATTGATAAACAATTGCTATATTGTTATAATTGTCAACAGAACAGCAGCAAATAAACGGATAGTGGAGGTTTGGTAAATATATGAGCCCGACAAGAACTATAATTTCAAAAGCCTTAAACCTTAAACCAGCGGAAAAATCCCTTCTTATCGAAGCCTTGCTTCGGAGCCTTGATATAACCGATCCAAAAATTGAAAGGATATGGGCGGTTGAAGCCGAGAAAAGACTCAAGGCATACAAGGCCGGCAAGATTAAAACAGTCTCATTCGAGGATATGTTCGCTAAATGAAAATTGAGATTCTCGAAATTGCCCGTCGGGAATATGATGAGGCTAAAGAGTTTTATGAAACAGAGCAACCCGGCTTAGGATCCCAATTCAAGGAACAAATCAGACATTCCCTTCTCCGCATTCAACAGTACCCTCAAGCATGGCCGCCGGAGCGCAAGGAAATCCGGCGTTACATCGTCCACAAATTCCCATATAAGATTCTCTATTCCATTCAAGCTGACAAAATAGTCGTTCTTGCATTCGCTCATTTACATCGGCAACCGGACTACTGGATTGACAGGCAGAAGTAGAATCTCTTGTTTGAGCAGACCAGGGCCAGTTATATCGCACTATGACTTCAACCAGCGGCGCGTCAGGCGCGCGTTTTTCCCCGTAATTTTTGTGTATTTGTAGCTACCTACATATCCTCTTCAGATTTATCCGCCCTGATCACCACGAACGAACCTTCACCGAACCCTTCTTTAACTTCTGACGGTTCCTGCATGTCCTGCAGAGGACCGAAGAGCGTCTGGCAAAAGCGGAATTTCAGGAACCCGGCCTTTTTGAGATGAACGAGAAGGTCATCGACGGAATAGAATGTGGCTGCCTTGTAGAACAGGCTCTCGTTCTTCTGCTGTTGGTATGTATTACCGATGGGGCTGTTCTTGTCCACGAATCCGATGATGAACGAGCCGCGCGGATTGAGCACCCGGTAAGCCTCCTGGAAAGCCCGATCGATATCGTCAAGAAAACAGACCGTGGTGACCATGAGGCAGAAATCGAATTCTGAATCCTTGTACGGCAGGTTCTCGGCTACACCGGAGAGGACGTCGAGCCCCTTTTTCTTCGCGACCTCTGCCATGGAGCGCGACGGTTCGATCCCCTGCTTGATCCCGAGCGGCGCTGAAAAACGGCCGGTTCCCATGCCGATCTCGATCCCGCTCCCCTTCACCGGAAGCAGTTTCTGCACGGCATGGAGCTCGGACACGTAGGCAAAGGGATTATCGACAAACCACTCTTCGTATTGTTGCACGTTCTTTTCAAAGTTATTTACGCCGGGCATGGTCCTCTCATCAGAACTACCACTCCAGCTTCAAAAACGCCTCAACCACCTTTGGATCAAGGTGGCTCCCCGCCAACCCGCGAATGTGTTCTCGAATTTCCTCTTTTGACATCGCTCTTCTGTACGGCCGCAACTCATCGGTCATGGCGTCCCATACGTCCGCGACAGCGAAGATCCTGGCCGCGAGAGGAATTTGTTCTCCCTTTAACGCGCGGGGATACCCGCTGCCGTCCCACTTTTCATGGTGCGCATAAGGAATGTCCAGCGCAGACCGGAGATACGCGATAGGCTGAAGCATATCGAAGGCGTCCTGGGGATGCTTGTGCATCAGGGTCCACTCCTCGCTCGTAAGGGGGCCGGGCTTCAGCAGGATGCTGTCGGGAATGGCGATCTTGCCGATGTCGTGCAGGAGCGCGCCTCGACGAATATGCACCAGCTCCTGTTCGCTGATCCCCATGCTTCGCGCGAGGCGCATGGTCATTTCCGCGACCCGCTCGGTGTGGCGCTCGGTCGCCCGGTTTCGAAGATCGAGGGCGCGGGCCCAGCCCTCGAGGGTGGCATCGTACGCCACGGTGAGCTCGATGGCTGATCGCTGGAGCTCATTGAAAAGAGCGGCGTTGTTTATGGCAATGGCGGCCTGGGCCGCAAGCGCTTCGAGGAAATTCAGCCATTCCGTATCAAGGACCAGGGGGGACCGGTGAAGGACCTCAAGCACGCCCGTTATATGGCCTTTTGCCATGAGCGGCACCATGGCATAGGCGATGAAGCCTTCGCTCTCGAAGAGCGGCGCGCGCCGGAAACCGCTTGCGGGGTCAAGGATATTCGGGATGCTGATGCTCCGGTGCTCCAGGGCGGCAAGGCCCGCAATGCCTTCACCCATACGGAGACGCGATCGTTGAATGTCCTTCGAAAGGAACCCGCGGCCCGCGGCGTATTCGAGGGTTTGGGTGTGCGGGTTCAGGAGCAGAACATCAGCGGCGTCCACGTGCAGTTGTGCGATCACGAGGTCGAGAAACTCCGAGAGCGTGACCCGAAGATCGAGGCTCGAGCTGATGATCATGTCGATGGCATGAAGAGCGGTGAGGCGCTGGAGCCGTTCCTTTGCCAGGTCTTCGGCATGTTTTCGTTTGGTGATGTCCCGGAAGAAGCTCTGAATGACCCGTTTTCCGCGCCGTTCGACGACGGTCACACTGACCTCAACGGGTATTTTCCTCCCCCCCCGGTTGAAAACGCAGATGTCGCCGGAGACGACGCCGTCGTTCCTGAGCCCGTCTTCAAGGATCCTGGCGCATTGGTCGGCGTCTTCCCCGGCATGGATCGACTTCTGGTGCATTCCGATGATCTTCTCATGGGGCATTCCGAGGAGGTCGTCGGCTTTTTTGTTGGCGTCAAGGATGATCCCCGTTTCCGCGTCAATGATGAAGACTGCGTCGTTGTCGGTTTCAATAAGGGTGCGGTATTTTTCTTCGGACTCGCGCAAGATCATCTCGGTACGCGCTCGCGACCGGAGCTCGCGCTGGATGGTAAAATAGATGAGCAGGGAGCTGGCGATAACAAAGGCCCAGCCGGTATAGGTCTGGAAAACGCTCATCTGATGCGGATCCGGAGTGAGCAGGTCGAGCACGTTTTTGGACAGGATGATCCAGGCGATGCCGAACACGAGGTAGTAGAGGACGATGCGAAAAATGGATTGCAGGCCGAGTGTTTTTTTCATAGTGAATTCCCGCTTACACCTGATTTCTCCCCAACGGGCGAAGCGGAGAACAGGCGGACAACCTGGTAGTACTCGTAGAGCAGGACTTGAGGCGCCTTTGCAGGGCTTATCCCCGAACGATGGTATTGATCGCGAACTTCGGCGGGTACATAATGGTCTTCTTTACGGCGCACTGGTCCACGACCTTAATAAGGGCCTTGTGGTACTTTTCCGGAAAGTCCCGCGGAACATTGATGTCAATGGCGATGGTGTCCAGGACCTGTTTCCCTTCAGGCGTGGTCGCATATTCGAGCCGCTCGGTGAGGGTAATGTGGTCGGTTGGTATCTTCCGCTCCTGACAGAAACTGAGGACATAGATGCCGGCACAGGTCCCGATGGAGGCAAGAAAATGAAGATAGGGACTCGGCGCGCTGTCTTCGCCGCCCTGGAGTTTCGACTGGTCCGTGGGAATGACCATTCCGTTCATTTCAGCGTTGACCTTTTTCCCGCCGGGAAAGGTGATCGTGATGTCCATGACGGCTCCTATTTAAAAAATACATTTTTTCACACGAAGGCACGGAGACACGAAGAAAGAAAAAGGCAGTTTAGGTTTTCTTTGTGAGCTTCGTGGCTTTGTGTGAGAATAGTCTTTTTACGTTTTTATCAACATTAATTGCCTTCGTATCAGAGAAAATCAGTCGATCCCCTACACGATCCCGACCAGCTCAATATCAAAGGTCAGTTCCTTGCCAGCCAAAGGATGGTTGGCATCGAGCGTCAAGGTTGTTTCGTTCGCATCCGTTACCGTGACCAGGCTGGTCTGGTCATCGACCTGGGTCATTTCGAGACGCTGGCCGATCTTTGGATCCACGCCCGACGGCAGTTTGCTGCGGTCCATCTTCACGATCATGTCCTCGCGATGGGGACCATACGCCTGCTCCATCGGGATCCGTGCGGTCTTGAGCTCGCCGACCTTCATTCCGATCACCGCCTGTTCAAATCCGGCGATCACCTGTCCGTTGCCGATGGTGAACTGCAGCGGACAGCGCTCCCGTGAGGAATCGAAGACGGTCCCATCCTGCAGTTTGCCCATGTAATGTAATTGAACCGTATCTCCCTGTTTTGCCTGAACCATGGTGTTCTCCTCTTGTTCTGTTGAAGTAAAAAAAACCAGGGAAATGCGTCCCTGTTTGCGTGGTGTTCCTTGATATTCAGTGATTCAATCTACTCCTTCTGAACGCAGACTGCAACTGTAAAATTCATCATTTCATTGTATATTTGCATATTACTGACGTGCCCCTTGTCTTGACAAGTACGGCGCAATGCGATACTGTCTCCGCACAGGGAGGGAACAAATGTCAAAAGCAATCACCATTGAATACAAGTATGTATTCCGTTCCGGCATGGTCAAGAACTTCGCCATGGTCCTGGACCAGACTACGCTTGACCTGCAGGTCGAAAAGCGGCCCGCCCCGCCACCTTGGGCGCTCCTGAATCATAAAAAATGCGAGAATTGCCCGCTTGCGGACAGGGAGCATCCCTACTGCCCGGTAGCGCGCAACTTTGCCGATATTGCGGAACAGTTCAAGGATCTGGTCTCGCATGAGCACGTAACGGTTGTTGTCACGACCGAAGAGCGGCAGTACTCAAAAGCAACGACCGTTCAGCAGGGCTTGAGCCCGCTCATCGGCATCATCATGACCACGAGCGGATGCCCGATCATGGACCACCTCAAGCCCATGGTGCGGTTCCACCTTCCCTTTGCCTCGCTCGAGGAAACGATCTTCAGGATGGCCTCGATGTACCTTATGGCGCAGTATTTTCAGAAACAGGACGGCAAGTCGCCCGCCTGGAACCTTGATGGTCTCGCGAATGTCTACACGCAGGTGGGCATCGTGAACCGGGACTTCGCGCTGCGGCTGCGGGACGCTGCGAAAAAGGACGCCAACGTGAACGCCCTGGTGAACCTCGACTGCTTCGCCCAGATGGTGCCGCTTGCCGCGGATGACCTGCTCCGGGAGATCAAACCGTATTTTGCGGCGTATTTATAAAAACACCGGTCGCTCGGCGATTAAGGCTTTCCGGATGCAATGTTTACCCCGTTAGAGAAAGATGCCAACTTCTGTCGGCAGTACGTATCATTCCTCAGATTGTGGTTCAAAGACACAATCTTACATCATGAGAAAACGAAGTTCTCTAACGGGGTTTATTGAATCAACCTTTTTCTACTGCGGGAATTTTACACTGCCTGCAGGGTAGCAGCTTGACAAAATATTCACCGCGCGTATAGTAAAAGAAATAACAAGTGGGTCAGGACGATAGATGAGGTGGTCGTAAAATTGACATGCGCAGTATTTGATGTTCGATCGCCTCGATATGCATTTCACGCGGACAAACAGAATCCTGCGCGACAATGAAGAAAAGGCAGCCAATAGAGGCCTCATGATGGGATGCGTCTGCGTTTCGGACAACTCGTACGATACAATGGTTTTCAATGCGATTATTTGCACGTGAGCATAAGGAGAAATTATGAACAAATCCGGGTTTTGTCTTCTAAAAAGGTTGGCAGCTCTCTGTGCTGCGGCGGTCGTTGTCGGTTGCTCAGGCGGGGGCGGGGGGGGGTACTGCTGCCACATCGGCTGACCCTTCAATCGTTACAAAAATCTATAATTTCGCGCCTGTCAGCGCCTGTCCGAACGAGGGCATTCAGGTTGATGCCGGCATAGACAGTAATAACAACGGAGTTCTCGATCCCGAAGAAATTACCAGTACACAGTATGTGTGTAATGGGGCGTCTGGCAGCAATGGCCTTGATACCCTTGTTGCAGTTACGTCCGAGCCCGCGGGAACAAACTGCACGGACGGAGGCAAGAAGGTCAGTGTCGGCAAGGATTCCAACCATAATAACATTCTTGATAGCGCCGAAATTACGTCTTCGGATTATATCTGTAACGGGGCCATAGGACCGGCAGGACCGGGTGTCACCTGGGTAAACGTCACCACCACACCGGTGCAGGCCCAGGCGAACACCGGTTATTTAGCAGATATGTCTACACAGGTCACGATCACGCTGCCGCCATCGCCAACAAATGGAAATATCATACAGGTAGCAGGTATCGGCTCGGGCGGCTGGAAGATCGCGCAGAATGCAGGGCAGTCCATAATAACGAGAAACCTGCCTGAAGCTAATATTGGTGAATATTGGACCCAGCGACTGGCATCGGCTTCATTCTCCGCCGTGGCATCGTCCGTAGACGGCGCTAAACTCGTTGTCCTCAATTACGGCGGCAGAATTTGGACATCCGCGAATTCAGGGCAGAGCTGGATCTCAAGCGGACAGACTGGAACCTTTTATTGGCGGACCGTTGCCTCATCTGCGGACGGCACAAAACTGGTTGCAGGGGTGGACGGGGGCAAGTTTTATACCTCCATTAACTCAGGGATGACCTGGACCGTAAGCAACAGCCTAGCGCTGTCGTGGCGGACCGTTGCCTCATCTGAGGATGGTACTAAACTGGTTGCAGGAGTATATGGGGGCAAGCTGTATACCTCCACTGATTCAGGTGTGACTTGGGGCGAAGTGATCACCAGTCCAACCGCATCGTGGCAGTCTGTTGCATCATCCTCAGACGGCACCAAACTGGTTGCAGGAGTATACGGAGGCCAGCTGTGGACCTCCACTAATTCAGGTGTAGATTGGATAGTAAGCGCGACCAGTCCAACCCTGTCGTGGACGTCTGTTGCCTCATCTACTAACGGCACAAAACTGGTTGCAGCGGCTTATGGAGGCCTGTATACCTCCGATGATTCCGGCGCAACGTGGACGTCCCGCGATGCACCCAGATATTGGTCATCTGTAGCATCATCCGCAGACGGAGTTACTTTGGTTGCTTCGGAATTAGGCGGTCAACTTTACACATCAATTAATTCAGGTTTGAGCTGGACGCCGCGCGGGCCATCCAATAACTGGTTTTGTCTGGCCTCATCCTCGGACGGCGCCAATCTGGCCGCTGTGATGGCTACAACAGACTATGTTTACACATCAAGTGCGACCAAGCCAAGCACTACAATTGGAATCACGGGTTCAATCAGCGGAGGCCAATATGATGCCATTGAATTGCAGTATATTGGAAGCGATAAGTTCATTATCCTGAGCCATGAAGGACACCTTATTGTGCAGTAGGCGCCGTGCGGCAGGCGTACAGACCATGTAAGGCGAGATACAATCTCCAACTCTTCAAAACATACGTTTTCAGAGTGAAAATCCCCCGGCAGGTGCTGGGGGATTTTTTACTGTTACATGCGACAACTTTGCATGAGCCCTTCGGGTTGCCACTCCATTATCAGACCGGAGTCTGGTGTGTTATGTGGCTCAATAAATGGTCTTAGCCGACGCAACTTGCCAAAGAGCACTGATTTCAGTACGTTTGACAAAAAGCAGATAAGAAAACGAAAAGCTGATCAACAACCGACCCAGAAGATGCTTGGGATTCAAAACACCTCTGGAAGTAACTCGCTCATTTGTTGCACTTCAGAATTGAATGCGGCTTCCTTATATATAGACAAAAAATGTCAAAGCGTCTTGTAGTCGACAACGGCCCGGTCTTCTTTCACGTTGTCGATGAACTCGGCGACCGCGCGATGGTCCGGATGGTTCTGATAGAGCTCGAGGTCCTTCTCATTCTTGAAAACGGAAAAGAGCACCACATCATAGGCGGCATCGGCTTCGAGAAAATTGATGCCGACCTCAAGGTGAAAGATCTGCGGGATCGTGTTCTTTAACGCCTCCAGCTCGATCTTGATCCTCTTCGCGTTCCGTGCCTTGTCCGCATCTTCCGCAAAATCCTTGAGCTTCCACATCACGACATGTTTTATCATGGACGCGTCTCCTTGCGCGAAAAAAATGTTTTGACGGAACAGCCGGCCTTTTTTCTGTTGCTCTCCCATTCAATAGTTTGTATTATAGCATCGCGTTCGTCTTTTGTGAGCGCTCCTGCGAAGGATAATACACGGGGAGCAATAAAAGAGCAAGGGGTATGGCAACAATGATGAAGCGGAGCATACTGGTCCTGTGCTGTTTACTACTGGCTTCATCCTGCGCGCCGAAAAAGTTCACGGCGACAAAGCCTCCGGCTTCCGGGCAGAAGGCATATCAAAGGCCCTACACGGTGTTGGGCCAGCGATACGAGCCGCTGCAGACCCATGCGGGGTTCGTTCAGAGCGGCATCGCAAGCTGGTACGGTCCGGATTTTCACGGAAAAAAAACGAGCAACGGCGAGACCTATGACATGCATGCCATGACCGCCGCGCACAAAACGCTGCCGCTCGGCGTGTTCGTCAGGGTCCAGAACAGGGAAAACGGACGTGAGGCCGTTGTGCGCGTAAACGATCGGGGCCCCTTTGTCAAAGGCAGGGTCATCGATCTGTCCTATTCAGCGGCCAAGACGCTCGGAGTCGATATTGCGGGAACAGCGCCGGTGAGGATCGAGGCGCTTGGGTACCGCGGAAGCGGCGCGGATCACTATAGCGCGATCGAGAACTATGATGCCGGCAACTATACGGTGCAGATAGGCTCGTTCAAGGAATATGGCAATGCAGAACGCCTGTCCGGGGAAATGAAAAGAACCGTCGGCTTCTCGGAGATCCACCTGACGAACATTAATGGAGAGATCTTTCATCGGGTCTACGCAGGAAAGTATACTTCGCTGAGGGCTGCTGAAGACGCTGAGAGGGAATTCTCCGAGCATGGGTACCCGGGGAGCTTTACGGTTTCGCTGGAGTGATCCTTCGTACGGTGGTACTTGAGATGGCGGCTGCGGGAAAACATGGCCGACGATTGAGATGAATGATCTCTCTCGCCGGTTATTTTTTTTCACACCACTCGCGCGCATTCTGGAACAGGGTGAGCCACGGCGAGGCAGCGAGGGATTTTTTGAGGTCCCCGGGCATCCAGCCCCACTGCCAGGTGAGCACCGCGCGTTCCGGGTGCGGCATCATGGCGAGGTGGCGGCCATCGGGGGAGCAAAGCCCGGCAATGCCCGCGGGGGAGCCGTTGGGATTGAAAGGATAGGATTCGGTGATCTTCGATGCATCATCCACATAGCGAACAGGGGCAAGTCCATGCTCGCACTCTTTGAGCATGTTCTCATCCGGAAAGTAGGCCATGCCTTCACCGTGGGCCACCCAGATGCCGAGCACTGAATGTTCCATGCCCTGCAGCATGATCGAAGGGCTTTTCAGGATCTTGACCGTCGAGAAGCGGGACTCGAAACGGCCCGACCGGTTGTGGATGAAGCGCGGCTGGAGCTCATCCGCAATGCCGCGCCAGGGCACCCATCCTAATAACGCCATGAGCTGACAGCCGTTGCACACACCGAGGCTGAAGGTGTCGGGTCGATGATAAAATGTTTCGAGCTGGTCCCAGACCTTTTTATTGAAGCGGAGCGAAGCGGCCCAGCCTTTTGCCGAATCGAGCACATCCGCGTAGCTGAACCCGCCCACGAACACAACGCCCCTGAACCGGTCGAGCGTGACGCGGCCTTCGAGCAGGTCGGTGACGGTCACGTCCCAGGGTTCGAAGCCCGCGAGAAAGAAGGCGGAGACCATTTCGCGGTCGCCGTTGCTTCCCTCTTCGCGGATGACCGCGATCTTTGGTTTGTCCTTGCGATCCATGATCGATATGTCGGTGGGTTTCGGCACGAACGGTATCGCAAAAGTTGGTCCCGTGCGGTCATAGATATTCCTGCGCTCTTCGCGGATATTCTCGGGATTCCTTTGAAGAAGATCGAGCTGATGGCTCGTCTCTTCCCAGATGTCTCTGAGCACAAGCATGTCTTCGTTCAAAATAGTTCGGAGTTCAGAGACTTCGGCGAGCTCAGTCGAGCTGTTCGGATCATTCGACTGTCGCTCATGATGGTGAGCATTAGTCGAACCAGTTCGGAGTGAAATAATAATTCGCTTTTGTACGCTCGTGTTGCCGATCACCCGATGCGGCAACGCGGCCTTATACAGAACGGAGATTATTTGCGCCTCCTGTGCCGGGAGATATTCGAGCACCAGTCCCAGTTCTTCAGAGAACAAAAGTTCGATCCCGTCCTCCTGCCCCTGTCCGTGGTTGCCCAGATCCGCCTCAATGCCGCAATTTCCCGCAAAGGCCATTTCGAGCAGTGTGGTGATGAGGCCCCCGTCAGAGCGGTCATGGCCCGCGAGAATCAATCCGTCGGAAACCAGTTGCTGTACCGCATTAAATGCCCTGGCAAGAAGCAGGGGATCGTCGAGGTCCGGCGAGGCGTCGCCCACCTGGCCGAAGACCTGCGCGAGCGCGGAACCACCGAGCCGGTTCTTGCCCCTGCAGAGGTCGATGAACATAAGCTTGCTTTTCCCCGGCGCCTTGAGGTCCGGGGTCACGGTCCTGGTGATGTCCGGGCAGGTGACGTAGGCCGAGATCACGAGCGTGCCGGGTGATTTCACGGTCTCGTGAGAACCGTCGGGATTCGTGACCCTGGCGGCCATGGACAGGCTGTCCTTGCCGCCGTCCACTGCCATGCCGAGTGCGATCATCACGTCGCGCATGGCAACGGCCGCATCGTAGAGTCTCGCGCCTTCGCCGGGAAGCTTCGGCGCCCACATCCAGTTTGCCGAACAGCGAATATCGCCGAGCCCGCTCACCTTTGCCCAGACGATGTTCGTGAGCGCTTCGCCCACGCTCATCCTTGCCATGGCCGCGGGGTCGAGCAATTCCTTTACGGGTTGTTCACCAATGGAGATCGCGGCGCCGGTCAGGCCGAAGTGAGACTGGGCGATCACGGCCACGTCGGACACCGTAAGCTGGAGCGGGCCCGCGCACTGCTGCTGCGCGATGAGCCCGGTGACCGAGCGGTCGACCTTGTTCGTGAGAAAGCGCTTGGAGCCCACCGAGACCAGACGGAGCACACGATCGAGCGCTGCGCGAATGGTCAGGCCTTTCGGAAGTTCGAGCGGTTTGAGCGTTCTTTTCTTTCTCTCGAGCGTGAAGCTCTTTTGCGGCATGTCGCCGAGCACCCTGGCAAGCTCCAGTTTTTCGGGTGTCGTTCCGTTGATCTCATCGAACAGAACGATATATCCGTCGCCGGTGATCGTGCCGATGATCGCCATCGGCATCTTCTCGCGATCGCAGAGCGACCGGAACAGTCCCTCGTGTTCGGGTTTCAAAAGGAGCGCGTTCTGTTCCTGGTATTCCGCTCCCCATATCTCGAGGACCGAGAGCGTGTTGTCGCCGACCTGGATCTTGCGGATCTCGATCCTCGCGCCCGCGGGGTGCACGATCTCTTTCACCACGTTGCAGTTGCCGCCCGCGCCCTGATCGTGGATGCTCTGGACCGGGTTTCTCTCGCCCAGTTCCACGCAGGCGCGGATCACGCGGTTCATCTTCTGCTCCATCTCCGCGTCGCCGCGCTGTACCGCGTTGAAGTCGAGCTCGGCGATGTTCTCGCCCTGGATCATGGACGAGGCGGCGCCGCCGCCCATGCCGATGCGGTAGGCCGGGCCTCCGACCTTGACCACGAGCATGCCCTTTGATGCCTCTGTTTTTTTCGTGTGGCGGGAATCCATCTGGCCCACGCCGGCGCTGAACATGATCGGCTTAAGCCATTCTCTGCGCTCGCCGTCAGGCAGGCGAAGACCGAAGGAGCGGGTGAAACCCTGGATCACGGGCTCTCCGAACTTGTTGCCGTAGTCCGACGCACCGTTGCTGGCCTCGACCTCGATCCGGAGCGGCGACGCGAGATTGGTTGGATAGGAATATGCCGCGTCTTCCCAGGGAAGCTCGTACCCGGATATGCGGAGATTGCCCACACAGTAAGCAGCCGTGCCCGCGACCACGAGGCCGCCCGTGCCCGTTGCCTGCACATCGCGGATGCGGCCGCCCGTGCCGGTCTCGGCGCCGGGGAAGGGCGCTACGCCGGACGGGAAGTTGTGCGTCTCGGCCGTGAAAATAATATGGTATGTACGCCGCGATGCGATGAACGCCGACGGCTTCCCGACAAGCTCGGGGATGATGGTGGTAATATCGTATCCCGTGATGGCACTTGAGTTGTCGCTGAAAGCGATAACGCTGTTGTTCGGGTTCGCGTCGTAGGTGGCCTTCACGATCTTCATCAGGTTGCCGGGAACTTCCTTCCCATCGACGATGAGCTTGCCGCGGAAAAACCAGTGGCGCGAGTGTTCGCTGTTGGATTGCGACAGGTCGAAGCACTCCACGTTCGTGGGATTGCGCCTGATGTCCTTTACAAAAAGATTGGTATAGTAATCCAGGTCCCAGTCATCGAGCCCCAGTCCCATCTCGCGGTTGATCGTTTCGAGCGCAGCCCTGCCCTGTTCCATGAGCGGGATCATGCGCACGGGTTCCGGTTTGATGCCGGTCTCGAAAGTTTTGAGCGGGTTGGGATACGGGCACTCGGTCATGCGGTCGTGGACAAGGGAGAGAAAGACAATTTTGAGCTCATTGCTCATGGCTGATGGATCATCAAGCAGGAGCAGGTACCGCCGGGAACGCTCGATCCTCGTGATCTTTCTGAGGCCGCAGGCGTGGCAGACCGAGACCGCGTTCGTGGACCAGGCAGTGGTGAAGTTCATGCGGGGGCCGACCTCTAAAACCGTAGGACGAGGGACGAGGGACGAGGGACGAATGAGGAAACTGCTGTCGGAAAACTTTTTAGGCTCGAAGGTCTCGGCCAGGAGCCAGCGCAGCAGGCGCATTTCGTCAGCTGACAACGGCTCTGTGGCTGCGATGTTGAAGCAGAACTCGGTCTTGATCCCGGTTATTGCGGGATCTACCTTATGCTGGGCCGTTGTGAGCAGGTCGGCGGTCTGGTACGTGGAGAGCGCCGGGGAGCGATAGTGATGAAAGAGAATCATATCATGGATTCCTTTGTTTCCTTGAGGCCGATCTTGCAGTGCTCCACTTGAGAGGATTTATTTTCGCGACACTATCTTAGCGAATGATTGAATGCTCGCTATTAAAGCTGAATGGCATAGTGCATTCGACTAGTCTCGGCGCGTTTCCTCGCGTCTTCTATGATGAATTACAATCCATCTCAAGTCATAAAGAAAGTATGCTAATCCTACTAAGATAGATGCTTCCCAGCTTCCGGTAACAACATACAAGACAATAGCAATCAAAGAGCTGATAAGAACGTCTTTCGCCAAATCTCTTTTCACTTAATTCCCCTGTGATTTCTCAGGATCCATTTTACAAAAAAAATCGAGGCAGCGGAATAGAAGCGAGTAGGTTGGGCAAAATAGCGCAGCTTGCCCAACAGGTTCTCGATTACAACGTCGTGCTAAACGAAGAAAATTCAGCCCAACGTGCGGAATTACCATTTGGCGCCCACGGTTGTTGAAACACTGTTCAGTCTCTTGTCGAGTGTCCATAGTGGAATGTGTGTCAACATCGCCGAAGCAAGCAAATGCACATCAATATATCCCAATCCCTTGCCCATAAGCTGGTACTTCTCAATAACGTGCATTACTTCCTCATGTTCTGCAGTGTGTGCTATCGGGAGAGTGCTGAGAAGAGACAGGATTCGCGATCTATTTTTTATATTTCCGCAGGCGAGCTCGCCGACAATGAAAGGATGACAAACAACCTGTCCTTCCTGCAATAGAGTATCAAGCCCGATATTTCCATGTCGAAAATGCTCTACCCATACGGAAGTATCGACAAGTATCATGTTACCTGCCTTCTGTCCGTCTCCGGGGTATCGCCTTCAGACCTTTTTCGGAGCCACCCAGTTGTGCGAGTCGTTTACCACTTTCGATCGCTATTAACGATTCAAGCCCCCGCTTGATAAGCGACGTTTTCTCTTTGATGCCGGTCAATTTTGCCGCCCTATCAAGTAACTCATCCTCAATGTTCAGGGTGGTGCGCATGAGCTGCCTCCGTGTTCAGGTATGCATTATCATATGTATTAATATGCATCAAATTAGTGCGCTTGTCAAGGGCTTGTTGCGCAAGCAATATAAGGCTTTGATGATCTATTCGTTTCTGCTTACCGCTCCTTCAGAGACACGACCTTCTGCTCCGCGGCCTTCTTCTCACCGGCCATCTCGCACTTGCCGTCGAAAGTGACACCCTCCTCAATGATGAGTTTTGGTGTTTTGATGTTTCCCTGGACATAGGCCGGGGCGAGGAGGTGTACCTTCTGGCCTGCATTGATATTGCCGACGATCTTGCCGCTCAATATGATCGTGCCCACGGAGATCTCTCCCTGGAGAAATGCGCCATCGCTGGCGATGAGCGTGTCCTTGGAGATGATCTCTCCATCGACCTTGCCGTCAACGCGTATGGTGCCCTCGAAGCTGAGCACTCCCTTGAACTCCGTACCCTTTCCGAGGAATGCCGTGATCTCGGACTGCTCCGGTGTGCCTGAACCTTTTTTCAACATGAATGAGCCCTCCTTATAATTCATAAAATACTTGTAACTGCTTAGGTTCAAAGTTCCAGGACTTCGACGAGCTCAGTCGAGTCGTTCACGGTTCAAGGTTGGAAGGCCGTGAAACTCGAACGACTTGAAGAGTCGCTGAACGAATTTCAAAATAATAATAGGTTCAATATTCCGGTGTTGTTTATTAAGCCTGAACCATGAACCTTGAACCGTGAACCTGACAACCTCGGTTTTTATTACCCGATCTTATCCAGGATTCTGTCCAGATCTTCAGTTGAATAATACTCGATCACGATCCTGCCGCCCCTGGCCTTGGCCGCGATGCTCACCTTGGTGCCAAGCGCCTTCTTGAGCTTCTCTTCCACCGCTTTCAGCTCGTGGCTTTGCCGCACCTTTTTTTCCTTCGCAGGGTTCTTGAGCCGGTTGGCGAGCGCCTCGGCCTCGCGCACCGAGAGACCCTTCTTGACGATCGTCGCCGCTGCCTGGATCTGGTCACGCACGCGTTCGAGCGACAGAAGCGCTTTGGCATGGCCCATGCTGAGCGCACCGGTTGAGAGGCCCTGCTTCAATTCTTTGGGAAGTCCGAGGATACGAAGATAGTTCGTGATTGTTGACCGCTCTTTACCAACGCGCCTGGCGAGATCTTCCTGTGTAAGCTTGAACTCGTCCTGGAGCCGCTTATACGCCTCGGCAGCCTCGAGCGGGTTCAGGTCCTCTCGCTGGATGTTCTCAATAAGGGCCTGTTCGATGAGCTCGCGCTTGGTCGCCTCTTTTACGAGCGCGGGGATGGTCTTGAGACCGGCAAGCCGTGCCGCCCGCCACCGCCGTTCACCGGCGACGAGTCCGTAGTTCGTCCCGATCCGGTGGACGATGATGGGTTGGATCACCCCGTGCTCTTTTATCGAGGAGGCAAGCTCTTTCAAGCTCTCATTTTGGAACGTTTTTCTTGGTTGGTACTCGTTCGGCACGATCTTGTCCAGTTCGATCTCATAGATGCCGATGGCCTTTCGCGCTTTGTCGTCGAGCGAGGACAGGTCGGGAATAAGCGCACCGAGACCTTTACCGAGCGCCTGCTTTTGCATTGGTGATGACCTCCTTCGCGAGTTCCAGGTAGCTTTGCGCGCCCCGGGACCGGATATCGTACAGGAGCACCGGCTTCCCGTGGCTTGGCGCCTCGGAAAGGGCAACATTGCGGTGGATGACGGTGGTGTAAACCTTGTTGCCGAAATATGTGCGCACTTCCTGGGCCACCTGAGAGGCAAGGTTGTTCCTGCTGTCGAACATGGTGAGGAGCACGCCTTCGATGGCGAGGTCCGGGTTCAGATCCTGTTTTATGAGCGTGACGGTGTTCATGAGCGCTGTCAGTCCCTCGAGGGCGTAGTATTCGCACTGAACCGGGATCAGCACCCCGTCCGCCGCGGTCAGCGCGTTGACGGTGAGCAGGCCGAGCGATGGCGGGCAGTCGATGAGGATATAGTCGTAATCGTTCCGGAAGGTCGAGATCGCCTTCTTAAGCACCCGCTCGCGGGCGATCATCTGGATAAGTTCTATTTCAACACCCACCAGGTCGATCTTCGCGGGGACGACGTCGAGCCAGGGGAAGTGTGTTGATTTTTTAATTTCCTGAAGTGTTTTTTTCCCGGTAAACAGGTCATAGGTGCTGCCGATGATCTCGTTCCGGTTGATGCCCATGCCGCTCGAGGAGTTTCCCTGGGGGTCTGAATCGATGAGCAGCACCTTTTTTTCCGCAGCAGCGAGCGATGCCGCGACGTTCACGGTAGTCGTGGTCTTGCCCACGCCGCCCTTCTGGTTGGCAATTGCTATGACCCTGCCCATTCTTCCGACACCCCCCGATACCGCTGGTCCAAAACCTGGTTAATGTACCATAGGATGATGATAAAAGGAAGAAAAAAACTCGGTTTTCCCGCGACTGAAGCTGGGCAACACTTGTAGAATAGTTAAAATCAGATGGACGAAAGAGGCTTGTTACAAGCATGCCGTTTTTTTCGCGCGTGTATAAAGAGACAATGGCTGCGGTCATTAAGCCCTTGTCATTCCTCGGCAATAAATGGCTTGTCAGGGCCTGCATTTCGCCTACACCCTGTTCAATGTTCCACGTGGAACAATCATTTACAGGATCGAGAAAAAAGAACGGCAGGACGGAAAAACCGCCCTGCCGGAATGGAGGTTGAATGGTATCAGACTGTTACTTCTTCAGCTTCCACACACTCTGCCTTTGTCTTTGACCAGCAGGGTCCGAGGATCGTTTCGAGGTCCTCTTCGGCCGTTGCTGCAATGGGCTTGATGTCGAAGTTTTTGACCAGCACATCGAGCACGTTCGGAGTGATGAATGCCGGAAGCGTCGGCCCGAGCCGGATGTCCTTGATACCCAAAGACAGCAAGGAGAGCAGGATAGCCACGGCCTTCTGCTCGTACCATGACAGGACCAGGGACAGCGGCAATTCGTTCACGCCGATGTTGAAGGCCTTTGAAAGCGCGAGCGCGATCTGAACAGCCGAATAAGCGTCATTGCATTGACCGATGTCGAGCAGCCGCGGGATGCCGCCGATGTCTCCCAGGTTCTTGTCAAAGAAGCGGAACTTGCCGCAGGCCAGGGTCATCACGATGGTGTCCTTGGGCGCTTTTTCCACGAATTCCGTATAGTAGTTCCTGCCGGGCTTTGCGCCGTCGCACCCGCCCACGAGGAAGAAGTGGCGGATCTTTCCGTCCTTGACCAGATCGATCACCTTGTCCGCCACGCCGAGCACCGCATTCCGCGCGAATCCGGCAAAAACCTCCTTGCCCGGTACATCTTCGGTAAATCCAGGAAGCGACAGGGATTTTTCTATCACGGAGATAAAATTTCCGTCTGAAATGTGCTTCACATCAGGCCAGCCCACGAGTCCGCAGGTAAAGAGATTGTCCTTGTACGACGCCAGCGGCTTCTGGATGCAGTTTGTGGTCATCACAATGGCGCCGGGAAAATGCGCGAACTCCTTGTGCTGGTTCTGCCAGGCCGTACCGTAATGGCCGAAAAAATGAGGATATTTTTTGAGGCTCGGGTAGCCATGGGCCGGCAGCATCTCGCCGTGAGTATAGACATTGATCCCCTTGCCCTCACTCTGTTTCAGGATCATATCAAGGTCTTTCAGGTCATGGCCGGAAACAAGGATCGCCTTGCCTTTTTTCGCACCGAGCGGTACCTTGGTCGGGACCGGGTGGCCGAACGTGCCGGTATTGCCGCCATCGAGGATCTCCATGGCCTTGAGGTTGACCTCACCGCACTTCAGCACAAGCGCAACCCATTCGTTCAGGCCCAGATCGGTCCCCGTCATGGCTGCCAGTGCTTCGGCCATGAACGCATAGATCGTATCATCGGTTTTTCCGAGGATCTGGGCATGATCTGCATAAGCAGCCACGCCTTTGAGGCCGAACAGGAGAATGTCCTGGAGCGACTGGATATCGGGGTTGATCGCTGCATCAGGCACCCGCTCCCTTACCTCCCGGCCCTGTTTTGCCAAAGCCTCGATTGAAGCTGCTGGTTTATAGGAAGCGCTGCCGTGAGTGAAGTCCGTTCTGCCGCCGGCTGCTGTGACCTTTGTTTTCAGCCCATCGCGGAGCTCAACGCTTTTCTGAATGAGTGTTTCGAACCGCCTGGGGTCGAAATCGACGTTCGTGAGCGTTGAAAAAAGCCCTTTGGTCAGAAAAAGGTTAACTTCCTGGTCATTGACGCCGTGTCCCCTGCCTTCAACTGCAACGAGCGAAAGCCCTTTCATGGAATAGACTAAAAGGTCCTGAAGTGATGATACCTCCGGGTCCTTGCCGCATACCCCGATCTTGGTGCACCCTTTGCCGTTTGCTGCCTGTTCGCATTGATAACAAAACATAGCATCCTCCTCAAGGAATAAATTTACATCGTCTTTCGTTGATGTGGACCGATTATACGGGTAGCGGGAAGAGAAGCATATGATAGGGGTCATATGAGTGGAGAATTTTTTTTAAAATTATATTTGAGGGGGTGATGTTACGCAGAAATGAACAGAAACAATAAACAGGTTTAACGTAAAAACAACGGGGAACAGCGGATGAACACGGCTTTTATCAACGATCAAGAAACGAACGCGGTATCAGGTTCATATCAATATGGTGAAATCTATTATTGACGGGCTGTTGCATAAACCAATTGTGTGCTTCGACAGGCTCAGCACGAACGGGAAAAGTTCATAATATCAAAGGCTATACCGTTCGCCCTGAGCTTGTCGAAGGGTGAACGGGGTTTGGGCAACAACCCGTTGCGTTGAGACACTGAGCACCTGGTATTGCCATGTGCACCCGTGGTTAGCAAGCGAATACAGCGTTGTTACAAGTGGATCATCGGGCTACACCAGCCCCAGCTCTCCTCCGGCAGGACTGACGCGGATCGACCCGAGCGAAAGATGTCGTACCCCGGAAACGTCCCGGAGCGGAGTAATTACCCGTATGGACAGTTCCTTCAGATCGATGGAGCGGAGGATCCCTAGGCCGTGGCAAAGGTTGCGGTCGTCATTCAGCCCCACGAGCAGATGGTCCAGCTCTGATCGTTTAACCACCATGACCTCCCGGACATTATACTGCTCCTTTGCCGTGTAGAGCTCCTCCTCCATATACTCGCCTTCAATGATGAGGAAGAGCCGGTCAGCGGACAACTCGGCATGGATCACGATCGCCTGAAATATCTTCGAAAGCCGGTTAATATCCCGGAATCCCAGCCTTTCGCCGGTGCCGAGGCCCGGGCCAAGTATTCCGACATCATGGAGAGAGATCTCCTGAAAGTCCGCGCCGCGGAAATACTCCTTAAAGCGCTGTTCGCGGGCCGACCGTCGGGCCTCTCTGGTGGATGCCTTTGCATCGGGCGATATGGGTATCCGATGGATGAGCAAGCCGGCCCTGTGCGAATGCGGGGCCAGCAGATGCTCTATCTCGGTCCCCTTCTGCAAGGCGATCACATAGCGGGGGGAAAGCATGTCGATCTCATGGCATTTAAGCTCCCGCGCGGCGCCGCCATTCACGAGTCCGCAGGTATTAATAAGAACAAGGCCGGGATCGAGCGACTGGGCCAGCGAATAAAGCTTTTGAAGACCCGATATCATCTCAAGCAGGCGGCCGACGGGAGAAGTATTGCCGATAAAGCCCATGATCATAGGGTTCTTTCGACTCAACAGCTCGGCGGCTTCTGTATACGCGGTGAGCGATATTACTGACGGCGGGCCGATGAAGGGCTGGCCGGGGTCCGCATCGATCCAAACGACCTTTTTGCCGGACCGGCAGAAGAGGCCGGCGAGATAGAGGCAGAACGTGGTTTTTCCCGAACCCGGCGCTCCGATGGCAAAAACCGGCCCGCCGTGAAAAAGGATCTCTTGGGCAATTTCACGCCATTCCTCCGGTATTGTAAGCGGCCCTTCTAACATAAAAATCTTTCTTTGAACCAAGAATTAACGTAAATTTTCATGTGTATATAAGGAGTGACGGTCTCGTAATAAGTTGGAAATCTCCTGTTTTGTCATTTCGAGCCAAGCGAGAAATCTTGCTTTTGCATCCAGTTGAAAGATTCTTCACTGAGCCTGCCCTGAGCAAATATTTCACTTCGCTTCGCTACGTTCAGAATGACATCAAAGGGTTCAGGATGGACCCATTCTGATTTTTTCGAACGAATCAAGGCTGTCCTGTCAATCAGCCTGACGCGCGCTGATGTTCCACGTGGAACAATCTCCGTCTTTGCCAGACATCCAACACGTTGAAACCATTGAGGTTTAACCAGCCTTCTTAAAGACCCAGATCGTCCTTTTATAATCCGAAAACGGGAGCGTCAGGTCAGTCCGGCGTTCCAGCGAAACACCAGCCCTGGCCAGGTCCTGCTCGTTGATCGTCTCTTCCGGTCCCCTGCTCAGTACTATAAGCCCACCCGGCCTGAGCAAGGGCATTCCTTCTGCTATAGCTGATTTCATGTCAGCAAAAGCGCGGGCCGTGACAATATCAAACGCGGAGAGAAAGTGAACATCGAGTTCTTCCGTCCTTGAATCGACGACCGCGGTTTCCGTGAGCTTCAGGGTCCTGATGATATGGCGCAGAAAAGACGCTTTCTTTTTTGTTGATTCCACCATGGTGACCACTATCCCGGGACAAACTATTTTGATCGGCAGCGCCGGAAAACCCGCTCCCGATCCCATGTCCAGCAATCGCAGTCCCGGGGCGGGCGTAAATCCATGAATATATGAAAGTGAATCCAGCACGTGTTTGATAATAATATCCCGTTCATCTTTGATCGCGGTGAGGTTGATCTTCCGGCTCCACTTTTTGAGCTCCGCCAGATAGATGAACACGGAATTGGCCTGTTCAACGGTCAAGGGAATGCCGAGCTTTATTGCGCCGTTATTTAATAATTCCCGTGGAATCATGATGATCTTTCCGCAATCGACCGAAGTTCCCCTGCGTCTCCGCCCGATCCTAATCCGGTGCATGATGATCGTCGCTTTCCCGCAGCACGATCTGCATTGCGCAATTTACCCTGTTTGGGATATCTTGTCAATCGCGGGGACCTCATGCGGGTGCATGTCTTTGTCAGCCCTGCCTGAAAAACAGGATGATGCCCAAACAATTAATTTCAACCCCTATCCCCATCGTGTAATTGAGGCCAGACCCAAACAAAATAAATACTGTTTCACGACATGAATCAATAAAGAACAAAGACGCTCAACTCTCCCCGTCCCGTTACGGTAAAAAAGGGGGCGAGAGAAGCGTAATCATCTGCCATGAGGCGTTCGTGATTATCGTGCGTTTACACGAGGGTCTGGCAACGCTATCTGTTATAAGAGGTGGATGCTTTGATGAGATCAGGATGGAACGGCTTATAAGAACGCAAGGCTCTCTTCAGAGAATAGGAAAAAGAAAACCCCGCCTTCAGTATCAAAGGCGGGGTTTTTATTACTTCTCACCATTGAGAGCCTATCTGTTCAACGGACCCTCATGGAATACCGGCAGGTGCATGACAGCCAGACGGTAGAACATGACAATGGCCGAGAGCAGTCCCAGCGTCACGAAAATTTCCCAAATCGACGGGAAATAGAAGGTACCCGAACCAGCCTGGGTGAAAAAGGTCATGTTGAATCGATTAAAGACAACACCGATGATGACCAGCGTTGATGCCATCAGCTGGCCGTTCTCGGACTCCTTGACGGACTTCATCGAGAACAGGGCAATCGGAATAAGCACGCCGATCAGTATCTCCGCGCTCCAGAAGAAGCTGGCCTTGTTCCAGTCCAACAGCAGCGGCCAATTGCCCCGATACGACATGTCCGCGATTTTCGCGATCAAATAAACCAGCAGGGCAATACGCGTGCCCCGGCCCAAACCCTGAACAATTTCTGTCTCAGACTCCCGCTTGAGGCCCCGGGTGCTCACGATACCCTCGAAAGCGACCATGGCGAGACCCGCGGCAATCGCCGAGAGATAGAACATGTAGGGCAGGTTCGGCGTCCACCAGAGATGGTTCAGCTTTGCCGGCGCAATCAGGTAGAAACCGCCAAGCGACGACTGGTGCAGGAACGACAGCACAATGCCGGCGATTACCAGGGGATAGGTGATTTTTTTGATGACCTTCAGCGCTCCGTGCCACTTCACGCGCTCCAGAAATGCCGGCGCGAATTCGAACAACAGCACCGTGGTGTACAGGGTGATGCACATCACGACCTCGAACATGACCGAGCGGTAATTCCAGTAAACCATCGGGTGCCATGCGCTGAAAGGCTTGCCGATGTCGATGGCAAGTCCCACGACGACGATGGAGTAACCGATAAAGGCCGTCAGAATGGCCGGCCGGGTTATGGGTTTGTACTTTTTCATATTGAATATGTACACCGCAGCGGTGATGGTGAAGCCACCGGCCGCAAGGGCCACGCCCGAGAACACGTCAACGGCGACCCAGAGCCCCCAGGGATACTCATCGGTCAGGTTGGTAACCGCGCCAAGACCCTTGAACATGCGGAGAAGCGTCGCCACAATACCCAGACTGACGAGCAGCAGGAGGAGACGCATTCCTTTCGTTTCAAAGCTTTTTTTCACTCCTTCCAGGAATGTCATGGTTAATTCTCCTCCTTGTGCGTGGATTCAGCGTCGGGATTACTGCCCCGGTTGCGGAAGACCGCAATGAGCGACAATGCGGTAACGAACCCGACCACTTTGAACGGGATCTCCCTGAGCATGGCCCAGGTATTTTCCGGAAGTTTCTTGGCGGGTATGTTCATGTTGAATCCCAGCTGCTCAAAAGGCACAGCCGCGATATACATCCAGGATGTTCCGCCCGCCTCTTTCTCACCATAGACATAATTCACATATTTACCGGGATGTTCCGCGAGCCGCTTCTTCGCCTCGGCCAGGACCTCTTCTTTATTTCCAAAAAACATGGTCTTGGTCGGACAAATCTTGATGCACGCAGGGGTCAGATTATCAGCCTGGCGGTCTGAACAGAAGGTGCACTTGCGGACCCAGGGAAAGATCCTCTTTTCCCATTCATACTTCGGGACCTGGAAGGGACACGCGATCATGCAATACCGGCAGCCGATGCATTTGTCATAGTCATAGTTCACGGGCCCGTTCGGCAGTTTTTTGAAGGCCCCCACCGGACACGCGGATACGCAGGCCGGATCATCGCAATGCATACACTGGTCCTTGATAAAGTGCCATGCCGGCGCCTGTCCGGACGCCCCTTCCAGAAATTCGATACGGGTATACGTATCGGAATTCAGTTTCGGCGGATTCGTGTACACTCCCTGATTCACTGTCTTCTTCACGGAACGTTCATTCCATGATTTGCATGCCACCTGACAGCTGCGACATCCGATGCAGCGCGTCAGGTCGACCAGCACGGCTTTTTGGGGGGGTTGAGTAATCGTTGTCATTATGTCCTCCCTCCCGTGATCTTTACGACATTGACCATGAAGGCCTTCGATTCGGGTATCATGGTATTGGCATCACCGACGGTCGGCGTCAGCAGGTTCGCACTGTCCCCGCCGCTGCCGTCCACAGGGTATTGCCATCCGAAGTGCCAGGGAAGGCCCACCTGATGCACGGTGGAGTTTCCGATCTTGAAGGGTTTGAACCGCGTCGTAACGATTGCGATTGCCCAGAGCTCGCCCCGGCCTGATTTCACCATGACCTTTTCACCGTTTTTGATATTTTTTTCCTTTGCCAGTTCTTCGCTCATTTCAACGAACATCTGGGGCTGCATCTCGAGCAGCCACGGTTCATGTCGTGTCATGACGCCGGTCTGCCAGTGCTCGGAAACGCGGTAGGTCGTGGCAACAAGAGGATACCGCATATCGCAGGAGAAAACGGCACCCGCCTCATCACCGAAAATCTTGATCGTCGGATTGATCCGCTGTTTGGACAGCATATTTTCCTCGAGCGGACACTCAAGTGCCTCATAGTGTTCGGGGAAGGGGCCCTCGGCCATGCCGGGCCCGAAAAGGTGTCCCACGCCGGTGGCCATCATAATGAAAGGTAACTTTCCTTTTTCCGTTGCCATGGGCGGAGCTGGCCCATCCGGGATATCTCCCACCCAGGTGCCGGGTTTCTTGCTCGCCGGATCTTCCTTGACCGGGTCCCATTTGAGCAATGCACGCTTCGGATCCCAGGGATTACCATTGGGGTCCACCGAGGCCCGGTTGTAGATGATTCTCCGGTTGACCGGCCATGCCCATGCCCATCCCGAAAACAGGCCAAGGCCGGTAGGATCATCTTTCCCTCGTCGCGCCATCATGTTGATGATCTTGCCTTCCTTCTGAGTGTAGCTCTGAGAATAGATCCAACAGCCAGATGAGGTTGTACCGTCCGCCTGCAGATACACAAAGGACGCGCAGAGCTCGCCTTTCTTGCCGAGGAGCTTGGGCGGTGTTGCGGTCTTGTCGTACACATCTTCCAGATAGTAGCCGTTGATCTCTTTTGCGATATTATGCACATTAATTTCGTGGATTTTCCCCTGGGCGTCTTTTTCACCGTAGTTCCAGGTTATGTTCAGGATGGGCGCGGGGAACTTGCCACCTTCCTTCTGATAAAGGCTTTTTACCCGGAAGTACAGTTCGTTTGCGATTTCCGCGTCCGGCTTGGACTGGCCGATGGGTTCAATTGCCTTATAACGCCACTGCACCCACCGTCCTGAGTTTGAAAGACTGCCTTCCTTTTCAACCGATGATGCGCAGGGCAGCAAGAAGACCTCGGTCTGGATATCCTTCGGATTCATGCCAGGACCCTTCCAGAACGATCCGGTCTCGTTGTCGTAGAGATTGACATTCACCATCCATTTGAGCTTGGCAAGCGCCTGCCGGGTCTTGTTCGAATTAGCTCCCGAACACGCGGGATTCTGGCCCCATGCAAAGAAGCCTTCAAATTTCCCCTTGAACATCTGATCGAAAATCATGAGCCAGGAAGCGTTCATGCCTTCATCGAGCTTCGGCATCCACGCATACCCGAAATCATTTTCCTTGGTGGCCCTGCTCCCGTAAATGGCCTTGAGGTAGCTGGTAATGTATTTGCCCCGGTTGGACCACCAGTTCACGCTCTTCGGTTCCTTGGTTTTGGGTGTGTATTTCTCAATGTACGCAGGGAGGGTGGCTATGGACGCGGTCGGTGTTGCCAAATAGCCCGGGAGGATATGGAACAACAGGCCGTGGTCAGTTGAACCCTGAACGTTGCCCTCTCCGCGCAGGGCATTGATGCCGCCGCCTGCGATGCCCATATTGCCGAGCAACAGTTGAATGATGCACATAGCCCTGATGTTCTGCGTCCCGACCGTGTGCTGCGTCCAGCCCATGGCATACAACTCGGTGCCGGCCTTGTTTGGCTTGCCGGTCGAAGCATAGAGCTTGTAGACCTCTTCCAGTTTGTCCTTGGGTGTGCCGGTGATGCCTGAGACCTTGTCGAGCGTGTAGCGCGAGTAATGTTTCTTCATCAACTGGTACACGCAATGCGGGTCTTTCAGAGAAGGATCCTTCTTCGGGACGCCGTTCTCGTCCATCTGGAACGACCAAGTTTTTTTGTCGTATTTCCTGGTCTTTTCATCATAACCCGAGAAGAGACCGTCCAGTTCGCCCGGGCCTTTGTAGTCCGGGTTCACGAGGAACGAGGCATTGGTATACTTGATAACGTATTCCTTGAAGATGAGATTATTATCAAGGATGTACTTGATCATCCCGCCCAGGAAGGGGATGTCCGTGCCCGAACGCATGGACGCGTATACATCAGCCTTGGTGGCTGTCTGCGTGAAGCGGGGGTCTACAACAATAAGCTTGGCGCCCCGCTCCTGGGCTTTCAGTATCCACTTCATGGAAATGGGATGATTTGAAGCCGGATTGCTCCCCATTACGAGGATGACATCAGCATTCTTGAAATCGATCCAATGGTTCGTCATGGCACCGCGTCCGAACGACTCTCCCAGAGCCGCTACCGTCGCGGAGTGTCAGATACGGGCCTGATGTTCAATATATACCAGGCCCCATGACCTCACCAGTTTTTGAAGTATGTAGCATTCTTCGTTGTCCAGGGCCGCGCTCCCGACATGGGCGATGCCGTCGGTCCGGTTTACCACAAAGTCCTTTTCAACGGTTTTTTCCGTGCCGTCTGCCGCCTTTTCCTTCACCTTGGACTTGGAGGTGAGCTTGAACGTTCGGTCGCGGGTATCCTTCACCCGTTTCGCGATTTCATCCAATGCCCAGTCCCACTCCACTTCCTTCCATTCCGTTGCACCCGCGGCACGATACTGGGGTTTCTGCAGCCTGGTAGGATTGTTCATCATCTGGAACAGCGATGCGCCCTTTGAGCATAGCGTTCCTTCACTGATCGGGTGTTCCGGATCACCTTCGGTGTAGACGACCTTTCCATCCTTGGTGTGCACGAGGATGCCGCACCCGACCGAGCAGAACGGACAAATCGTGGTGGTCACTTTCGCGCCCTTGATCCTGATTTCCCGCTCTTTTGTGTCAGCGGAAGCAGGATCGGCGTGAAGTGCCCCCAGGAGAAGCGAACTGCCGGAGAGCTTCAAAAAATCACGTCTTGATACCCCCATTTCAAACCTCCTTCGCATTAATTTAACAGCTAATAAAAATTATTTTCACCATTGATGACCGTTGTCTAACGTTGTCTAACAAGGATCATGTTCACCTTCTATTGAAAATATGATGTTTTGCTGTATATTAATAAAATTTATTTCCGGATGAATATAGCAAATCAACTATTATTTGTCGAGTAAAAAAGTAGCACTGGTGCAATGTTTTTTCAGTCATTATAACGAATTATTGCGATTTAAATTGAATTGGTGATTCGGATCTCAGAGCGATCATTTTCAGATGAAAACACTCAGAGATAGCGATTGGACGTGCTGAAAAGATCTGGGGATAATTTCTGCGGTAACTATAAGTTAAAATGGGATTTTCTGAGGTATAGGCGCGTAATTGGGATTAAGACACCGACCCAAATTGATTGAACAAACGTAACTACTCAGCACCTCTGAACCCAGAAGGGTGTTACAACAGATAAAAACCTTTTTATCCGCAGATTTCGCAGATGGACGCAGATTTTAAGAAAATAAATCAGGTTCGATTTAATCTGTGAAATCTGCGTAATCTGCGGACAATATTTTGACCTGAGTAGTTACGAACAAACTTAAGATCATCGAAGTTCTGCGGCATGTACCGTTCGAGTGTCCTGAATATCTGGAAGGACGATTGGAGTATTTCGATGAGGATGCGGTTGTAAGCGCGGGCAGAGAGACCGAGTTGATCCATAGAGGTGATCGCCGAGATGCCCTCTTTCATGGAAAAGCTCCTGTTCCCGAATGTGAACCACCTGCAACAGGTATCCTCACCTCGACCGAGTGTTCCTTACGGTCATCAACAAGGGGAACGGCCTTGTCGGGTTGCAGAGCGCCATCGACGGTCACACTCGTCTCGCTGATGTCCGCGGGCGTTTGTTGGACAGTGATATGATAGAGAGTATCCCGGTACCGGTAATGCACCTTGAACATTTCCCAATCCGTTGGGAGGCATGGCTCGAAACGCAGTTTATCCACCTCAAGCCTTAGCCCCAGGAGTGATTCCACGATAAGCCGATACATCCAGCCGGCCGAGCCCGTGTACCATGTCCATCCGCTGCGACCGATGTGCGGTGAGACCGCATATACGTCGGCTGCGACAACGTACGGCTCTCCTTTGTAGGTTTCAATTTCCTCCGGAGATCTCCCATGGTTCATTGGGTTGATTATTGCCAGCAGTTCCCATGCGCGCCGGCTGTCGCCCAATGCAGCAAATGCCATCGCTGTCCAGATCGCCCCATGAGTGTATTGCCCGCCATTCTCCCTGACACCGGGGACATACCCCTTTATATAGCCGGGATTCAAATTCGACTTATCGAAGGGCGGGTCCAGGAGCTGGATCAGTCTCTGGTCCCGTCGAACGAGATGCTTATCCACTGCCTCCATTGCCATGCGCGAGCGTTCGGCACCCCCGGCGCCTGAGAGAACAGACCAGCTTTGCGCAATGGAATCGATCCGGCATTCGGGATTACTTGCCGAACCGAGCGGAGTACCGTCGTCGAAAAACGCGCGGAGGTACCATTCCCCGTCCCAGCCATGCTGCTCGATATTCCGGCGCAGTTCCCCCGCTTCCGTCCGGCAGCGTTCAACAAAGGGCAGGTCGCCATGCAGACGTGCGATCTCCGTGAACCGCATGAGCACTTCATACAGGAAGAATCCCAACCAGACGCTTTCACCTTTGCCGTGTTCGCCCACCATGTTCATGCCGTCGTTCCAATCACCCGAGCCGATAAGCGGCAAACCGTGTTCGCCAAAGCTGATGCCCCTCATGATGGCCCGCACACAGTGATCATACAAACTGGCCGATTGTTCAGACGCTTGGGGAAGATCGTAATACGAGTCCTCGTCTTTGTTTACCGGGCGGCCCCCGATGAAGTTGACGGTTTCATTCAATACCCCGGTGTCCCCGGTGTTCAGAACATAGCGGGCAACAGCCAACGGCAACCAGAGGAAATCGTCCGAACAGTGTGTACGCACGCCCCGGCCTGATGGAGGATGCCACCAATGCTGAACATCACCCTCCATGAACTGCCGGCCGGCGCACAGGAGGAGGTGCTCGCGCACGAGGCGCGGCGCGGCGTGGATAAGCGCCATCACGTCCTGCAACTGGTCGCGGAAACCGAAGGCGCCGCCCGACTGGTAGTATCCGCTGCGGGCCCAAAGACGGCACGCGAGCGTTTGGTACAAGAGCCAGCCATTGGCCAGGATATTGACGGACTGGTCGGGTGTTTCCACTTGCACCGCCCCAAGCGTGCGGTTCCAGTACTGCCACACTGCTTCGAGCGCGCCACGCGCGGCGGCAGATCCTCGAAAGCGACGCACCAGTTTGCCGGCGTCATCAACACCTCGCCCTGCGCCGAGTCTGAAGATGACCTCGCGCTCCTGCCCGTCGGCCAGATCGAAGGGAACCTGAATAGCGGCGCAGGGATCCAAAGAAGACCCCACCCTGCCGGAGAGGCGCACCCGGGTCATCGCCACAGGATTCCGAAGCGTACCGTTGCGTCCGAGGAACTCGGTCCTGTCGCCGCTCACGGTTCGGGTCACCTCATCCACGTCGAAGAAGGCAACCCGGTCAACGAACTCCGTGTTGTAGGAATTCCGCGCAAAGAGCGCGCCGGTGTGGGGATCAAGTTCAGTGACCACGTGCATGGCTGTTTTGGGCCGCAGATCTCCCAGCACCCATTCCGCGTATCCGGTGGCGGAGAGCCGGCGCGATCTGCCGGACTCGTTTCGCACTTTCAACACCGTGAACTTGATCGAAGCATCCACGGCCACGTAAACCCACATCTCAGAGCGGATGCCGCGCTCCGTGTGCTCGAAGACGCTGTAGCCAAAGCCGTGGCGGGTGACGTAAGGCGTCGCCCCGCGGCTGGGCAGCGGCGTGGGGGACCAGAAGTGTCCGCGTTCTTCATCACGGATGTAAAACGCCTCTCCGCTCGAATCGCTTACCGGGTCGTTCTGCCAGGGAGTGAGGCGAAACTCATGGGCATTTTCGCTCCAGGTGTAGGCAAGACCGCTCTCTGAAATGACGGTGCCGAAAAGCGGGTTTGCCATGACGTTCACCCAGGGCGCCGGAGTCACCTGTTCGTGCGCGGTCGTAATGATGTACTCGCGGCCATCAGGCGTGAACCCGCCCAGTCCGTTAAATAACATCAGGTCGCGGCGAGGCAATGCCGGCGTGGTCGAGGATTCGGCAAGATGGCGGCGAGTCGGCTGGAGGCGCGGTATCCGTGGTTCCCCGGCAGTGCGAAGGCTAAGCTGGTTAGCCAGCGATCCCTGGTTGTCTCTGATGATGGCGCGGGCGATTGTCTGGAACAGGAGGCGGTCCTCAGGCGATATCTGGTCCGCGGGCCGTACGAAAATACCGCCCCGCGGGTCAGTCACGTTCGCTTCAACACCCGTGGCAATGAGCCCCATGATCTGCTCCTGCAGGAGCTGGCGGTAACCGGCGCGATCTTCGTTCCAGATCACCAGGTCTGCTGCCAGACCTTTGAGACGCCAATACGCGTGGGCCTGTACAAGCTGGCGCACCAGGCCGATATTGTCCGGATGTTCGATCTGGAGCAGCACGATCGGAAGATCACCCGAAATGGCGTAGCCCCAGAGACCGGATTGCCCCCGGCGGTTCTTGATGATGACGCCCGGGTCGGCGCGCAGCAAAGCATTGGCATAGATCACCGAGCCGGCCAGGCGTCCATAGAGCTGCGCGTCGGCCTCGGTGGCGTTGATCTGTTGCAGGAGCACCTGGCTATGCGTCCATGCCAGATCAAAGACGCGGTCCGCGAGACGCCGGTCCTGATATTTCTCGACAAGGCCCATGCAGACCTCCCGAGTTTCTCCGATGCCGGTGACAATGTCTATGACGGCCGATTGTTCCGGTTCGATCGCTATCCGATACCGTACGGAGACAATGGGATCGAGCGCCGAGCCCTGGCTGCCCGAAAGCGCTCCCGAGGGGCCCGATGAAGCGCCCATCGCGTGCGGGTCGGCGACGGTGTTGCCCCGGCCGATGAACCGCATACGGTCGGTCTCATAGGAGATTTCTCCAACATCCGCCCCGTGTACGGCCATGAGATGGAACATCCACGGCGTCTGCTCGTCAAGGGAGCGCGGCCGGCGGGTGCAGAGGATGGCGCGCTGCGGGCGGATGATCTCGGTCTGAACAAAGAGATTGCTGAACGCCGGATGCAGTGCGTCCGCGTCAGAAGATGCGAGAACGACTTCCGCGTAACTCGTTATGTCGAGCTCTCTAAGCTTCGCGGAGTGGTTGGTGACCGTGATCCGGCGCAGTTCGATATCATCCTCGGGCGAAACACTGATCTCCGTATGCATTTCAAAGTCGTTGTCAATGCGGCGAAACTCCGCTCGCGCTTCCGAAAAAATCACTTCGTATTTATTCGGTCGTTTGAGCGTCGGCTGATATGCGGTCGACCAGAACTCTCCGCTCGCCACGTCGCGGATGTAACAGAACGTGCCCCAATTGTCGCAAGTACTGTCTTCGCGCCAGCGGGTGACAGCGATGTCTTTCCATCGGCTGTAACCGCCCCCCGCATTCGTGACCATCACGTGGTACCTGCCGTTGGACAATAACTGCACCTCCGGAACGGTTGTGTCGGGGCTGTTGAGTACGCGCATCGGCAACTCCGGACCGTTGGAGGTCGTACGGAGCTCGGAAAGCTCGGAGGTGTGCGAATAAAACGCCGTGGCCTTCGGCACACGCTCCTGGAGCAGCAGCATGGTTGCCTGGAGCTCCAGGTCAGATTCGAACCGCTTCTGCATCTGACGGTCCAGGAGCACAGAGGCCAACGAAAGAAAGCTCATACCCTGGTGATGCGCCATGAACGACCGGACTACGACGCTCGATTGCCCGCGTCGTTGACGTGAAGGCGTGTAGTCGATCGCTTCATAGAAGCCGTATTTTCCTTCAAATCCTTCCGCGGAGAGTCGCTCGAGGTTCAGACACGCTTCATCGGGCGCCACCATCAGCGCCAGGGCCGAGGCATAGGGCGCAATGACCATATCCTCGGCGAGTCCGCGTTTGAGCCCCAGGCCGGGCACGCCAAAAGCACGGTATTGATAATCGAGATGCGCATCGACCGTGTTGTAGCCGGATTCAGACATGCCCCACGGTACGCCGCGCAGCCACCCATATTCGATCTGTCTCTCCACCGCCGCCCGACAGGTCTGGTCGAGCAGCGTGTTCTCGTAGATCGGCATCACCAGAAGCGGCATGAGGTACTCGAACATCGAACCGCTCCACGAAAGAAGGACCGGTCCTCCATCAGCAATGGTGAGCAGGCGCCCCAGGGCAAACCAGCTTTCCTGCGGCAGTTGTCCCTGCGCGATCGCCACAAAACAGCACAGTCGCGCTTCCGAAGCAAGTAGATCGTAATAACCCGCATCCCGCCGGCGCTCACCAACATTGTACCCGATGGCCAGGAGCCGGCTCGACCTGTCGTACAGGAAATCATACTCCATACGGCTGAGTTCTCCGGATCGCAAGGCAAGGGCTTCGATGGCCCTCATCCTTGCCCTGGCGTGCTGGTTTCCAAGTCTTGCCAGTTCGCGCAGTGTCGGGATCTCATCACCGTTGCGAACAAACGACGGGGCAAAGAAGGTCATCTCATCGAGGGCCGCCCGGCATTGCGCGGTAAGGGCATGTGCCCACCACGTTGCCTGGCTTTCGGGATCAAGATCAAGGGAATCGAATTCTGAGGCCGCTTCCGCGGCGGATGTTGCCAGTTTTTCAAAGCACAACCGCGCAGCCGCGAGAGTGGTCGGCGGGGAAGCATACGCGGACTCCAGGCCCTTCTGAAGTTGAGCGAGCCTGGCGGGAGCTGCTCCTTCCGCAGCGTCCACGAGTATCTGCAGGGTGTCGCGCAACCCGTCAAACGATCTCGAATGGAGGACCTGGTGATCGGGAAGCGCGAGCAGACCCTGCCGCAAGGTGAGCAGGTGGGCGGCGAGGTTCCCGCTATCCACCGTTGAAATGTAAGCAGGGAGCAACGGCTTCAGAGACTGCGTGTCATACCAGTTGTAGAAGTGGCCCCGGTGCCGATCCAGGGCATCCATCGTTCGCAGTGCATTCTCCGTGCGCTCGATGAGTTGTCCGGCAGGAATGTAGCCGAAGTCGTACGCGGACAGATTCACCAGCAGCGCAAGTCCCATGTTGGTCGGCGAAGTGCGATGTGCGACCACGGCAGCGCGATACTCCTGATAGTTATCCGGCGGCAGCCAGTGATCTTCCGGCCCGACGAAGTTCTCGAAGAACGCCCAGGTCTTGCGGGAAAGCTTCCGGAGAAACAGGGTTTGGCCGGCTGTCAGCGTTGCTCCGCGGCGGGCAATCGGCCGGCTGATCCACCAGGCCAGTATTGGCGAGGCAAACCAGAGGCCCAGCAGGGGCGCGGCCGCAGCCACCGTGGACGGACTCGAAAGCCTGAGTAAGATCATTACGGCGGTTGCAAGAACGGGGGCGAACCACATCGTCCGGCAGGAGGCGGCAAGGCCATTGCGGCGACTGCACCCGGTATCTCCCGACATGCCCCATTCGAGAAGCCGCTTGCGCGTGACCAACATCCGCCACGTGGTGCGCAGAATCGCATCGAGACTGTAAAACGCCTCGTAGGGCAGACAGGCGAGCGTAAAGAGGGCCTGGGCAAAGCGCCTGCCAAGGGAGCGTCCTTCGGCAGCGAGGTGCTGCCCCAGAAGCGCATCGCCCGGCTTCTGAAACAGACCCGGGAAAGAGGTGATCAGAGAAGGGATAAAGATGATGCTGATCATCGACAAGGTCCAGAACCAGGTCGATGACAAGACCGTCCAGCCCATCAGCAACAGGAGTATCAGCGCCGGGGACACCAGACTGCGTCGAAGGTTGTCGAAGATCTTCCATTGGGACAGGAGCGAGAGAGGATTCTTCTGTAAGCGCGCATCAATGCCCGGCACGCGCGACCGCAGCCATCGCGCAAGCTGCCAATCTCCGCGGATCCAGCGATGCCGGCGGCTCACGTCCGCGCTGTAGCAAGAAGGATATTCCTCGTACACCATCACGTCGCTCAACAGCCCGGCACGCGCATAGCACCCTTCGATCAGGTCGTGGCTCAGGATCCGGTTCTCGGGGAATCGTCCGTCCAGCGCCCGTTCGAACGCATCAACCTCATAGATGCCTTTACCGATGAACGAGCCTTCCTGGAACAGGTCCTGGTAGACATCGGAGACAGCGCGCGTATACGGATCAATGCCCGGATCACTCCCCCACATGCGCGCATACCGGGACCATTTCGTGCCGGCCATGCTCACCCCGACGCGCGGCTGAAGGATGCCGTACCCGGCAATAACACGCCTCTTGTCCTCGTCGTAGTGCGCGCGATTCAGCGGGTGCGCCATGGCCCCCACAAACTGCCGTGCCGCATCGCGGGGCAGCTGCGTATCCGTGTCAAGGGTAATTACATACTTCACCTTCGATAAGACGGTCGTGTTACCGACGACAAGCGAAAAGTGCGACCCCGTATTATCATGTGCCCCGTTGCGAAGAAGGGAATTCAAAGCCGCAAGCTTCCCCCGCTTGCGCTCGTATCCCATCCAGATCCTCTCACGGGGATTCCAAAGGCGCGGGCGATGGAAAAGGAAGAACGTGTCGCCTGTTAAACTCTGGTACTTTTCATTCAGCTCTACGATCTTCTGTTGGGCCGGCAACAACAACGGTTCGTCTTCAGGCAACGTTTCCCCGGCCGCGTCCTGAAAATCCGTCAGCAGGCCGAAGTGCAGGTTGTCGCCGCGATTTGCCAGGAACCGGACTTCCAGTGCCTCGATCATTTTCTCGATGTTTTGAGCGCTGGTGAGCATGGTCGGGACAACGACAAGAGTGCGCGATTCAGGCGGGATACCCTTGGAGAAGTCCATCCGCGGCAGCAAATGCGGCCTCACGAGCAACGGTGCAAGCCAGTTCACCAGGGCCACAGCCAGATGACTTGCAGCAAACATCGAAAGAAGGCTGATCAGCCCGAGAAGCCAACCAGGCAACCTAGCGACATGTGCATTCACCAATAAGCTCCCGCTAACAATCGCCGTGATCAGCGCAATCGTGCCTGCATACAGCAGCAACGGAAACCGTGAGCTCAATTTTTGAAGCGTCCCGGAGAAGGAACGTCGCACCGCTGTTGCTCCTTCGAGCTGCGGCAAACCCTTGTCGACCAGATAGAAGCCGACATGTGCCGAACGATCGTCCAAATCGACGGCGGCGTCTTTCCGGGCCGCGGCCTCACGCGCAAGCCGGACCGCAGCGGCCGCCACCTCGCTCTCCGACAGCCGGCTGCTCTTTGCTATCTTCTCCACAACATGGCGGTAACGGTCACGCGTGGAAAAATCCATCCTGCCGTAAACCCCGCTGGTTTCCTTTCGCAGGGCCTGCTCGACGACGCTCATTGTCTCGACGAACTCGCGCCAGTCCATCGCGCCCAGGAAACGGAGGCTGCCGATGCTGTTGCTCATAGAGACCTGATCAGCGGCCTGTTGCTGGTTCTCCGACTGCACCAATTGCTTTGTTGTCTGGCCGCTCTCGGACAAGCGCTGCTCGATCCAGGTGAGCGGCAATGCAAGAGCAGGCCCCAGTCCCTGCAGCCTGCGCAAAAGTTCCGCAACAAAAGCACTCTTCATGGGCGGGTCCGAACGGGCCATGTCCGCGATCACCAGGATCAGGCTCTTCGGGTCCTTCTCGGCAATCTCCGTCATCCGGTCTGCCCAATAATCGGCGTAGTTTCGGTCGGTCCTGTCAGTGGCGATCCGGGCTGCAACGCGTCGGAGATTCTCGATCAGCGCCAGGCGCAACATGATGGGGATTGCCCATAATTCGCCCAACCTCAGAGCGGTGACTGTCTGGTAGGCCGCCACGAAACGGCTGAGGCTTTCCGGATCCACCCGCCCATCGCCATGTGAGATCGTCTCCTGAGCAATGTCATACACGCGCGGAAGACCGGCCGAGGGACCATCCAGCAGTCGAGGCAGTTCCCGGCTGTACCCCTTTGGCAAGTGTCTCCTGGCCGTGCGGATCTGTTCTTCGATCAGATAAAAGTTATCGAGCAGCCATTCCCCGGCCGGCGTAATCCGGCGGTTTGCCTTAATAGCCTCCGTCAGCAGGTTGTGGACCCCAAGCAGCAGGTCTTCATTCTCAGCCAGCCGCGTCAGAAGCCGGTCCCGTGCCCGTCCCGGACCCAACGTGTGCAAACCCGCCAGGGTCCTGCCATGCTGATCCATCTGATCGCTGCTGAATAGTTCCGATCGCAGCGGCGCCTCGTTGTCAACGGTCTTTCGTATCTGGCCGTGTCCAAGGAGTCTCGCCTGCAAAAGGGACAGGTTTCCAAGAAGGCCCTTGCTTTTTATTTTCAGGTTTAATGACAAGAAGGTTTCCTTACGTATAGTCGTCTCGGTTATAGTGTAATCTAAATCATTACAGCAGATTGCTATTCGGATTGCATCGGATCACGCAGCAAATAAGTGGAGGCCAAGTTCCGGAATGCGGTGCTAAGCGGCCCCGCCCCGCAGGGGCGAGTCTGGCGCCAGCATGAGGCGGCACGTTCGAAAAGCACCCCACTTATGGGCGTCCGATTGATCGGAATATTAGAACTTATCACCTTAGTGATAGCAAAATGAACGCTGCTATGACACCGACAATGCCAAATTTAAAACCATAAATTAGTGAGCTGTATTTGGCACGGCACACACTGGATAACTCATATGTGTGCTTATATTTTGCGTCACATAGCTGACTCAGCTTTCGACTGAGTACGTCTTCGGAATACTCAGAGGAACTTTCATATTGACAAATAGCGTGGAAGAAAATGATGCCTCTTGAAGCTCCGCCTAAGCGCGGCATTACCGTTCCTATGCAAAACAAGCTCCCAACAATTAGGCAAGTTGTTGCAATGAAAGAAAGGATATGAATTAGACCCCATGAACTTGGATTAGAAATCCAATTGTTTGTGAGTCCAAGCGTATTCAGGTAGGCAAGAAAAGCCGCAGATCCAGCGAAGAAAAACGCGGCCTTTTGATCAGCTAGCCTAATGTAGTCGCGCACATACTGATGTGTTTCCTCCCCGAATTTAAGTTTTATCTCCAACTCCTTGTGGTCATGAGCACTGACTGTCGCGTCATGCTTAATTCCTTCTGTGCTTATTGATGCTGATCGGTCAACAGTAAGCGGGGCTGAATTGTCAACGTTTGGCGTTAACTCTGCGTCCGAAGATGACTGGTGACTTTCCGTTTGCATAGTGAGCCCCCTTATATAAAGTCTTTCCAGCGCCCTTTGTATTTATATAGCTTGTAGGGTGAACCGTCGTGCGTGTAAGTCCAACCAGTAGGCTCAGGCACAAGCTCCGTCCAGATGTTTCTCCAGGACTCTGGAAGTTGCTTCCTGGCAGATTCGCCTATGACAATGTCACCAGCGCTCGCGAATCGCATTACTTTTGACGCAAAGTTAGCGGTAGCTCCAATAGCAGCATTTGCGTTGAATCTCTTTGGCGCGCCAATTCTGGCTATCGTTACATTACCGTAGTCAATCGACACCCTGAGCTCGATCGGTTTCGTATTCGAGTTGTTTAGGATGGGGTTTATCAGGTGTTTTGTTGTCGCCAGCATCGTCAAAGCGCAGGCAACACTTCTTTTAGAGCCAGTCTCTGGTGGACTTCCTTCGTTATCGTTAAAGTAAATCAAAAGTCCGTCGCCTGTATTTTTCTCGACGTTTCCACCGTAATCTTCTGCGATTCGGATCATCTCTGTGAAAAATAGATTCAGGACGCGCAACATTAAGTCCTGCTCTGCCACAGTTTCCATTGGACGTGAAGAAAAACCGCAAATATCGATGAACATTACCGCCATCGATAACCGCCTACCATCCCCAATCGAAAGGTCGGTGTCTTCCGGTACGATGCGCCCATCACCGACTGGTGGACGTGCATTGATTTTGTCCCGCAGAGCCGCGATCCTCTTGCTCTGCGCTTCCCAATAGCTTTTTTCTATAGCGTCGTAATTCAAGGGTGCTCCCAGGAAGTTTAAGTAAGCCGCTCTTGTGTCATGCTGCCCGTGCCAACTTGAAGTTGTCGGACATTGTTTTGATTACCTCGTCAATCTTGCAATCGAAGGCCTGGTTCACTTCATCGTAAGTCCCGATAATGCTCTCATATATAGGGTTCTGGAAGATCGATTGCGCATCTACTGTGCCGTGTTCACTGAGTGTTGAAACGAACACATCCTTAATCAGCTCTAAGACGTGAACTTGGGCGTCGGTAAACTCGGCGGAGAGGATGTAATTCTCGTAGCCAGTCTGGACCCGCTGAAGCGGCGTCGGTATCCGGCGCTTGCCGAGGACGTGGAGAAAGAAGTCCCACACGGACCCGGCGGGATAGTCGTAGATGCGTTGGAGGTTGCCTTCGTCCAACCAGATTTCCGGTTTTGACACCCAATCTTCGACCGCCTCGACATCCTCAGCCGTCGGTTCGTAGTCCTCTCGTTCGTCTATCTTCTGCTTTAGCGACACGATGACCGGGTTGTCCGGGTTGCTGACGGCCGCTTCGAAGATGCGCTTGGCTTCTTCGATGGGGGTGTTCTCGACCACGCGGACACCTTCGTGGACCTTGACCCGCTGGATTTGATGCTCCGGGTCCGGGTTGTCCACGATGAAGTAGCCTTCCGGTTCCCCGCCACCTTCGCCTCCTCCCCCGCCTCCCGTTCCAGTGACAACCTTCTTGTTCTTCTTCTCGGTCCCCTTGCCGTTGTCACCCATGCGTTTGCACAGACCCACGAAGTCGAGGATCTGGAAACTGAACTTGCCCGTTTTTGGATCAAGGCGGGTGCCACGGCCCAGCATTTGAATGTACTTGCCGACCGACCGGGTGAGCGCGGCGAAGCCGATGTAACGCACACAGGGGATGTCCACCCCGGTGCTCATGATGTCCACAGAAACGGCGATGTAGGGTTTCTGGTAGGGCTTCTTGAACCAGCCTTTCAGGGTCCGGTTCAACTCCGCGTTCTCGGAAATGATCGGTTCGGCGTAGCGGGGGCTCTTGCCTTCGTCGTTGAAGACCGCGTTCAGGGCGTTTGCCAGCATCATGCAATGCGCCTGGCTCACGCCAAAAAGAATCATCTTCTCGCCGTACTCGGTCCGTTTGCGGATTTCCTCGGCAACGCGTTTGGCCGTGTTCTCGGTGAGATACTTTCGGTTCAGTTGCTCCAGTTTCAGTTTCTTGGTCTTGTCGAGTTCGATCTTCTTCCGCTCGTCCGGGTCCAGAACGTAATCGAACTCGACGCCTTCCTGCTCCGCGATCTGCGTCAGGTGTGTCTTGATCTCATCAACTTTGTAGGGCGCAAGGAAGCCCTCATCGATGCCCCGACCAAGGTCAAATTCGTACGTCGGTTCGCCGACTTCGCAACCGAAAAGTCGGTAGGTGTCCAGAATGGCAAGGTCGTCGTCCGTCACCTTCTTCGGGTCCTTCGGGATGGCAATCCGGGGCGTGGCGGTGAGTCCGATCCGGGGACAAAGGAAGTGATCGAAGATGACCCGCCGGCTGACGTTTATGGACCGGTGGCATTCGTCCACGATCAGCAGGTCGTAGTAGGTGCTGGGAATCCCCGAGTAGAGGATTTCCAGCGTGTCAATGACGGCAACGTGAATGTCCTTATGCTTGAAGCCCTTGTAGTTGGAAGTCGTGATCCAGCCCGCCGTATAGGTCGGGCTGATGAGACTGAAGCCGTCATCCCGCGCCTGCTCTGCCAGCAGTCGGCGATCCACTACAAAGAGAATCCGCCGGGCAAGGCCGGTGTCGAGGAGCGCCTTGCACAGGGCAACGGTGGTCCGCGTCTTGCCTAGGCCGGTCGCCATGTGAACCAGCATCTTACCGCGCCCTTCGCGCAAACCCTTCAGCAGGACGTTGATACAGTCCAGTTGATAGTACCGTTCCTTGCCCGCCGCCGAATCGAAGCCACCGGCGATGGTCGTGTCTATGACGATCTCGCGTTCCTGCCGCCGCTTCTGCTCCTGCGCCATGCGAACGCCCATGTCTTCGAGGGACAGGAACGAGTTGACCGGACGGAACTCGCCCGCCTCAAGCCCGGTCCAGGCCATGTCGTAGAACAGCGTCCGCTCGGCGGAACAGGCGTAGAGGAACTGGGGGTGGAGAATGCGAGAGTAGAGAATCTGGAGTTTCGGCAGCGCCTTTTTGGGATCGTCCAGTTTGTTCTCGAAGACCGCGAGCGGCGTTCCCTGAAGGTCTTGGAGAACCACATCCGGCTTGACGTACTTGTGACCGGGAAATTCTTTTTGTTGTTCCGGCGTCAGTGGGTACTGCGGCTGGTAAAGCAGGGTGTCGCCGACCTTCCACCCGAGTTTCTTCAGGTCTTCGATGACCCGAAGGTCGGTCGCAGTCGCTTCGTTGGCATTTATGTCGGGCATGTCACCCCCCAAACCTCTTCGATGATCCGGCGAAGTTGTTTCTGCGCGTCGTCCTGAAGTCTGCCAACGGCTGACAGAGCGTCGAGATTCTGTCGGGCAGAGGCGACGAGAACTTCCTGAGTGTGAATGTCTTCCATATAGGGAACGCGAAACTCCCCCATATAATCTTGGGAGACCTTGACCATACTCGGTGATGCCCCTTGCGGAACACGGCCGAAATACTGGCGGCCATACGTCGAATTGAAGAGGATAGCCGCAAACTCAGGCAGAATCTTGGTGCGATCAAACACAACGCGGGTCAGGAGATCGGGGAAGACGACTTTATCCTCAGTCGGCCCGACAATCCCTGCAAGTGCGACGAGTTCCGGGGTGTTGCCACGGCTGTAGAAGAAGTCCCCCTCGTGAACGTAGAAGGTTTCGATGTTCGGGCGGAATTCGGACGTGTACTTTCTTTCGGTCAGATCAATACGGCCCCGTTTCAAGCATGCCAGGGTCAAGACGGGTATTTCGCCACCGTTGCACGTCGGCGACCATCCGTTCCTTGTTTCCAGGATTGCGTCTTTAATCGGGCGAAGGTTGTCTTGGATAGAGTCCGGCAACACGATTGTGAATTTGGATTGGATGATGCGACACGACGACGCGACGGATACGAGTTCATCAAGCCGCCGAGCTATGGTCTCCTGAATTTCTGGCGGCGGTAGCGGAATCTCGAAACCACAAAGGAAATCCGAGCCCTGTTCGGTCTTGATGCCTTTGTTCTTCTGATCGATCAACTGAGCAAGAAACTGCGGCGAACGGAGCATGTGGCAAAGGTAGTCAGCGCGGCTATCAGGCGTCTTCGGTTGGTACACTTGATAATGCGTCGAACAAACCAATCGGCGTGGCGCTAATGCGACAGCACCTTGATGTAGGTTGATCTTCGATGTGATTAGTTCTCCGCGGTCCGCAATGTAGAGATCCATGCCGGTTTCTGGAAATTCGCGAAAGTGAATGCATCCATCAGCAAAGGTGATCTTCTCTACAATATCAAATTGCCCGGAATAATCTTCCTTTCGCAAGCGTTCGTGCTTGGGTTCAACCAGTTCGCCTAACTTGCATCGTGGGTAACGTGCGCCGCTTTCGATGATCTTCCGGAGAGTGGCAAGCTGGTCGTGATTCGCCAGTTCTTCGACCGGGTAGGCCATGAGGTATTGCCGGGCGATGTCGAACTCTATGGAATCCTGCACGTCCAGCATGGCGAGTGCGGAATGGGCTTTCTCCGGCGGGCAGTCCTTGAGTGCCTCATAGCGGGCGTCGAGAGGGTGCCCGTTCTTTCGCTTTGCGCCCTTGAAGACAGCGTTCCATTCCTCAAGTTGGCTTTTGGATAGGTTGCTCCGGGCGTTGGGCAGGTTGAACGAATAGAGGTGCGCGACCTCGATGCGTTTCGCAATTTCATTCATGGTCTTGACTCGCCAGACTTCATCCTGCTGGGTCAGTCGCCCGCTGCGGTCGGTTTCGGTGATCTTGCCGGCGCGCAGTTGGTCGGCGAGTTTCGCGCCCAGGGGTTCACTTTCCTTCGCCGCCCGCTCGTAAAAGTCGGTGGTGGTGTCGGCCGCGATGCGGAGTTTGACGCGGGGGTCCAGGTTCACAATCCATGCCGCCGGCACACTGAAGGAATGTTTGGTTTCCGGAGGTGTCTTGTCATGCCTGACGTATTTATCGAACAATTCAAGAGCCTCGACCAGTTGGCAACCTTCGATGGGACGGCGGTTGGTGCCCATTGTGTAACCGTCATTCGTAACCTTATAGAACCAGATATCCTTGGTCTGTCCGCCCTTCTCGAAGACTAGAATGGAGGTCTTCGGGCCGACACCGCCCTTGCTAACAAACACTCCCTGCGGCAGGCTGATGATCGCCCGGAGATTGTTTTCCTCGACAAGCATCTTCCGTAATGTGCGGGCGCTGGCCTGTCCCCATGTCATGAACCCTTCGGACACGATGACCGCGCACCGGCCGCCGGGGGCCAGCGCGTCGAGCATGAGCTTCACAAAAAGGATGGTGGTCTCGGATTCGCGGGAAAACTCCGCCCACACGTTTGGGTAGGCTTCCTGGTCCCGGTCCGCGCCGAAGGGCGGATTGGCCTGAACGACGGTCTTGCTTCCGCCGTCCTTGGCTGGATCGAAGAGAGCGAGCGAGTCGCCTTGCTCAATGTTTTGCGGGTTCAGGCCGCGGATATAGAAGTTGATCGCGGCCATTTTGCGGATCATGCCTAGGTACTCGATGCCATGTATGCCGGAACGGTAGAATTCGAGGGCCTTCGTCGGCGACGGCATGGCGGCGGGGTGTTTAGCGAAGTGCTTCTGAAAATAGGCGATGAGTTCCGGGTGTGCCTTGAGACCGGGCCATTTCCCGGAACGGCGGACGGCCTCCGTCACATAGCCGTAGGAGTCAAAGCCGAAACCCGCCGTACCGCAAGCCGGATCGAAGATGCTGTCCAGAAAAGTCGGGTCGGTCAGGGCGACCATGAATTGTCGGATGTGGTCAGGCGTGCGGTGCAGGCCCATGTCCTTTGTGCCGCCGGTCTCGGAAAGAGCCGATTCGATGGCGTCCCCGAGAAGGTCCGTCTTCAAGAGGCGATCTTCGTCAATCTCTCCGATCAGTGCGAGAACTTCCTGAAGGTCGCCGCTCTTGACGTTGTTCGTGAAGTTAGAGTTTTTGAAGACCTCTTCGATCAAAACAAGTTGGTCCTGAACCTTCTGGCCCAGATTGGTTTTGTAGACCTTCCGGGCTTGAGAAAGAATACTGGCGTAGAACGGAAAGAACTTCTCGTTCAGGGTCGGCAACAGCCGTTCGTTCGGAACCGTGTGCAGTGAGTTGAAAAGCAGGTGGTCATTGGGGCGGGCGAACAGGTCGCGGAGTTGTTTGAAGTCCGGGTCCTGCTTCAGTTTCACCTCGAAGATGCGGAACAACAGCAGTTCGATGATGTACTCGACGCGCTGGACAGGCGTCCCCGCCGGGCGAAGCTTCTTGTGGAGCTTCTTCAGCGTGTTGTTCGTGTCGCTGTCCGCATAATGTACTGTTGATCGACCCATATGATGCCTATATCTCCTTCAGCGGCTTAGTTCAACTTTTGAGTTCAGCGGACGCCGGATGCGGTACGCAGGAACGAAGGGTTATGCCCTTACTTGAGAACGAGCGAACGGGCCAACTCGATGAGAATGAGCAAGGTGGCATAGAACCCCGCGCGGGCCGGAGACGCGCAACCGGTATGTCTACAGCTGATGCGGCGTACATTGACATTGGTGCTGCGGATCTCCACAATTGCCGCACTTGCAGGGGTTCAGTCGGGTTTGCAAAGTTTCGGTTGTCATTACCGTTAAGAATATACCTAAAAGGGTACGTTTTGCAACCCAAAACGCTTGGTGAGCATATCCAGAAGCGCCGGATGGATTTGGGGTTGTTCCAGCGGCAAGCTGCTGACAAGATGGGTGTCTCAGCGGCATCGATATGTAGTTGGGAGCGGGGAACGGAACCGGAGTTAAGGCATATCCCCAAGATCATCGAATTTCTCGGGTACGTACCTTTTGACGGCCCGGATGATCTGTTCGGACGGCTGCGGTACTTCAAGAAGGTCCACGGGATGTCGTTCGATCGCCTCGGTGTGGCCATGGGGCGGGACCCGGAGCAGCTCGTCGATTGGCTGAGCAACGGGATGAAGCCGTGCAAAAGGAATAAAGAGTTTATATGCAGCTTCTTAAAGAAAAATAGTAGATGAGTGCTACTGACTGCAACTTCAAAGCCGCAATTACAGCAATTAAAATTGTTAAGGAATACTGCGTTATCTATTCAAATTCATAAACTCGGATAGCAACTAAAATGGAATAGCAGTCCGAGTCTCTTATGACTGCCCACTGAAAACAAAGATGGACACTGGATGAATGCTTGAATTTATTGCAATTAAAAACTAATACCAGCAATATATTTTGCTTTTGTTTGATTAATTACAGAACTGAGATACCATCGGCCAGCAGAGGGAAATTGTAAGCTATGGAAAAATGTAGCTATTATTTTCACTTTTTTATTGTTATTTTCCCCAATTAACAGATTTGCTACAGCATACAGTAAACCACCGCTTACGATGACATCATCACAAAGTAATATGCCGGTCGCATCTGCCATTTTTTCACGATAATATTGAAGTGGTTCATTCATTAAAAAAATAAATTTTACTTTTTTTGTTTTAAATCTTTTTTGCTGTTCAATGGCTAAATTAAAAGCTATTGGTATCGATGCAACAGATAAGGCAACAAAGGTATCGATGTCTACATTTATTAATTGATCTAATAATCTATTAATAAATGTTGAATAAAGTTTAGGATCAAGGTACAGATCTAATGGGTTTATGTAATCAGCCGTAATAAATTTTTTTGATTCTTCCGGCGTCAATATTGTTGTTACATTTATCTCTGGAAGAGTTTGCACATTATCTTTTAAATTTTCCGTTTTTATGTATGTCAGCCAGTATTTGTCCTCTTTCATCCAAAAGTCGTCATTTAGCATTCTAGACTTATCGACCATCTGATTTAACGGCTTATGTAATGTTTCCCAGTCGTATAATGATTTAATTGATTTTAAATAAGATTTTTTATGCTTTTCATCCTCAATACAATCAAATAATACCGCATATTCTATGTGCTTAACCTGTCTGTTTGTGATCAGATTATTGGCAAGCCGAATTGTACCGCCTGTTCTCGTATGTGAATCAACGCAAAATATTTTTTTCCCCTTGACACTAAAATTAGCAGATTCCGGTGGCAGGCCGAGGATGAAAGTTCTATCCTCATATATAAATTCAGACATTGAACTGATTAGCAACGGTTTTTTGGAATCAAAGGCGAGTTTTGCTGCGAGTGGATAACCTGATTTACCTAGAGAGCAGATATAATCAAACTTGTCGGTTAGTTTATAATACTTGTCATAGAACTTTTCATAGACATCTATAAAAGAAAATACGTTTTCATAAAAGAACCACTCGTCCCAAATCTTTTCACCATTAGAGTAATCTTTTCTGATGACCGTATTAAGTAATGATTGTAAATCTTCCATTCTTCTATTTAACACAAATTCTGTACTATAAATTTACTAGTTAGTGCGGGTGAATTAATTATGTGATTCAATAACTCCTGACACTCCTTGATTTTTTTGGTAATCATGACTTCTTTAATCGGATAAGTGAACGATTGAAAGAAAGATTCGAGTCTTATCTTTAATGTTTCATAAATTATTAATTCTTTGTCATTAAAATTCGCCAAAGAAAGTTCTTCTAATATTCCATTATTTTCTAAAGCAATAAGCTCAATGTAAGATTTAAAAATATCGAGCCTATCTAATTCTTTTTTTACTTTCTTTAATAAAGTATAAAACTGACTATTTATTTCTATTTCAATACCTGTTTCAAAATCGACTGTTTCAAAATCTTTCATACATCTGTATGTGTTAGCAACCGAATTAAGGATCAAGGCACTATCATTAAACTGGATACCTTTATATAAATTGTATGCTTCATGTTTTATGCTGTCTACTACTTCAGAATCTGCAGTAATTTTTCTTCGTGCGACTTCAGACAGGTTGCCCAAGCTAGCAGGATAATGACTAGCTACAAAATCATATCCAAGAGGTTTTCTCTCGAAAAAGCTTTTCATTTTTGTAATTAAACCTACGTTTTGATAGCTTTTTGAGCGCTTTCTTAATGATATTTCATTTAGCAAATCGCTAAAGGGCCTTTCAATAAGAGTAAGTGAATTGTCCGATGCTTCAAATACTTTTTTTGGATAGATAGAGATAATATTTCTCAAATGATATTCTCTAAATAAGTAAGTTAGAATACTTTTGAGGAGTAAATAAAACAATATAAGGATAAATGTTAGCACGATAATTCCGATTATCATTGCCGCATTCCCCTTTCTTTAAGCATTAATAGTACTTCTTTCTAGAAATCTACTGATAAAAATGAGAACGAAAAATAAGATCATAAAAAGATCTATCACAAGCGAATAAACCATATAATCATAAGCACTAATCTCCAAAGGGAGAATCACAGACGATATCATCATTAGCATTAAATATAACGCTACAGAGGTACCATGATTCTTACCGATACTCTTTGTTGAATATTTTGGACCTAAATCTTCGCCGAGAGCTTTAATTGCATCGTCTGTTTTCATATAAGCCATAATAAGAAAATAGAACGTCATGCACATAATAAATGCATTAAACGAATAAATAAATAATTTATAGAAAATTTCAAAATCTAAAGAGCCAAGAATTTTCGTTAAATTGAGTAATGCATCTGTCAAATTGCGATGGACATAGGATTGGTTATGTAGACCACTTAAAATAACACCATACAAAGCAGAAAGAATAATTCCGAAAAGAGTAAAAATAATTGGAAAAATATTTCTAAAGTCTTCTTGAAGTGACGGTGCAGCTTGAACCCGAGTTGTATGTAAATATCGTTTTCTTTTATTAGGCATTATATGCTTAAACGAAATAATTCATAATAGACTTATCGGTAGATTTTATAAAAACAGGGTAGAAAAATTAAAAAGCCCGCCTCCTCACTTACCAATAAAGACTAAGAGGGCGGACAGAATTCATAGAATTAACTTTCTGAAAAATATGGTTTTTTTCATGATAGTGCATTTATACGATGACTAACTTTTTTAAAATTACAGTAAAAATAAGGTGTTGTCAAGAAAATTCAATATTATTTTCGGCTTATAATGAATCAGAGCCAGTACCCTCATCTGTTGTTCTAGGATAGTCTGCGCAGCAAAACACCTCGCATATCGGACTCGGAATGTGACGTTTAATACGATTCATTCTTAAACTGAAATTAGCAATTCCCGATTCTAAAAAAGTGAAACTCGCGTTAAGGACAGGAAGAAACAAATACGAGTGCCGATGAGCTTCAAAATGCCATATCCCATTCATTCTAAATCATCTTGTATTTGGAAGATCGGCTCAACCTCCTAGCCAAGCTCAGATGCTGAATCGTCGCTGAGATGTGCTCGTTGCGATCTTCTCTCTGGGCTAAATATCAGCAATCGTCCGTGCATCTTTAAGTAAACCGTTATATGCCCAGGCTGAAAGTCCCGCGCATTTATCTCCCACTGACGATATTGGTGGCGCCGGGCGCTCGCTTTGGCGAGCGCCTTTTCTGCGAAAGCTCAGGCGAGCGTGGTGGAGCGACGGCGCTGCGCTTGCCCTGACAAAGCCTGACATGATTCGGGCGTGAAGCGACCCCCTTGCCGGCTGCAATGTCCCGGTCACAGGGTCATGCAGGCCGATCTGCAAGGGGGCTGACAGGACTGCAAGCGCTGTGACTGAGCGATGGGGGAGCTCACTTAGCCGCCGCGCGGCGGGTGGGGCAAGGCGGCGGGGTTGGTTCTTCGAAGACTCTCAGATCCTTTGGCGGCTTTTTCCCCTTGTAGAAAAAGGGTACCACGACGGACTGGCACTGGTCCCGCAGGCCCCGGGCCCAGGTCAGATCAAAAGGCCGTGCGCCCGGCCCGGTCTCGGGCCCGCAGATTATCCAGTCTATCAGTCGGCTCGACGCCCAAAGCTGAAAACTGCGGGGTACGAGAGGCCCGCGCTTTTTGCTTAGATAGCCGGTTAGGTCTATCGGGCCAAGCATCGGCTCGACCGAAACGAACTTGACAGCTGCTGGCATTTGATACAAGAACGGTATCCGTCGCTCAGCCTGTGCCTGGTTTTCCACGGAAACACCGAACCAGAGCACCGGGCTTCCCACGTAATCCCGATCCGCGAACTTCTCGAAAAACGCGGCCATGCGTTCCACCCGCTTTGTCAGGATCATGTAGGTGTGTTGGGGTGTTGCGGTAACGACCTCATGTGAACCTGATAATTTAATCGTCCTACAGGATTCTATCTCTTTAGGCGGCTCAATAAAGCGTAAACAACGGCATGTCAAAACCAACAAAGAGGAATAATCGTTCCTCTGTGGCGCTCGTTGTTTCGCTTTTACGCCCTTTCTGATAAGCCACACCTATGCTTAAAGGATACTTCGCAACATCGTATGACACAAGAAATGACGGCGCGACAATCTCATTCAGGTCCACATTCTTGTTAATGCCATTCAATTTCAGGTTAATCGGATTTCCAAAATCGAAGGGCGCAATCATAAAACTCATCGAGCTACCACAGCCAAATCCGTGGCTATACTCCAAGCCGATCGGGGCATAAATTCCGTGTTTATCTTTATCTCCAAAATCCTGTGAATTTCTTACTTCCCCGAACAAGTATCCAAGATAAGAAGAAATGAGTATATGATTTCTATATTTCTCCCTTTTGACCGCAAAACTAACAGGCGGCAACATATATGCGTTGAGGACTTCCTTTGCTTGGCCAGACGATTCCGCGTCCGACAATTCAGCAAAAAAAAGAACATGCTCCTTGAACGTTTCCGAAGCTTTTTTGTCGGCTATTGATTTGCTTTTTTCTAAAAAATTTGTCGCTATTATGGCCTTAGCCGTGTTGGTGTCCGCAGCCATGATTTGCTTGTAATAGATTTCCAGATTGTCAAACGTAGCGATTATTTTACCGCTACCTTCATTCATGGCTTCTGTCGCCAGTTTACTCCATTCCCCTAATAAGGCATCCGCCTTATATTTGCATATACGCTGGCTGGGGTCGGTCTGGCAATCATCCTTGAGTTTTTTTACATCGACAACGAGTTTGCCTTTGTTGGCCTCAAAATGCTTTTTCCAGAGATTTAACTTGTCGATTGAGTCCTTAATGTCTTTTTCGATACTCGGAATGTCATCTATTGTAATTTCAGGCGTCTCGCATAATTGATCAATATTTTTTAATTTGGCGTCGATTTTGAGAAAGCTATCCCGCATATCGAGAACGCCGGCATAAAATCCATACATTAAGTCTTGCAAATCCTGCGGAGGTTTTACTGGTGAGCTAACGGTCAGAGGATGCGGAATGCCCTCGTACATGACACTAATATACTGAGCAAATTCAAGGTATCTCTCCGTCACATCCATTGCAGTTCTCTTGAAATCTACAGCTTTGCTTAACTCCTTAGCTGCAACCCTGACCATTAAATTTTTTAAATCAACATCAACAGAATTCTTCCATGTTTTTCGGCTCTTCAATAATAATCTCAAATCTCCCTGCTCTAAGTTCGAATATATTGTGGGAAAGTAACACTTGACGGCTTTATTGTCCTTGATACTTTGTTCGAATAAATAGAGGTAATTTTCTCTTCCCCTATCCAAGAGAAAATCTGCGACGCCATTAATCCGATCGCTTTCTTCATTTGCACCGGCATGCGATACAGAAACTAAAATTAATACCCCAATAAGCATCATTTTTCTAATGTTCATAGTCTCTTCTCCATACTCCATGCGTGACGTTGCTGCGTTCAGTGCATTATAAATTCAGAGGATCATCGTCAACTCATCCTTCTATCCAGACTCCGATACTGTATCGCTTCGGAGATATGTTCGGTCGCGATCTTCTCGCTGCCTTCGATGTCGGCGATCGTTCTCGCCACTTTGAGGATGCGATTATACGCACGTGCCGAAAGCCCCAGACGGTTCATTGCTTTTTCCATAAGACTGAGCGAGTCTTCGTCGATCTTACAGTACTTCCGGATATGCCGAGGCTTCATGTGGGCGTTGGCGTAGATGCCGTCGCTCTTGAAGCGTGCATACTGAATTGCCCGCGCCTTGGTAACGCGCTCGCGGATCAGAGATGATGCTTCCGCAGGCGTGTCCGACGATATCTCATTGAACTTTATTGCAGGCACTTCTATATGAATATCAATGCGGTCCATAAGCGGGCCTGAGACGCGCGACCGGTAGGTCTGCACCTGATGCGGTGTACATTGACATTGGTGCGCCGGATCTCCCCAATTGCCGCACTTGCAGGGGTTCATCGCGGCCACCAGCATCAATGACGCGGGATACGTGAGCGATGTGATGGCGCGAGAGATCGTTACCTGGCCGTCCTCGAGGGGCTGGCGGAGCGCTTCGAGCACATTCCGTTTGAACTCAGGCAACTCATCAAGAAAGAGAATCCCGTTGTGCGACAGGCTCACCTCGCCGGGTTTCGGCACCTGGCCGCCGCCGATAAGGCCGGCATCCGAGATTGTGTGATGCGGCGAACGGTATGGTCTTGTCGCGATAAGCGGCTGGCCTTTTCTGAGCAGGCCCATGATGCTGTGGATCTTGGTGGTCTCGATTGACTCGTCAAAGCTCATCTGGGGAAGCACTGTCGGAAGCCTGCGCGCCAGCATGGTTTTTCCCGAACCGGGAGGGCCGATCATGATGATGTTATGGCCGCCTGCCGCCGCGACCTCGATAGCGCGCTTGGCATGTTCCTGGCCTTTTACTTCGGAGAAGTCTTCCTGATACGCGGAGTAGGTTTCGAAGGCATTCTGGATATTGATATTCACCGGCTCGACCAGAGCATTGCCCGCGAGAAACTCCACCACCTGCGGCAGGGTCTGCATTCCGAAAATCTTGACAGACTCGACGACCGCCGCCTCCTGCGCATTGTCCTCGGGGATCACCATGCCGCGGTACCCGGCCTTCTTTGCCAGAACGGCCATGGATAGTGCGCCTCGCACAGGTTTTACCCTGCCATCAAGCGAGAGCTCGCCTACGATCAAGTAACCGTCCACCATCTCCTGGGTCAGGACGCCTTCGGCGATCAGCATACCGACGGCGATCGGCAGGTCGAAGGCGGACCCTTCTTTCTTGATGTCCGCCGGCGCGAGGTTCACGATAACCTGCTTGAGGGGAAAATCGAATCCAGTGTTCTTGAGCGCCGCACGCACGCGCTCCTTACTTTCTTTCACCGCTGCATCGGGCAGGCCCACCGTTGAGAAGAATGGAAGCCCCCTGCTCGCAATGTCAACCTCCACTTCTACCGGGTAGGCGTCGATGCCGAGCACCGCAGCGCTGATGACCTTGGAGAGCATAGGGCTCCTACGATGAATTTCGGAATGTGGATTTCGGAATGCGGAATAAGGAGCATGCTCCCAACTCCTTAAAACCTGACTGTTATTATGGCAGAGAATAGCAGAGAAATGAAGGGATTGTCAAACCGAAATTGCAGCCAGGAAACTACTGCTCGAACCGCGTAACAAATGCGCCGATGAACCGCATATTTCGCACGTAATCGGAAAAGGGAACTTCTTTGACCACGCCTCCGCCGAACTTGTCTTGCCGGTCCTTGTCTCCGGCAGCATGGATCAGGTAAGGCTTGCCGGACTTGATCCTGACGATCGAAAGGTGGGCCACGATCTCCTCAACCACGCGTTTCTTCGGGTCCTTGACCCAGTAGATGATGTCGCCATCCTGCAGCTTCTTCTGGAGCGCCCGCGTCGCGAGGACATTTTTCGGCAGGATGTCGACAGTGTCTTTGCCGCGTGAGCCCGCGATCTGCCTGGTCGCGCCGAGGTCAGCGGTGATGTTCTTTCCCCACTTGGAACTCAAAACCATGTCCTCGCCGTACTGAAAGCGCTCGTCGTAGTTCGCGACAAGTCCGTCCGTGACCTTGCCCTGGGTGATGAACCGCAGGCTGAGCGCCCGGTCAATGGCCTCACCGGGAGTGCTTGTCTGGGCGAGCTCTACCGAACGAAAAGTAAGATACATGCAATCGACCTTTTCATCAGCCACGATGCGGTTGGTGCGCACATAGAGGCCGAGGGGGTCCGTATCATAGGGCGTCCCGATAAAGCGGCTAGCCCAGGAGGCGATCCGCTTGTTCAGCGGAAGTTTCGAAATCCGCGCCTGCGCAAGCAGGATATCATCGGCGGTCATGGCAGCCATGTTCTTTTTCTCATCCGGCTGACCGGCGCCGATGATTCGAAGACCATACTGGAGCGAGCTGGCAAACCGTCGATCCTGGATCCCGGCGAGCTGCGCCGATTTTTTTTTCGGAACCTGGATAAACCGCCCGCTCCCAAGGTACAAACCGAGACCTTCGCCATAAAAAACAAGGATGTCGCAGGGTTCAAGCTCTTTTTTCGATACACGCTCGGCCCTGTCTTTGAACGACGCGCGATCCGTGCTGAGCGGGAACCCGTGGATCCGGTAGGTGATATAGATCAGGCCGCTGATGTCCATGCCCTGTGCCGAAATCCCGCCGCTGAGGTGCCGGACGTTCAGGAACTGCTTTGCCGTCTTTGTAACTTCCTCGGGCCTGGTATCGTTTATGACGGGATCAGCGGATTTCACGGGCATTGTTTCCGCAACATCGATGATCGCAACCGACCTGTCGGGGAACTGGACCTTATGCCCCTTTTCGGTGGTCTGGATCACCGGCAGGCGCGTGCCGGCATACAGTGAGACCTTGTGGTCACCGGTCCTGTCCAGGATCATCGCCTCGGCCTTCGGCGTCGTAATAACGATCCACTGACGATTCGCGTTCAGGTAGGATCGGCCTTTGTCCTTTGGGATGTCGACCGCTTCCTGCTGGATCCAGCCTTCGCGATTTCCCTGGCTCGGGATCTTCACGCGGTAACGATTATCCTGTTTTCCCAGGATCAGCACTTCATCACCCATGAGCACCTGCGTTTCGAGCCTTGATTTCGATACCGGCTCTTCATGCACGTTCGCGAGCGGCGCGGACACGATCCCCAACTCAGCGTTTGTGGGCTCTTGACCAACACCCGTGACGGGGAGGAAAACGGTAAATAACCAGGGTAGTAGTAGGGAGATTAGTTTTTTCATCAGATCGATTCAGAACTGCGAGAGGGCATACTGCGCTTGGATGAGGTTCGATACGAATAAAAAATGGTGCCGAAGGGGGGACTCGAACCCCCATGGGTTGCCCCACACGCCCCTCAAACGTGCGTGTCTACCAGTTCCACCACTTCGGCATTTAAAAAACTTTCGCCACAGAGGCCACAGAGATAAAACGTGATTCAAGGTCTTGCCTTTCCCTGTGCTCTCTGTGGTTGGTTCTTATTTTTTCATCGTCGGCTGCTTCGCCGTGATGGAGGTGAGCCAGCCCGCATGTCGGTTGTCACGGCCGTGGACGATGTCGAAGAACGCGGCCTGCAGCTCCTTCGTCACCGGTCCCGGCTTGCCTTCACCGATGCTGCGATTGTCCACTTCACGGATCGGAGTGATCTCCGCGGCCGTGCCGGTGAAGAAAGCCTCATCGGCGATATAGAGATCATCCCGAGTAAACCGCTCCTCGACGAGACGCATCCCGCGCTCGGCGGCAAGCTGGATGATCGTGTCACGAGTGATGCCTTCAAGAATGGCGGTGAGCGGAGGCGTCTTGATCACGCCTTTCCGAATCATGAATACGTTCTCTCCGCTCCCTTCGGCTACGTATCCTTCAGTATCGAGCAGTATGGCTTCGTCGTAGCCGTCCTTGAGCGCTTCGCGCTTGGCAAGCAGAGAGTTGGCATAGTTCGCCGTGGTCTTCGAGCGCACCATGGTCGCGTTTACATTGGGCCGGCTGAAAGACGAGATCTTTACCCGGATGCCGTTCTTCAGCGCTTCTTCGCCGAGATAGACGCCCCACGGCCAGACGCCGATCGCGAGCTCAATAGGATTCTCCTTCGGGAAAACGCCCATTGCCCCATAGCCGATATAGGCAAGCGGTCTGATGTAGCAAGCGTCTATCTTGTTCACGCGGATGGTCTCGAGTATCGCCTCCGCAACGGCCTCGCGGGTAAACGGAATATCCATCAGACAGATATGGGCCGAGTCGAAAAGCCGGTTGACGTGCTCCTGCAGCCTGAACACGGCCGAACCGGAATCGGTTTTGTAGCAGCGGATGCCTTCGAACACGCCGGTCCCGTAATGGAGCGTGTGCGTAAGGATATGCACCTTCGCATCGTCCCACTTCACGAACGATCCGTTCATCCATATCTTTTCTGTTGCCTTAAGCATAGGCGACATTTATAACAGCCTGATGCTGAATTGTCAATGGTTTTTTTCCCCTGGGTCAACTCACGCGGACGCATGATCGCAACGAAGGAAGGCCCTGCAATCCCTCGTGTTTTCGTTTGACAGCGCCCCGGAGTGGAGCTAAACTAACATTAAAATCAACCTGAGGAGGGCCTATGCAGATCAAGACTATTTTATTCCCGACTGACTTCTCGAACGGCGCCCGCGCGGCCATGGACCATGCCGTCTCGCTGGCAAAGGATTACCAGGCAAAGCTCATCCTGCTCTATGTGATCCAGGACATCAGCATTGCCGAGTGGTACATCCCCTCGTCGCTCTCCGTGGGCGATCTGGTTGAGGACATGCAGAAGAGCGCGTGGAAGGAGATGGACAAGTGGATCGCGGAGGTCTCTAAACAGGTGAAAGACGTGGAGAAGATTGTCGTACGCGGTGTGCCGTTCGTCGAGATCATCCAGACCGCAAAGGAGAGGAGCGCTGACCTGATCGTTATCGGCACCCACGGCAGAACAGGCATCGACCATATGCTCTTCGGAAGCACCGCTGAGAAGGTCGTGCGCAAGGCCTCCTGCCCCGTGCTTACCGTGCGGATCGCAGGCAAAGAGTTCAAAATGCCGTGACGCCCTTAACGGGCGAATTGATAATTGCAGATTGAAAATAGCAAAATGCAAAATGGACTAAAGACCGAATCGGTCTTCCACTTTGCATTTTGCATTTTGACCTTTGAAGCTTGCGATTACAGGCAGCGACTTACTTTCCCAGGAGCGTCGTGAACGTATCGTGGTGCCGTTCCTCATCCGAGAGGATCTCTTCGAAGAGCAGTCTCGTTGTGTCATCACCCTCTGTAGAGGCCCGCTTGATTATGTCCTTGTACAAGGTGATGGCCTCTTCCTCGGCTTTTACGTCGGCCTTCAGCATCTGCTCGGGGGTTCCGCCCTTGGCTATGGGATTGGGCTTGATGGTGGGGGCCACATCGAAGTAAAAAAGCCTCTCGGCGATCTTCTCGGCGTGTTTCATCTCCTCAACGGCAATATCCTCGAACACGTCCATGAGAGACGCTGAATTGAGGCCCTTCACCATGATGTGGTGCCACATATACTGCACGATTGCCTGCAACTCTCCTGCTATTGCCTGGTTCATCATTTCCGTCAATTTGGGACTCGCCTTCTGCACCATGATGCGCCTCCTTTGAAAAGTGTATGTAAGTTGCATTTCGAGTGTATCGGAATATGCTAACTATAGCACAGAAAAATAAGGTTTGCATATGACAATGTTATCATGACCAGAAAGTTTACGCTTTACCGTTTATCCGTGGCTAATAAGGGTTCATCGTCAAATTCCCGTTGCCTTATCCGATCTCTTGAAATATAATATGCGGGCATTCAATGTGATGAAGGGGTGACACTATGGGTAATAATCTCGTTTACAAAATATTGGGATCACATCTGGTCGAAGGAACGCTTACAGCGGGTACCGAGATCGCGATCAGGATCGATCAGACACTAACCCAGGACGCGACCGGCACCATGACCTATCTGCAGTTCGAGGCCATGGATGTGCCGCGGGTCAAGACCGAGCTTTCGGTGAGCTACGTGGACCACAACACGCTCCAGGACGGGTTCGAGAACGCCGATGACCACCGGTATTTGCAGACCGTCGCATCAAAATACGGGATCTACTATTCGAAAGCGGGGAACGGCATCTGTCACCAGGTGCACCTTGAGCGTTTCGGAAGGCCCGGCAGGACGCTCCTCGGGTCCGATTCTCATACGCCCACCGGCGGCGGCATCGGTATGATCGCCATCGGCGCAGGCGGACTTGACGTGGCAGCGGCCATGGGAGGCGGACCGTTCTACCTCACCTGTCCCAAGGTCGTAAAAATAAATTTAACCGGCAAACTTCAGCCCTGGGTATCGGCCAAGGACATCATCCTCACAATCCTCAAGATGCTCACGAGCAAAGGTAACGTCGGCACCGTGATAGAATATGGCGGCGACGGGATCAAAACGCTTTCCGTACCCGAGCGCGCGACCATCACAAACATGGGCGCGGAACTTGGGGTGACCACATCGATCTTTCCAAGCGATGACATTACCCGTTCATTTCTCAAGGCACAGAGAAGAGAGTCTGATTGGCTTGCACTCGCTGCTGATGTTGATGCGGATTATCACCGGGTGATCGAACTTGACCTCGGCACGATCGTACCGCTCATGGCACAGCCGCACTCCCCTGATAATATCGGTACGGTGAAGGAGCTGGCGGGAACGAAAGTGGACCAGGTCATGGTCGGCTCATGCACCAACTCATCGTATCGTGACCTGATGATCGTGGCGTCGATGTTGAAAGGAAGAAGGGTCTTTCCGGATGTGAGCTTCGGCGTAGCGCCCGGGTCCCGCCAGGTGCTCGAGATGATCGCCAGGAACGGTGCAATGGCTGATATCGTCTCCGCGGGAGCGAGGATCCTCGAATCGACGTGCGGTTTCTGCATCGGGAGCGGCCAGGCGCCGAAGACCGACGCGATCTCGGTCCGCACGAGCAACAGGAACTTTGAAGGCCGCTCCGGCACAAAGAGCGCGAAGGTCTATCTCGCCAGTCCCGAGTCCGCTGTTGCCGCCGCGCTCACCGGCGGGATCATGGATCCCCGTGATCTCGAAATCCCCTATCCCGAGATCGCCATGCCCGAACAATTCTGGACCAACGACTCGATGGTCCTTCCCCCTGCCAAGGACCCGCTGTCGGTGACCGTCTACCGGGGCCCGAACATCGGCGATCCGCCTGCTGCAGAACCGCTTCCCGACGTCATTCATGGCGTGGTAACGATCAAGGTCGGCGACAAGATCACAACGGACCACATTATGCCTGCGGGATCGCGATTGAAATACCGCTCGAATATTCCGAAGTACGCGGAGTTCGTGTTCGAGGGAGTCGATGCGTCCTTTGCAAAAAGAGCGCTTGAGAACAAAAAAACAGGAAAGCACAATGTCGTGATCGCAGGAGCGAGCTATGGTCAGGGTTCGAGCCGCGAACATGCGGCCATCTGTCCCATGTACCTGGGCGTCAAGACAGTGATCGCAAAATCGTTTGAGCGCATCCATGCGGCGAACCTCATCAACTTCGGCATTCTGCCGCTCACCTTCACGAACGAAGCTGATTATGATGCGATCGGAGCAAATGATGAGATCGAAATCGCCGCGATCAAAGCAGCCCTCGAGGCGGGAACGGACCTGATGCTCAATGACACGACGAATGGCAATCGTGTTCCGCTGAAATATACATTGAGCATGAGACAACGGGACATTCTTCTGGCTGGCGGGATGCTGAACTACACAAAAACGCAGACGAAATAAGACGACTTATCCTCAAAAGAACATTGGGGACGCAGATACAGATAAAAAGTATCTCTATAACTAAAACAAGACTCACCCTTGTGGTGATGATTCGTCTGGCTTTATCAGAGACAATCCGCGTTCACCTGTTGCCAACTTCCGTTTCCAGAATAAAAAATCCCCCAACAGATCGATACCTGCCGGGGGATTTCACGGAAAAGATTGCTGATACTTTAAAAATAGAAGTTAAAGCTTATCGCTGCTCTTTGAGTCCCAATCGTCGTTTCCTTATACTTGGTCGTCACGGCACCGGCAGTTGTTTCTGTTTCTGAAGATGTGTAGCCGAAACCGACGCTTCCCTCAACACTGAACTGCTTGTGTAGAAAGTATTCAGCGCCGAATTCCCCCATGATGCTCATGTCCTTCTGGTCTCCGTCCCGCGTCTTGCTATAGAAAATACTACCTCCTGCAAAGGGGGCAAAGTCGTCGATTTTCAGGTATTTTCTTACACCGCCGCCTATTCCAATATCAGTGCCCTTTGCATCACCGCCTTTTGCGCCGAAACCAAACCCGGCAAGCACGGCGAGATCTCTTAAAATAAAGTATTTGCCGGTGATGACGAAACTATCACTGCTATTAACCGCATTGATATTAAATCCTATGGTTCCCTTTTGCAAGCTGTTGGCTGCCGATGCGCTCCCGATACCGATACCCATAACCATGGCCATTGCTACCACAACGATCACAACTTTTTTCATCTTGTTCCTCCTTGAGAAAATATATGGCCTGATGACCAACCAACATGTTGTGCGCGACAAACTGCTCCGTCCTTCGTAGAACAAGAGTACAACAAACTGTCAGTCATGGCAAGTAATAATTTAATTGGAGGACTCACGAGCAGACGGTCGTTACCAGTGCCGTACTGGTGACATAACATCATCAGAGACTTTCCCTTACACCCCTGCCTCACGCATGAGCAGAATCGGCATGCGCGCCCGTTCCGGCTCATCGAGTAAAATAGACGCGGCCTTGGTCAGCTCGGAAGGCGTTTTTCCGCCTGCGGGAAGCATGATCAGGGACACCGAGTATTCCTCGGCTGCCTTCAGGATCTCCTCGTCCGGGTAACCGGACTTGATCGCCTCCGAAACATCGATCCCCTCTTTGGTCAATGCGCTTTTGATCTTCTTGACCGTCGCGGTTGTCCACTTCTTCACCTGTTCAAGCTCCACTTTTTCTCCCGCGCTGTAGAGATGGACAGGCACAATACCGAGGAGCAACACCTTCGAACTCGTGGCCTTTGTCTCTGCGATGATGTCCTCTTTGTTGGCCAACGACATGTCCGAGCTGCCGAGGGGGACCAGGATGGTTCCTGGCATGATGTATACCGGGCAGGAGGCCTTCTTCAGGATCGCCCTGTAGCGCGGTGAGGCAAGGATCAATCCTGCGTGCTCGGCTTCTGCGACACGCAGGGTCTCCTCTGCAGGGTCTCCCTCTACAGACATTATCTTTACACTCACATCCGGACCAACTTCCCGGATCATGTTCTCGGCATCTTGCAGGTGCCTCTTTACCTCAGCACGGGCAGCTTCCTCTGCCTTGGGACCGGCACCGTAGTCAATGAACAAGCTGCTCTGGAATACATGCAGGACTAAGACCTCTCCACCCTTTTCCTTTGCTTTCCTTATCCCATAGCGCAGGGCGGTCTTGGACTGGATTGTGCCATCGTATATGGTAAGAATCTTCATAAGCGACCTCTTTCTGGGTAATAAGTCAGGCTCTGTATGTGCAACATGAAATGTTGGTGCATCATATAGATGCATTAATAACTTGTTATTTTATTAGCAGTTATTTAAATCTGCATTTAACATGTCCATATTAGCGCATCTATTAATTGCACCACTTACTACAAATTATCACAATTTACAATTAACTCAATGCCTTGCAATCAGGCATGGTCATTGCTATATATGATATCAACCAGGCAATGTTCATAATTCAGATTCCAAGGAGACCACTATGAAAAAGTTTATCGCAATGCTCGAAGACCTCTGGGTTGCCGTCGCATTTGCAGAAGCCGGCGTTTATGAGCCTGCTGGTCTGCAGGAGTTGCAACCCCGTTGTCAAGATACACTCCGAATTCATACTGCTTAATTTCTTTAGACCAAGGAGGCAATGATGCACATCGAAATATTCGCGATTAACCTCAGGAACATTCTTCTTTTTCAACTGCTGGTGGCACTTGCTCTCGCGGGGAATGTACCCGTTGTCCAGCAGGAACTGCTCAAGATCTGGAATAGGCTCAACACCCCTTTGCTTCCGAAAAAATCTTCCAGGACCAACCATAAGTCCAACAAGTTCTGGGAGATCGATATGACCAAGTTCGAACCCTAAAACTGGTCACGTCCTTCTCAGTTTAAATGTGATACTTGATAGAGAACGTACACAAGCAGGGCAACTGGTCCAAAACTTACGACATTCGACGCGAGCGCCCTCACAACCTTCCCGTAAAGGTCTATCCTGCCGATAATGCTGGGCACGAGAAGCGATCCCATGAACATCATCTGAAATAGCATAAAAAAATTCGATTGAAGAAATGCGTGTTCAAAATCCATGATAGCTCTCCCTGTAACAACCAATCATTTTCGCAGATAGTTCGTATCGTTCTTAAAATCAGAAAAAACCTTCCTCCTGGCCTTCGCGAGAAGCGGGTCTTTTCTTTTACATCGACTTCGTGGAAAGTGCGGCAACATGCAGCTTTGCTGCTTCGCTCGTGAGTTCGGATTCACCCAAAGCCCTCTGATACTTGTTGATGATCTTCGTGAACTTCGGCGGGCAGAGCAGAACATCCACCTTCTCCGCCTTTGCAAAGCTGATCATTTCCTCGGTCGGATTCCCTTCAGTGCTGAAGAGGCTCGCCTTCACACCTTTGCCCTTCTCGCGAATGATGGTCTTTGCCTCGTTGATAAATTGTTCTGCTTCAGCCTTTGCAATGCCCTGTGCATCAACGATAGCATCGTAATCGATGAACATGCTGTTGTTGAAAACATGGAGTGCCACTACCTCTCCGCCCTTCTCCCGCGCTTTGTCCATACCGTACACCAGGGCTTCTTTCGCCTGCAGCGTGCCGTCATAAGCAACCATGATCTTCATGTTAACTACCTCCTGTTGGATTTTTTTATTGTTTTGTCCGCTTCTGATCTAACTATATTGCATGGGGCGTGCCAGAATTTTACCTGCTATTTTTCAAGAGGTTAAGTTGTGCGGTGCAGTTTTTTTACTGCATGAGGGGGCGCAAGTTATTACTGCACTATGCCGGGGAGAACGGAGACGGGGGATAATTTAGAGGTATTTTGGAGCAATCAATTATTTTATAGGAGAGACAGATACCATATCAATACCAAGCAGCCTGATCTTCTGCTGGAGATTCTGACGGTGGACGTTGAGCAGGCGCGCTGCCTCGGATATATTACCGCCTGATTCAATCAGCGCCGCGATAATGAGGCTCTTTTCGAACTGGCCTTTCGCATCCTTGAGCGGCATGATCGGGATCTTCTGCGCATCCTGGCTGAGCTTCTTATCCTCAAGAATATACTTGGGTAGATCTTCTTTTTGCACAACCGGCCCCGCAGTAAAGGCGATGGCATACTCGATCGAGTTCTCGAGCTCACGCACATTACCCGGGAAATGGTAGTTCAGGAGCGCCTGCATCGCGTCCTTAACAACTCCGGTGATATTCTTTTCCGGCGCTTTGTTCTTGTGTTTGTCGATAAAATGGTTTACGAGCAGGGGAATATCATCCTTTCTCCTGCGAAGAGGCGGCAGCTCGATGGGGATCACGTTCAGCCGGTAGAACAGGTCTTCCCGGAAATTCTTCTCAGCGATGGCTTTCTTCAGGTCTTTATTTGTGGCAGCGATAACGCGCACATTCACCTTGCGCGGTTGGACGTCGCCGATACGCGTAAACTCACCTTCCTGCAGGACCCGCAGAAGTTTTACCTGGAGCGGCGGTGAGAGCTCGCCGATCTCATCGAGGAACAGGGTTCCCTTGTCCGCTTCTTCCACAAGTCCGCGTTTGTCCGCAATCGCGCTCGTGAACGATCCCTTCATGTGGCCGAAGAACTCGGACTCGATAAGCCCATCGGGGATGGCTCCGCAGTTCACCGTCACGAACTTCCGACGGGCCCGCACGCTGTTCGAATGGATCGCCCGCGCCACCAGTTCCTTGCCTGTTCCGCTCTCGCCGGTCACGAGCACATTGCTCTCGCTCGATGCCGCGTGGCGCATGACCCGGAATGTCTCGCGGATCTCTGGACTGTTGCCGATGATGTTCTGGAACGAATACCGCGTCTCGATCTGCGTACGAAGAACGAGGTTCTCCCGTTCCAGCCTTCGCTTTTCGAGCGCCCTCCTGACGGGTAACCTTACTTCATCCGGCGAGAACGGTTTGGGGATGTAGTCGTAGATCCCTTTCTTGACCGCGTCCACGGCTGACGGGATGGTGCCGAACGCGGTGATGATGATGAATATGCTGTCAGTGTCGATTTCCCGGACCTTTTCATAGAACTGGAATCCATTCATGACCGGCATTTTGAGGTCCGATACAATAAGGTCAAAAGAGTTCTTTCGCACCATATCGACCGCGTCCACACTGCTCGTCGTGGCGATCACCTCAATTCCTTCCATCTCAAGGATGGCCTTCATGGCCTCACATACGCTTGACTCGTCGTCCACGACGAGCGCTCTTATCTTATCCATGGATCGGCACCTTCACGGTAAATGTCGTCCCCTGTCCCATAACGCTGGCGACCTCGATATCTCCGCCATGTTTCTTAATGATACCATAGCTCACGGCCAGTCCGAGGCCCGTACCTTTCGTTTCTCCCTTGGTCGTAAAAAAGGGATCGAAGATCTTGCCCATATGCTCCGGAGCTATACCCGAGCCCGTGTCACGGAAGACGATCCCGACAAACGTGTCAATGACCCGGGTGGACACCTCGATTTTTCCCGGCGGTGTAATGGCATGAATGGCATTTAATGAAAGGTTCAGGACCACCTGCCCTATCTGGGCCGGGTCGGCATACACATCCGGCAGATTTTCGCCCAGGTTTATGGAGAGTTCTATCCCCTTAAAAGCCTCCTGCGCGACAAGTGAGTCCATGATCTCTTCCACCGGCCGGTTGATGTTGATCTTGACGGGCTTGATATTCACTTCTCTTCCAAAATTGAGGAGCTGCCGAACGATGTTCCGCGCCCGCTCGGTCTCGCGAACTACGATCTTGAGCTGGTCGCATCTCGGATCGGCCTTGGGACACTGTTCGAGGATGAGGTTGGAAAAGGTAAGCACCGAGGTGAGTGGATTGTTGATCTCGTGGGCTATGCCGGCGGCGAGCATCCCGACCGAAGCGAGCTTTTCCGCCTCCACCAGCTGCGCTTGTTTCTCCCGCAGCTTTTCGATGGTGTGCTCGAGCGACCAGAGTGCGTTCTTCAGCTTCTCCTCCATGAGATTGAACGACGCCTCGAGCGATGCCAGCTCGTCCTTTCCCTTAACCTCGATGCTTTCCGAAAAATCACCCTGGGCGATCTTCTTGGTTATTTTTTCAAGCGTGCGAAGCGGCGATGCGATGCTGTTTGCCAGCTTGATGTTGATGATGGTCCCGAAAATAACCACCAGCACCAGCGCGACCACCAGCAGGGTGATGGACATCTTGATCGTCGTGGCAATGCTCGCCCGTTCTTTTTTTGAAAGGTTCTGCGTAAAGGACTGGATGTCCCGGGCCGTGATGCGCATTCTCTCAATTGCTTCCGTTTTCGCCTCGTAGAGACCATACAGCCTGGTAACGAGGTCCCGGTATTCCCGGATCGCGGGATGGGAGGCAAGGGTCGGGTGCTGCGCAGTCCTCATGAAATTCTCATAGACCACTTTATTTTTGTACAGCATGATGTTCTTCTCTTGCCGCCTCAGGACGAGAAACGCCCGGAGAGCCGTGTTGCCAAGCGTCCGCTCCACGTCCTGTCCTTTGAGCCGCACGAGTTCCTCCAGCTCTTCCTGGGAGGTATCGTTCGCCGCGATGGTTTCAATGAGGCGCTCATACTCGGCGATGGTCTGCTTCATCATGGCGCTATCCTTACCGCCGATCTCCCGGGCGATCTCCGATTTGATGTCATCAATGGTTTTCTTGAGCGTACTGAGATACTTTTGCAATACGTCGAGGCTTTCTTGGTCCTTGAACAGGAGGAAGTTCTTTTCATATCGCCGTACTTCAAGGATGGTATTGGTGATATCGTCCGCCGTCTCCACGAGGACCAGCCGCAGAGAGATCGTCCGGAGCTCTTTATAGGCAAAGAATCCGAGTATGGCCAAAAGAAATATATACAGGCCGAAACCGACGAAGAGTTTATCCCGTATCTTCATGTGACGTTATTATAGCGTAACCCCGCTTAAAAAGAAACAGGGGTTCGATGGCGCCGCCACCGAACCCCCGCGTTTTTTTATATCCAGCACGGTTCTTTCACGACATAGACACAGCAGTGGCTGTGGCGCACGACGTTGGCTGCCACGCTTCCAAGGCTGAAGCGACTGTTCGCGTTCCTCCCTCTGCTTCCGATCACGATGAGGTCGATCTTTTCCTTTTCAGCAAAAGAGACGATCTCCTGTGCGGGAGAGGGCGCCGTGGCAAGGACCGTGTTCACCTTGCCAACTCCGCACGCTTTCATCAATTCCGTTGATTTGGCCAGGAGCTCTTCTCCTTGTTTTTTCATGCTTTCGAGAAGCCGGTTGCGCTCTGAAGCGGAAAGTTCGAGGTCGATGTCCGCCACCGACGGGATGACCGTTATCAGGTACAGCTGCGCATCTTTTGTCTTTGCATAGTGAGATGCCACCTTGATGCCTTCTGATGCATGTTTGGATCCGTCAACCGGTACCAATACTTTCATGTTCCCTCCTATACCTCTCTTTTTACTTTGGCTTTTTTCATGGTAAGGCCGATCCCGTCGAACATGTAGAATATGGCAAAACCCCACCACATGGTATAGACCACGTAGAATACGAGAAGCCCTGTCATGATGAGCGCCTTGTCCGCAACCTGCTGCGCCTCGATCTTGTAGTAATTATATGCCGGCTCCACGGCCTTCTTCATCACATCAGAGACGATCTTTGCCTCTTCGATCTTGCCCTGCTTCTTGAGCGCCTTGTCCATGGTCTTGAGCAGGACATGCCATGACTCCATGACCTTCTTTTCCTCGACTCCGTAGCGCTTGGCAACCGTTGCGCCGTCGTTCTTGAACATGTCGTCAGCATCCTGGAGTATCTTCGACATCAGTACGCCGAGATTGCCATTGACCTGAAGCTCCGGGTTCGCGTTTTTCGCATCAATGCCCGCATCAGCAAGGAGCTTCACGGTGCCGTCAATCTGTTCCGGCTTTTCATATTTTATCGCGATCGCCAGGGAAGTATTCGCAAACTTCTCGTTACTCTTCATGACCTTGGGAATGAAGTAGGACGACCCTTTCGAAAGCTTGTTGAACATATCGTCGGCGTATACAAGCCCGTTCCTGCCGTCACCGAAGACAGGCGAGAAGATAAGAGCGAGCACGCCGGCAAAGGTCACCGCAAGGAATGCTCCGGTGAAAAATGTGGATTTATTTTTTATGATCATGGCTATGCCTCCTCTCTGAGCGTTTTAATGTTGGCAAAGAACTTGCTGAAGATCCAGATGCCGAAGATGGCGACCACGACCCAGAAAATGATGTTGCCGAAAAATTCGATTGCGTTGATGGTCGTCTTGGACATGTTTATGTACTCAAGTTCCACCATCTTTTTGGGCAGCGTTGCCGCCCGGTTGATGAATCCCGCGAGGATGGACACGGCGTAGAACCCGCGGATCTGGATGCCCTTCACCACCTTGGTCGTGAGTGCGCCGACCTGGATGCCGATGAGCGAACCGATCAGCATGCCCATGGCCAGGGTATAGAACACATAGCCGTAGATGGCGTACTGCACGATGGAGGCCAGTCCCGCGGTAAAGATGATCTGGAGAATATCCGTGCCTACGGTAGTCGCCGTGGACACGCCGAAGGTGTACACGAACATGGGAAAGGTGACGAACCCGCCGCCCACACCCATGATGGCGGCCAGGATGCCGACGATCATGCCGCCCATGGCAATAAACACGCCGGAGATCTTCTTGCCTCCCTCGACATAATCTTCGTCAAAGGTGATCATGGGCGGGATATTCATGCTCTGGAGCTTCCGAGCGAAGTCGGTCGTGCCCGAGGACCCGCCGTGGGCATCGCCGCCCGTCGCATGGCGGGATTTCCAGAAGTCCATCATGGCATACACGCCGAGAAAGCCGAGCAGGACAGCATAGACCAGGCTGATGAACGCCTCGGAAAGAAGCGGATCCTTGTCATAGAGAAACCTGTTGATGGAGCCGCCGATGAACGTCCCGGCGCCCGAACCGACGAGGAACGCTATTGCCAGCTTCGTCGATACGTTACCGAGCTTTTTATGGACCGTGGTGCCCATGATGGCCTTGGCAAAGATGTGGAACACGTCGGTGCCCACAGCCAGGATGCCCTTGACGCCCGCGGCCATAAGCGCCGGGGTGATGATAAATCCGCCGCCCGCGCCAATACAGCCGGTGATGAGCCCTGCGGCCAGGCCGATGGCGATCGAGATCAGAAAGATGCTGTCTGAATAAAATGCCGGTGCATAGGCGGTCTTGCCGCCCAGCATATTACCAGCGTCTGCCAGTGTAATGATCAGAATCGGCATCAGCATGAGCAACAGGAGCCACATCTTCTTCCGGTTATGAATGATGCTCATGGAGACCTCATAGTCCCACTTGGCGTGCGCTATGGACGCCGCTTTCAAAAATTCGTAGGTGTTTCTCATTGCTCCCATATCAAACCCTCCTCTGTATATTTTTGTGACCGGTTACGAGGTAATCTGTATCAGTTCCGTCTGGATCTTGTACTTTCTGCCACATCCCATCAAGCGGGTATAGGCGATCGGGCTCCCATCGGACGCAACGAGAAGCCGATGGAGCAGGAGCATCGGCGTGCCAACACCGGTCTTGAGAATTGAAGCGGCGTCGTCGGTCATTCCGGTGATCTCGATCATCTGGACGACCTTGAAGATCTTTTTTGTTGACTTCTGCTGCACCATTTCATAAAAAGGGGTCTGACAGACCTCAAACTCTGCTATGTCGGGAACGCTGTCGAGCGGAATGAATGACTCCTCAAGGTAGGCAGGCTCACTGTTCACGACCCTCTTGCAGAGAATGTAGTAGATGTCGCCTTCGGCCTTTAAATAATTTTTCACGTCCGCAGGCGGCACCTTGATCCCTTTCACCAGAAGCTCCTTTCGTGCGCTCACCCCCTCTCCGAACATATCTTCGGTCAATCTTGTTTTCATGGTTATGCCGAGGTCTGGAATTGAATGCTTGACAAAGGTGCCTTTGCCCTGCAATTTTTTGAGATACCCGGTCCGTACCAGATCGGCAATGGCCATCCGGATCGTTGCCTTGCTCACATCATAGATTTTGCAAAGCTCGTCTTCAGTAGGAATCTGCGATCCCACAGGCCATTCGCGAGTCTCTATCTTTTCTTTGATAATAGAGAACATCTGGACATAGAGCTTTTGCTGGCTTTCTCTATCTATTGTCTTATTAGTCAACATAAGTTTATTTCTTCAGGTTGTTATAATGATTATTATTGGTCAAAAAAATCGGGGTTTTCTTTTTCAGGAAAGCCCGAATGATCCACATATTATGTTGTCAAGAAGCATGCGCAAACTTAGGAGATCAGCACAGATTATTTTCTAACAGAAATAAGCTCCGCGCTTTTCTCATCCCGGGCAATATCATTCCCGGCTATTCTGTTCGCTTCGTCGAATTCTCCAGCCTCGGCAAAGGTGATTGCTACCATGATATCCTCTATCATTTTTATTAGTTTTTCCATCTAATACCTCCTGAATCAATTTCTATCTTATTGTATTACAAGAGACATGCCATATTATAACTGGTTGAAATTTATATTAATTTTAATGTTGTGGGCATGGTGGTGCAATCAAATGATGCGGTTTTTTATTAAATTGTGCGATTTTTCGTGGCAGTTAGTGCACCATGATGTTGCACTAAGTTTATTTATGTTGCGATATTATATTGTTTTATTTTTCTTTGAAGTTGCTGCCGGTAGATACCGAGGGCTGTTGCTGCGCGGGATATGTTTCCATTAGCCTCACGGAGCGCTGAAGCTATAGTTTCTTTTTCCGTTGCCACGATGGCATCCCGAAGCCGCTGTGCCGCGGGTCTGGGTTTAGCAGGGGATGTCAGCATAAGATAGGGAGGGAGATCGGTCGGCAGAATGTCCGAGGTGTTCGCGAAGGATATGGCGCGTTCAATGATGTTCTCAAGTTCACGCACATTGCCTGGATAGCTGTGCTCCTTGAGGATGTGCAGGGCATCGCTGGAAATGCCCTTGATCATGATGTCTTTCCGCTTTGCCGCATGTTCCTGGATAAAATGTTTTGCGAGAAGCGGCACATCCTCCAACCGGTCGCGCAGCGGGGGCAGATGGATATTGATAACGTTCAGCCGGTAAAAGAGATCTTCCCTGAAGGTTCCGCGCTGGCAGGCTGTCTTGAGGTCGACGTTCGTGGCGGCTATGTAACGCACATCCACGTTCATATGACGCATTCCGCCGATCCGCATGATCTCCCCTTCCTGGAGGACCCGCAGGATCTTTGTCTGGAATAACAACGAAACATCTCCGATCTCGTCAAAAAAGACCGTTCCGCCGTCAGCCTGTTCAAGAAGGCCTTTCTTCATGTACTGGGCGCCGGTGAACGATCCCTTTTCAAATCCGAAAAGCTCCGACTCAAGAAGCGTGTCCGGGATCGCGCTGCAGTTTATGGTCATGAACGACTTTTCGTTCCGCGGGCTCCAGCGATGGATCGCGCGGGCGATAAGCTCCTTGCCCGAACCGCTCTCACCGGTGATCAGCACATTGCTCTCGCTCGCCGCGGCCTTTTTAATAAGCCCGAAGACCTCCTGCATGGGCTTGCTCGTCCCGATAATCTCATCAAATCCATACTTTTGGTTCAGGATCTGTTTTTTGTGCTTCTCGATGACCTGACTCAGGGTCTCTGTGGTCAACGGCTTTCCCAGATAATCGCTCGCCCCCAGTTTCATAGCCTCCACTGCCCGGTTCAGGTCCGGATGAGAGAAGGCTATGACGGGCATGCTCTGTCGCACGTCCAGAAGCCGATGCTGCCAGTTCTCTGTATCAAGGTCCAGCAAGGCGATATCATACCCTTCCATGCCGGCGGGAACTGTTCCCGAAGTGTCACTCTCCCTGCTCTGATTCTGCGTATCAGAAGTAAAACCGGTAGCCTTGAACAGGGCCGCGATGTACTTCGATTCATCGGATATGATTAGGATGTTGAGCATAATAAATAAGACGACGGACGATGGACGACAGAAGAGGGACGAAAAGGAAAGGATACGCGCGTCCCTCGTCCTTGTGCGCGTAGCGAACGATCATCCCTCATCCCTCGTAGTCATTTCCGCTTCACTACCAGCACCGCGCAGGACGACAGTACGATCACCCGCTCTGCCACGCTGCCCATGAGGAGTTTTTCCAGACCGGTCCGGCCATGACTTCCCAGCACGATGAGGTCCGCGTTCTTGTCCCTGGCGATCTCGATGATGGCGTCGGCGGGCCTGCCGCTCATGACAAAGGCCTTTACCGCGACACCTTCTTTCTGCGCCGCTTCTTTAACTGACTTGACGTTCTTCTCCGCCTCGTGCATCTCTTTATCCGCGATGAGTTCCTTGTGGGTCATGGTCAAGTCGATGTCCGTGGGGGTCATAAGCTCTGACGGAACCACACTGATGACCGTCAACTCGCTCTTGTTCTGCTTCGCAAGCCCGATGGCCTCGGACGCCGCTGCAAGCGAGTATTTCGAGCCGTCCGTCGCAACCACGATGCTCTTGAAATCCACCTGCGCCGCCTTTGGCACGACTAACACGTTGCATGGCGCGTGGCCGATTACGCGCGAGGTGACACTCCCCATCATAAGCCGCTTCAGCCCCGAACGGCCGCGCCTTCCCATAATGATCATCGATACCTTGTTCTTGGCCGCTTCGTCGGAAATATAGTTAAAGGAGTCTTCACCTTCAAGGATGCTGGTGGTGCAATCCACCCCCTCTTTTTTTGCCCGTTCTTTCACGGATCCGAGATGCTCCTGTGCGGACTTCTCAGCTTTTTCCAGAAGCTGGGGCGCGATCGTTTCATACTCAGGGTTCGTTTCGATCACGGATAATACCGAAAGCTTGCTTGAACACCGTTTTGCGAGCCGGATGGCCTCGCGTATGGCGCCCTCGCTGAATTGTGAAGCATCTGTTGCAAGAAGCAACTTCTCAGTATTTACCACCGGACATATCTCTGCCATAATAACCTCCATGTTGCAGCTTTAGTGGCTTTCCATTATTAGACAATTGAACGCGCAACAAAATGTGGCAACCGTACATATTTGATGCATCATCAATATCATAATGATAATTATGCGATATGTCAACTTGTTCCGGGATTATTAAGACGAGATAAATCCAGATCACCACTGGCCCCGATATGATCGAACGTGAACACGTCACATCAGGGCCGGAAAATCAAATAGATTTTTAGTAAGGATTTGTTTTATTAAGATGGTGGTCCCAACGGGAATCGAACCCGTGTCTCCGGCGTGAGAGGCCAGCGTCCTAGGCCGCTAGACGATGGGACCATGCTTGGTGAAGCGTCAGATTGGAAATTGGAGATTGCATATTGAAGATTGTAAAATGAAAAAGCCTGATCGGATTGCAACAATTTCCAATTTGCAATTTCCAATCTTCATTTTACAATAGGTCGTTACATGGTTGGGGGAGGAGGATTCGAACCCCCGTAGACAGGTTCAGAGCCTGCCGTCCTACCACTGGACGATCCCCCAGTCGTTCACAGCCCCAGCACTATATCCAAATCACAAGCGCCTGTCAAGGGCAAAAACCCGATTTTCCCTGTAGTTCAGCATCCCTTGCGGACTGGATTACATCGTGAAAACACTCAGGACATCCGCAACGGTTACGATGCCTGTTTCGGTATTCGGTAACGCCATACGTCTTTTACGTTACCGTTGACCGCTTGACGATACGGGCTTCGTCACCGTTACCTCCTTGCTTAACGTACGATATATTCCAGGGACCTGTGTCGTAACAACAGAAAAATGCCCGTTTTCCCGAGTGGTGATCACTGCTTCTTCAAGAACACCGCAAAGGCACCGTTCCCTCCCAGCGCGCGCGGCGCCGGTGAAAACTCCGCAACAAGCCCCTTCCCCTTTTTCCTCAGCCACTCGGCCACAGCCCCCTGCAATACCGGGCCCTCGGGAGAATTGATGCCCTTACCCGTGATCACGAGCACCGCCTGCTGCCCTCCGCTGTATGCATCGGCAACAAACTGCTCAAGCCGCATAAGTGCCTCGTCCTTGAGAAAGCCGTGGAGATCAAGCTCCCGGCTGATTCGGATCGTACCGCGTTTCAGCTGCCGCATTCTGCTCGTCGGTGACCGTCGCTCCGCATCTTCAAGTTCCCGCTCAGGTACTCTATCGCCGAAGGTCGTTCCGATCTTCTGCATGGCAACGAGAAAAAGCCGGCTGTCTTCCGGCGCGCGGACCGTGGTTTCCACAGGGGCCTGCCGGGTAGCCGAGAGATCGTGCGCGTCAGGAGCTTGACCGAATCTCTTTGCTCCCTCTGTTGCGCGAAGAAAGAGCGAGGCATCGTCTTCATCGGTGCTGCTGTTGTTCTTCTTGCGCACCAGGGGCGTTGTGCTTTTTTTTGAAGATCCGGCTGTTGCGGGAACACGGCCTTTCAGGGACGTGAACGGTGTGTTTTTAAAATCCGGTTGTGGCCAAGCCGGGGGTTTGCTTTTTTTCATATGCGGATTTGAGGAACCAGCTCGATGAGCTGGAACCATAGGCGTTCTTCAACAAGCTGTTCAGAATAAAGATCAATCGGAAATACCGCTCATTATGTTAATCTTGTTTAAATCCGAAGTATTCGGGAAATTAATGGTTGGGATACCTCTCGCCGATGCTGCGGATCGTGTCCATGCAGGATAAAAACAATTCAACGATCTCCGGATCGAAGAAGGTGCCGGAACAGGCCTTCAACTCCTCAAGGATCTGCGTCTCGTCCCACCGCTCTTTATACGCCCGGTGTGATCCGAGGGCGTCATACACGTCGGCAAGAGCAACGATCCTTCCGAATATGGGGATCTCCTCCCCTTTTATGGGCCGCGCCGTTCCATCGCTCATCTCGTAGCCCGGAAGCACCTGGCCGTCACTGACGTTCACATGCCCCGGATAACCCGTCCCGTCCCATTTCTCATGATGCGTGAGGGCAACGACCGCCGCCATTTCATCGAACTCGGAATATTTTTCGGAAAACAGCCGCGCGCCCAGAATGGTGTGCTGCTTCATGACATCGCGCTCAGTATCGTCGAGTCGGCCCGGCTTTTTCAGGATCGAATCGGAGATCGCCACCTTGCCCACATCATGGAGCATGGCCGCCATGCGGAGGATGTCGCGGTTCTTATCGATCACAACTTCGGGAACGCCCTGCTTCCCGGCCCACACCTCATAGATCGCAACCGCATAGGACGCGACGCGGTTCACATGGGCGCCCGTTTCCATGGGGTCGCGCAGTTCCGCCATTTTGATGGTACGGAGGATCATGGCCCGGGTCATCTGTGCCCGTTCGATGGCCACCGCGGCCATATTGGCAAAGTGCAGGATCAGGGGCTCGTCCTTTTTCGAGAAGGGAACGACCCTGCCCTTGGAATCCTTCGCATTGATAAGCTGGAGAACGCCGATGGTATCGCCGCGGTTGGTCTTGAGCGGGAATGTCAGCATGGACTGGGTCCGGTACCCCGAGAGGTCATCGTAAGACTTGCTGAACGAATAGGGCAGACCGGAGCGGAGCTTGTAGGCATCCGGGATGTTCACGGATTCACCGGTGTTCGCCACGTAGCCCGAGATCGTCTGGTTGTTGATGGGTATCGAGAAGGTGGAATAGATCAGCTTCCTGCCGGGCGAGAGCTTTTTCTGCTGCGTATCGTTCTGGGTATAGCTGAACTTTAACGTGTCCTTTTCCTTAATATAGATCGATCCTGCATCAGCGGTGACAAGCTGGCGAGCCTCGCGAAGGATCCGTTCAAGAAGCACATCGACATCCTTCACCTCGGTGAGCTCCACGCCCAGTCTCATGATCATATTGAGCATCTGTTTTTCGCTCGGCATGTTTAATAGTATCGATATCGCCCTAATTTGTCAATCAGCGAATGCGGCGACCCTGCTATTTAACAATTGACTCATGCGGGCTTTTTTGATATAGTACACCATTAAATCTCAAAGGGCTGCATCGCCACCTCGGCGGTAACAGCCCTTTTATACTGTTATGGAAAGGTTGTGGAATGGTAGCGGATTCGAAACTTCTGATAATAAAAAAGAAGCTCATCAAACAGCGGCAGGACCTTCTTGCCGAAGCGGAACACACGCTGACAAGCAAAATCAGCTCGGAAAAAGAAAGCTTTCCCGACCCCACGGACCAGGCTGTGGCCGAACTCGACAATAACTTCGTCCTCAGGCTGCGGGGGAGAGAGCAGAAACTGCTCAAGAAGATCGACGATGCCATTTCGCGCATCGACAGCGGCGTGTACGGTGTCTGTGAGTCATGCGGAGAACAAATCAGCATGAAACGGCTGGAGGCCAGGCCGGTAACCACCCTGTGCATTGACTGCAAGACCCGCCAGGAAGAAGAAGAGAAGCTGCAGGCGGGGTAGGGAATCGCGCCACGGGACCTTCCCGTAAATATCTTTTGATACGTATGATGAAAAGGGGTTGGCCGGTTATCGGCTGACCCCTTTTTTGTTTTTCTGAAAAGCAATGCGGGGCAGCGATGACATCAACGCGCAACCTCTCCCAGCTTCATGTCCGTCAGGGTGGTCACGATGGACCCGATCGAGATCGTGCTTTTCATGAGCACCGGCAGCTTCCGGCTGTCGTCGGTAAGCCAGATAAAGATTTCCCCCTTATTCATGAAGACACCCTCGTACCGGGGAAAGGTCTTGACCTTGATCGTGTTGAACTCCCCGGCATGCGTCTTCACCTTTTCCCTGCCCAGGGTAAGGACCTCGACGGACCAGTTTTTGCCGCTGTCGTGGACATCGATGACATGGGTCTTGCCGATCGTGAAGTCTTCCATGGTCCGGAGATAGAAGAGCGACGACAGGGCATCCTGTACCTTCTCTGGAATGGTCAGGGTCTGCGGCGGATCGGCGTTCACCGTACTGACGACTGTTCGGCTTGCATGGTCGAAGGTCAGCGTGTGGCGTCTCTTTCTCTTACCGTGGCTCTCGCTGAGATCGAACGAAAGACTTTGCATGATCTGCGGGTCAAAGAGGCTCTGGACCCTGTCGTTCACCGGATAGACCTTGTCCACCACGCCCACGGAGCGGGATGTTGCGATGAACCTGAAGACCTTTCTCCCGTTTGGCAGTCTTTCCTCTTTGACCTCCATGACCGCGGTCCCTGCCGTGACGATTTTCGACCAACTGATCTCATAGGTCAGTGTTTCGCCCGGCGTAAATGCCCGGATGCGAGGTGAGGTAACGGCGGTTGTTCGTTCTTCCGCGCTGAACACACGGGGCACCGACATCAATCCCAGGGTCAGGAAACACAGCGCCGTCGCAACCCCCAACCTGTGACCATGGTGAAATACCCTCTGCAGATTCATCAGGACGAGGACCCCTTTCGCAACAGATCAAAAAGGTGGTCGAGCATCTCTTTTCTTTTTTCACTCAGGATCAGGTCATGCTCTGTCTCGGCGCCGATGTCGGTTGCCTTTATCTCAAAGCGGCAGCTGCCGGTGAGCAATATCAGAGTATTTTCAACCTGTGTGTAGAGCTCCAGGTCGTCATCGAAGCTGGCATGATTTTTTGTCTCGATCTCGCCCATCATTCTGTCGAGCTCGCGAGACGCCGTCCCGCTGTATTCGTGGATGGTCTCGTACAGCTCGGTCAGCGTATAGATGTCTGCCCGCATGAGATCCGCGGTCCGTTTCGAAAGACCGGCGACCTCTTCCTTCGCCGCTTCGAGCTGCTCCCTGGTGATGGTACCCTGGCGCAGGGACTCCCGAAGGCGCTCCTTGAACTGCGTTTTTATGTCCTCGATCAGGTCATCCTGTTTCTTTCTGTTAATCTGGTCGCTCACCAGGACGGCGATCGACTCTTCGGATAGCTTTTCGATCTTGGTGAGATTGTCCCTGAGGTACGCGATGATATGGCTCAACTCTTCGGCCAGCGCGAACCAGTGCTTCTTCAGAGCGTCGAGGGCCTGCTTCCGATCTTTGACCATTCCCAGGAGTCGTTCTTTTCGCGCAGCTTCGTCCTTCTTTTTCGGATTAAGCCTGGAGATCTCTTCTTCGGCGGACTTGATGAAGGCTGACGGCTTTTTAAGGTCGAGTTCGGACAGGTTATGCATATGATATTTATACTGCTCCACGGCCGATTTCAGGGCGGGTTTGACAAGGTGGGAGTGATCAAGCACGGTAAAGAGCATCCAGTTGCGAACGTCTTTCTTCTGGTCATGTTCAAAGGACTCGACGGCCTTGAGCAGATCTCGGTACGCGGCCAGGTCGTCGCCGTGCAGCTTTCCCTTGCCTTCCTTCTTTGGGCTGTCGAGGAAGATCCTGAGCCCGTCGATCGAGGGCTGGAGTTTTTCATTCGAACGGAACCGGAGGCCGAATATGGTTTTGTCTGCTGTCATGGGGATTACGGCATGGGACGCCTGAATGATATAATACCGATTTGTCGTGACGGGGTCAAGGGGAATGCCGGATAGTGGGGACACCCAAAAAAAGGACGGGTCGCATTTTTTTCTTCACACCGGGTCAGTTTTTTGATATAACTAGAGCAGCCGGTCATAGCACCCTGTGGAGGAACGCTTTTCGTGATTACGTGGGGAGAAAAACGGAGCCAGGGAATCCAGCGGTATCGCGTCACCTCACATCGCACCTACTCCCTGGACGTCATCTCCTTCGACCTGCCCACGCGGACGGAACACGTTGTCCGGATCGTGGATATCAGCGTGATCGGCGTGGGGGTTGAGTCAAGCGAGCGGATCGATCCCGGCCTGATCTGTTTCAAGGAACAAATCGGCGGCCAGAAATACGGCGTGCTCATCTGGAGCAAGCCGAACAGCGACCGCTACCGAGCAGGCATCCAATTTGTCGTCTTGTCCCCTGAAGAGGAAGCGTACCTCCAGAAACAGGTTAAACAAGCGCCCCTTTACCAGACGCTCCAGGACCCTGATAAGACCATCGCCTCGCTTCTTGACGCGGTCAAAAACGCAACGTACTGAGAGCGATTTTCCGCCGCCGTTGAATTCCCTGTCCTCTGCACGCGGTGGGTGACCACTTTTTATTTAAATAATAATCCTTGACATTACGGTTCGGAAGTGCCATTATGTCTTTCAGAAGTTCCGGATGTATTTGTAGGGTAACCGCAAAGTACGTTAGGCTTTGCGGATTTTTTTGGCCTTTTCCGTGAGCTTCAATTCCCAAGAAGGAGGTAGCTCACCATGGAAACAGGTACGGTAAAGTGGTTCAATGATTCCAAAGGCTTTGGATTCATTACCCGCGAAAAGGGCGGCGATGTGTTCGTCCATTTCGGCGATATTCAGGACAGCGGCTTTAAGTCGTTGGCTGAAGGCCAGCAAGTGCAGTTCGACGTTGTCGACTCGCCCAAAGGCCCCAAGGCAGCCAATGTTGTAAAGCTGTAAGTCTGCGCATTAACCTATCAAGCAGGTCCTGTTCATTCAGGACCTGCTTTTTTTATTGTTTTACTCTCCCCGTTCTCACCTATCGCAACACAAGCGAGATAGCCCCGGTACTACAAGCCCTGCGGCACAGGCCGCAGCCAAAACAGTTGTGCGGATCAATGCGGGCACAAGATATGCCGTTTCGGGTCACGCTCTCGATCGCGTGAAAGTGACATTGCGCATCACAGAGCCCGCACCCGGTGCAGAGCTCTTCATCGACGTTCGCCACATACTCGGCCCGCTCCATGGTCTCGACACTGGTCCGTGACAGGGTCCTCATGGCAAGACACTCATCAGGAGAACAATTGCAGATCGCCCCGATGAACGGCGTCATCATGGTCCAGATGGTATGGACCGACCCGTCCGCCTCCATTGCCTTCATTTGTGCGATAGCCGTGTCCGGAGAGAGCGATTCGAGGCCCTCATCCGAAGCCATGCCGAAATATCCCATATCGATGCCCTGGTACCATGCCTCGGGCCCGTAGCTCACCGCGTAGCAGCAACGCTCCTCTTTTTTCCCGATGTTCCACCTGCAGGCACAGGGCATGCGTACCACGGTCCTGGCCTGACGCACCACCTCGCTGATCTCCTCGATAGGCAGCACCTGGCCGAAATGCTCCGCCTTTGCCTTGGCGACCATGGCATTCTTGACCGCTTCCGGAAGCCTGCCTTTTTTCTTGTAGATGGTCTCGAGCCTTCCGAGAGTCTGAAACCCTTCGCTGAACGCGGTGGTCAGAAAGTTCTCGATATACCGGCGGCGTTCAAGGTCTGACAGGAGATCCTCGGCATAATTTCTCGCGTTCTTATACCAGATCCTGCCATCGCCGTGTTTGGTGCAGAGGTCGCACATGGTTCCATCCTCATAATAAATGGGTTACGTGAATAATTTTGGTTGGTTCTATGAATGCTTTTTACGCTTTCGATCTGGCCATCAGATAAGAAGAATGCACAGTTAGAATGTCACCAAAGGAGTCTCAAATTTCAGTTTCATTCTTTATTTCCGCCCTTTTTCTTGGCCTTCTTTGATTCCTTTTCAAGAACCTCCACCTCTTTTATCGCTTCAATGAAATGTCGATCTACTGGGGATGGATCATTCAAATGCAACTGGCGATATATTTGAAGTTCGGCAAGCGCCTTTGTTGTTGCGTCATCATGGCTGATTTTTCCGGCATGATTCAAAAGCTCTCTTCCGCTGAGTTTGAGAAAGTCATCGAGTTTGGCTATCCAGTCTTTCATGTACATGGGCTTGTGTTCCAGCGCCTGAAGCTCGGCAAATTCAAGATAGGCGGTAACAATGCGATTTAGCAGATTCAGCTCTTTTTCGTTCAGATAGTTTTTGGCAACGGTAACATCATCTTTACGGGGAGTTGTTCCTGTCCACGAAGTCAGTCCCATATTGGGCAATGCTGAATCAGCCCGCTTATCAATGATCTCAGCCGCTGTATGGCCGTGCGCAGCCCAGTGCATTTTATTTTGAATTATTCTGAAAAATTCTTGCGAAATGACTGCGTCCGGGGTGTAGTCAATGCTGGTTGCGTAAATATCCAGCACCTTGCGCCAGAACACCTTTTCCGATGAACGTATATCGCGGATTCTTGCAAGCAGTTCGTCAAAGTAATTGCCACCGCCCGCCTGTTTAAGCCGCTCGTCATCCATGGTGAAGCCTTTAATGATATATTCCCGCAGACGCTGTGTGGCCCAGATACGGAATTGCGTGCCGCGCAGGCTGTTGACCCGATAGCCTACGGAAATAATTATATCGAGGTTGTAAAAATCAACCTCACGGGAAACAGCTCTTACCCCTTCGGGTTGAACTATTCGGAATTTCCGAATAGTTGCATCAGGAATCAGTTCGCCGTCTTTATAGATAGTCTTTATATGCTCGTTAACCGTTGGAACCGATATCCGAAATAATTCTGCCATAAGTCTTTGGGTAAGCCATACGGTTTCATCCTGCAGTTTTACTTGAATGCGGGTTTTACCGTCTTCTGTTGTATAAAGCAAAAACGAACTTTCCGTAGACACTAGGTCTTTATTTTTTTCCGGGTCCTTCTTTTTCATATCCCCCCTTACATCGTTTTGAATATTATCTGGTCAAAAAGAATGTACAGTAGGAACAACATTACCAAGGGAATCCCCGCCGACTTTGGTTCCTGGGTGGCAATCAACCTCCAGCGTCAACCTGCGCTGTTTGATCTCCGTCATGCCGATAGTCGTGTGCCCAGCTTCCTGAGCAAGCCGCCTTGCATCTGATTCAAGCCCGCCAGCAGCCAGAACAGACGATAGATTATCCACATGGGTAATATGATAGATTTTCGGTCTGTCAGGTGCTTCGCTCATACTTCTTCAGCCTCCACATTATCCGTGCTCTCCTCCGCTTCCAATTCCGTTTCCTCGACAACCTCAACGTCATCAAGGGAGTCCTATCGTACCTTTATGTGAGACAGTGCACTATCAATCAAGAGAAAAGACACTCGGGACACAACGGCCCCGAGATGTTCAGGCGTGAGGCCATAGAGGGCATAGACCATTTCGTCGTTCTGTTTTTCAAGGGTGGTGGTGTCAGCATTGGGGTCATTCTTTTTCTCTAAATCCCGCTACGCAACGGGTGCAACTACGTCCCCGTCCCGCACTCAGAAATTGGAGCGCCAACTGCGCCTTGCTTGCGTAGCGGAATCGTCCGAGCCGGCGAGGAAGGTCTTGGGCAGATCCCATTTTTTCCTGTTCGATCAAACAGTTATAAGGCGTTTCAATTAACTTACAAATATTAATACAAATTTTACAAATAAAACGTCATGCTAAGATCCATTTCGGACTTTTGTCAGAACCCCTATTTTTAATGGTCCTGTCCTTTTTAGACATTTGCGACAGCAAATTGCTTATTTTGTTCCTTTTTTGCTTTTCATCTAATATATCCGAAAGCTTATCTACCAGCAGCTTGTCTAAATCTTGCCTACTCGCAGAACCATACTTCTTGATAAACGCAAGAATCATTTTCTTAAAATGGTCATCACCCATTTAGGAACCCGCTAATGCTCTTCGCCACCATCAATGCTCTTGAGCTTTTGAACGCCGTTGACAAGCTTTTTATCATGCGCTTTTACACGACGTTCAAGTTTCTTAATGTCTTCTTCCGGCAACAGGCTTTCAGGCTCTATGCCGCTCTTGGCCAACAGGTTTCGCACATCCGTGTTATTCTTAACATGCTCGAATGTAATGCCGCTTTCGCCGTGGAGGTCTTTTTTGGTTACATTGAAATTAGTGATTTCAGTGGCCAGGTCCTTTGCCTTGATGGTGATGGTCGGCAGAAAATCGGCAAGAGGTCTGTTGTCGGGAATCCCCATCTTCTTTTTCATCTGCATTGTCGTGTGGCCGCCGAAAAGCGCCTGATCGCCCTTGCTCCGTATGCGCCCGAATCCTTGACCGTCGACGCCGCGATCATAAATGATTTTAGACAGCTCGGTCTCGGTCGCAACCAGTTTTTCCCTGGCCTGCAGACGTTCGGTAAGGGCAATACGCTCTTCCAGCAGTTCCTGCTTGCGCGTCTGAAGCGCGAAGTAGCTTTGAGCAAAAGCTATCCGTTCTTTACGAGGGTCTCCATTCTGCGCTATCAGATAAGAAGCATAACGCGTCAGCATTATGTCGTCAATTTCTCTTTGAGCCCCCTTGCCCAATTCGATCATTTTGTTGACGTCAACAAAATGATCGGCAGTGCTCTGACCAGCATTTTTACAGGCTATTTTTGCCTTGTCAACAACCTGTACGAAGTTGCGCCATTCGCTGTATTCCAACAAAACCTGAAGATCCCTTGCAAGCCAGTATTCAACACCGTCCTGTTCATAGGCCGATTCTTCGAATGTTTTGCTCAGCGATATGATAATCTCTTGCTTCATGAAATCTCTCCTCACAAAAAATCACAGGAAGCCTAAAGTCAAGGTCCCGAAATCGCCACTCTCAATCCAATGCCGAATATTTCTTGGCCGACCCCTTCGCCTTCTCTACCGGGTACTTCGCCTCATTCACCGCGATTTTCTTTTCCACTTCCGTCAGCAAGTCGATCTTGTATTCCTCACTGAGATAAGTAAGAAAGATAAAGATATCTGCCAGTTCTTCTTTTACGTTCTTGAGTTCTTCTGCGGTAAGATTGCGAGACTTCTCGGTGGTCTTCCAAAGGAAGTTCTCAAGCAGTTCACCCGCTTCAATGGAGAGGGCTTCAGCGAGGTTTTTGGGGTCGTGGAATTGAGCCCAGTCGCGCTCGTTCCGGAATGCGATGATCTTTTTCTGGATGGATTCTAAATCAGCCATGCCCTTCCCCGACTATAGCTAATCTCTCAAATATTTAAAAACATTACTACAAGTGGCTGAATAAGTCCAGCCTCGAATCATCGCACTCCGTAACGCATTACGTGGGCATCGTAATTCATATTGTCTTTGTCGCTTGAGATATTTTATCCGCACGAGAGCTGCTACGGGGTAAAAAAAGAGATGGGTAAAATAAAAAGGAGTTAGCAGTTGTATGCTAACCCCTTTGTAAATTTATGGTGGGCGATGCAGGGTTTGAACCTGCGACCCCTGCCGTGTGAAGGCAGTGCTCTCCCGCTGAGCTAATCGCCCGGGAACGGATACTTTTTAACACAGGGCACGCCGGTTCGTCAAGATAAAAAACCGGCTCATTGCTGATAGTTCATAGCTGTTGGTTTGACTATGAGCCAAGAGTCATGATCATCTTTTTAATCTACCATTAAAATCGCGCACTTCAGATACTGCGTTTCCTTTGCCGCAAGCAGGGCCGGATGGTCCCGGGCCTGGGAGCGCATTTCCAGAAGCCTCGCCTGCCGCCCTGCCGAGTAGGCCGCGTCGATCAGCATTTCCCGGAAGAGTTCCTGATCTATATGATGCGAGCAGGAACAGGTCACGAGCGCGCCGCCCGGCTCGAGCAGCTTCATGGCGCGCAGGTTTATTTCCTTGTATCCCTTGAGCCCCTCGCGCACCTTTGCCCTGCTCTTCACGAACGCGGGCGGATCAAGGACGATGCAGCCGAAACGTTCCCGCTGCTTTTCGAGGACGCGGAGCTCATCAAAGACATCGGCTTTTTTAAACTGCACCGACAGGCCGTTCAGTGCGGCGTTTTCCGTTGCCAGTGCGATCGCCTTCTCCGACGAGTCAAGCCCGATGACCTCCGTTGCGCCAAAGCGCGCCGCGGAGAGCGCCCAGGCGCCCACGTAGCAGAAACAGTCGAGCGTGCGCCTGCCCTGCACATACCCTTTGAGCGCCAGCCGGTTCTCGCGCTGGTCGAAAAAGAACCCGGTCTTCTGTCCTTCGAGAACATCGACACGGTATTTGATTCCGGATTCCTCGAACGTCACCGGCCCGGAAATTGCCCCGTGCGCCACTCGCGTTTCCCGGGCAAGACCTTCGAGCTCGCGCGATGCGGTGTCGTTTCTGAGTATGATCGCCTCGGGCGCGTATTCTTCCCTCAGCGCGTCAAGGATCTCGTTCAGCATCCCATCGATCCCCGCGGTTGAGGACTGAACCACCAGCGCGTCGGCGTATTTGTCGACAATGAGACCGGGCAGATTGTCGCCTTCGCTGAAGACCGCGCGAAAGGAATCGCCGAACCCAAGCATGGTCCGCAGACTGCGGGCAGCGGAGATCCGCCTTCTAAAAAAACCAACGTTGATCTCTTCCTGTGTTCTCGTGAGAAGGCGTACGGCGATGAGCGAGTGCGGATTGATATAGCCCCGGCCGAGGAAACGGCCCATGCTGTCCAGCACATCGACGATCTCGCCGGGTGTGAATTCAACGGGGGAGCGATCGAGCTCGTTGCTGAACACCCAGGGGTGTCCGCGAAGGATGCGGCGTTCTTCTTTTTGCTTGAGTTTGACGGTTTTCATGAGGGGAGAGGCATCGCGCAGAGAGCATGGCGCAGAGCGTCTGAATCAACTATAGCAAACGTAATAATTATTGTTATATCATTTGTAGGGTAACCCTTCAGGGTTGCTTAAAGCAAGGCTAAAGCCTTGCCCTACATGTAACAATATTTTATGCGTTTGCATTAATTCTGTTTTGCTTTTCGCTCTTTGCCCTCTGCGATATTCCTATAATCTATTCTCGATATGCGAATCGCCCCTGAGCGCCTGCAGCCAGCTTCGGTAGGTGTTCTCCACCTTCTGCTCGTAGAGGGTCTTCATGATCTCGTCCTTTACCTTTTCAAAAGGTCGGACCGGCGTCCGTATCTCTTCGAGTTTGATGATATTGTAGCCGCCGGCACACTGGAAAGGGCTTGAACTGTCGCCGGGTTTGAGAGCCTGTGCCGCTTGCTGTATCTCAGGCAACGCGTCCCCTCGCTGCATGAACCCAAGATCGCCGTCCTGGGACGCAGTCGCGCCCTGCGAGACCTCGCGGACAAGTTTGATGAAATCCTCGCCTTTTTGGATGCGCGCATGAACGGATTGCGCCTTCTCCTTGATCGCCGCAGCCTGTTCCGGCGTCGCCTTGTCCGGCACAGTCAGGAAAATCTGCCGCACCCGGATCTCTTCCGGCAGTGAATACGTCTTCTGATTATTCCGGTAGAAAGCACGGGCCTCTGCCTCGTCCACATTAACACCGGAGCGAACGTATTTGTTGAACAAACGCGAAAGCGTGATCTGCTCCCGGAGCTCGGCCCGGTATTGTTCGAGCGTAAGCCCCTCTTTGGACAGTGCCACGCCGAATTGCATCATATCCATATTGTTCCGTTTTATGATATCGGCGACGGCGTCGGTAAGCTCTTTGTCCGTAACATCCACGCCCTCGCGCTTCGCAGCCGCCATCTGAAGCTTCCGGTCGATCATGTCCTCGAGGACCAGCCGATCGTCGCGCGCGACATCGTTCTTCTTCAACGCCTCCTCGCGCTGGAGGTCGCTCATGGTGATGATCTCGTCGTTCACCACCGCGACCACCCGGTCCACGACAACCGACCCGCTCGCACTACCCGGCATGGCGTTCGTGCAAAAAATCCCGATCATTGCAAATACTGTAATTAGATTTTTTTTCATGATTCCGCTCCCTGCGTTGTCTCTTTCCGCCTTTTCCTGTTGCCTTTTGGCGGCGAGTTGATTATTATTCACACCGGTTATGAAAAAATTCGCTGTTACGTTCATCCTTGTTCTCGCCCTCATCCTTCCCGCCGCTGCCGCTGAACAGCCGGTGCAGGACGAGATCACCATTGCCGCGGTCGGCGACCTGATGCTTGGCGGACGGGCCGAGCCAATGCTCAATGATTTCGGCCCGGACTACCCCTTTGCGGAGGTGATGCCGTTTCTCTCGAATGCCGATGTGGCGGTGGGCAATCTTGAGTCTGCGATCTCCACCCGGGGCATTGCTGTGGAGAACAAGAAGTTCACGCTCCGCGCCGGGCCGATCGCCGCCCAGGCACTCAAGAAGGCCGGCATCCGGGTGGTGACGCTCGCGAACAATCATTCAATGGACTTCGGCCCCCTCGCGCTCAGGGACACGCTCACGGTCCTGGATGAGAACGATATCCTTCACACCGGAGCCGGTATGGACCTCGATGACGCCCGCTCCCCGGCCTTTCTGAAGGTCAAGGGGAGGACGATCGCCTTTCTCTCGTACTCACTTACCTTTCCGCTCGAATTCTTCGCATCGGCAGGCAGGCCCGGCACCGCCCCGGGGTACGACGACTTTGTGAGGGCCGACATCGAAAAGGCAAGGTCCTCGGCGGACCTGGTCGTGGTCTCGTTCCACTGGGGAGCGGAACTCATGACCGCGGCCAAGGACTATCAGGTCGAATTGGGCCGCAAGGCTATCGACTGGGGAGCCGATCTCGTGCTCGGCCACCACCCCCACGTATTGCAGGAGCTGGAGGTGTACCAGGGCCGCATCATCGCTTACAGTCTCGGCAATTTCGTGTTCGGGTCCGAGAGCAACAACACGAACGCGAGCATACTACTCCTTTTGACTTTTCAGGGCAAGAGCCTTTCGCGGGTTGAGGCAGTGCCGCTGGATGTGAACAACTACCGGGTAAAATACCGGCCCCGCATTCTGCGGGGCAAACCTGCCCGGGAAGTGCTTGAGAGCATCAATGCCGCATCGGAACGGTTCAAGACAAAACTGGACATTGCGAATGACCGCGGGACGATCCTGCTTGCGCCATCCTTGAAAAGCGCTGAAACGGGGACTCGGTAAAAAAATGGCATGGTGCATAGCGCATGGCGCATAGGGGTTTGCTCTATGCCCTTTGCGCTTTGCCTCTCTATTTTCCCGTCTCCCCTTCTCCAATTTCGCTCATCCCGCCTCACTGCTCCAGCGCCTTATAATTCACCTCGAACTTTGTCCGCGCGCGAAGCTCCTTGAGCCACTGTTTGTACCGCGTGTCCTCTTTTTCCCGCTGCAGCTTCTCGGCTATGCCATGAGAAACTTCGTCAAGACCCATCCTGCCGGCTCCCCGCTTCTCCTCAAGTTTAAAAACGTGGAACCCATACGGGCTCTTCACGATCCCGCTGATACCGCCCTTGGGCAGCCCGAAGACTACGTTGAACTCAGCCGGCATTTCTCCCATGGCAAAATAGCCCAGATCACCGCCGCGCTCGGCCTCGGGTGCCGTTGACTTCTCGCGCGCAAGGGTGGCGAAGTCGGTTCCGGCCTGCAGGAGTTCCTCAACCTTTCTGGCCTCCTCCTCGGTGGCAACCACGATCTGGCGCACACGGACCCGCTCAGGCCTCTCGAACTCCCGGGCATTGGCCTGGTAATACCGCCGCACATCGGACGGCGCCACGGCTATGTGCCGGTTCACTTCGCGCGCGATCAGCCGATCGATCATGATTTCTTCCCAGATGTCCGACTTCCACTTTTCAAAGTCAATGCCCTGGCTTGCGAGCAGGTCCTTAATGTCTTGTCCGTATTCCATGCGAAGCGCTTCCATTTTTTTGTCGATCTCGGGCAACCCGACCTTGATCCGCTTCCGCTGGGCCTCGCCGAGCATCATCTTGCGTTCGATAAGCCTGTTGAGGAACTCCACCTTGATCTCGAGTTCGGCTTCGCGCTCGGGTTTAATCCCGGTGCGGCCGAATCGTTCCTGAAATTCTGCGAGTGTGATAGGGTCCCCGTTCACCGTCGCCACGACCCTGACGTCGGCGGAGACCGTCGCAACGGTACTGTTCTGTGACTTCTCCTCCACCTTTTTCTTACAGGCAAAAAAGAGAAGCCCCAGCAACAGCACCGGGGCCAGATATTTCGTGAGACGCGGGATATTCATCGCAGCCGCTATTTTTTTGTTTCTTCTTTTCCCGCTGCGGGGACCTTCGTCACGGTCAGATTGGACAGGTCCGCGGGCTTGTTGAGTTCGGCCATTGCCGTGTCCATGGCCTTGTCGTCAACCGATATCTTGGCCTTGGCTTTGAGGCCTTTCGCGTACTCAAGGTACAGGTCCCGCCGCTTTTCCTGCGTCATTCTCAACTTGAGCTGCTGCCCGATATCTTTCAGGCTGACCTGTTTTCCCGCTGCCTTGAAGATCTTGTCCTTGTTCTGGGTGAAATAGTCCTGCACTTCCTTGTCCGAAGGCGGGGTCACCTTGCTCATCTTGTCGCCCAGCTCCTTCTTTAACAGGCTGTTGAAGAGATCGTTCTTCGCCTCTTCCTGGACCCGCCTCTCCAGTTCCTTTTTGAGCTGCTCCTGCCGCTTTTTATACTCCGCGTCCTTGTCCAGCCCCTGTCGCTTCGCTTCCTGGATCACGACCTCGATCCCGATCAGGTCTTCGAGGAACTCCTTGCGGGCCTTGGGATCGGCCAGGATGGCCTGCTGCATCTGGGGCGCCAGTTCCTCGATCTGTTTTTTGAAATCCGACGCGGTGATGGTGCCGCGGTTCACCTTGGCCAGAACCGCGCCATCCTCGCCCTTGTTGCAACCGGACATTGTGAGGGAAAACGCAAGGATTAATAACAGGGGTATCGTGCTGAACTTTTTCATGAAATGATCTCCTCAAATAAGTGAATTTACGTCCTTTGGTAAGGCTCTCTCTAGTGCATAAAACGCTTATTCTTATAACACACTACACTAGTTCCTGCAAGCACTTTTTCACCGCTTCCGACGCGGTCCGAAGCGTCTGGTCAGGCAAAGCGATCTGAAGCGTATATTCCGGGACAAGCTTGATCCTTCCCTTGTTCCTTTTGAGGAGCGTCATGACCCGGTCGGGCGAAATGCCCGCGTTCACGGTAAAGGTGATATTCACGATGTTCTTGCCCGCGTCAATCCGCGCAACACCTGCCTTTTTGGCGATCAGTTTGATGGACATGATCTCGAGCAGGTTCGCCGTTGGCTCGGGCAGCTCACCGTAGCGGTCGCGAAGCTCATCAGCGAGGTCCTTCAGCTCCGTTTCAAGGCTCATGCTCGAGATCTCCTTGTACGCCGCGAGCCGCAGGCTCACGTCGCTTATGTAGTCCTCGGGTATAAAGGCCGACGCGCGCATGGTAATGAGCGTGTCCGGCACTTCCGAAACCGTTTCGCCGCGCAGCTCCGCCATGGCCTCCTCCATCATCTGGGTGTAGAGGTCGATGCCCACGGCCGCGATATGGCCGGATTGCTGCTTGCCGAGCAGATTTCCGGCGCCGCGCGTCTCGAGGTCCTGCGCCGCGATGCGGAACCCGGCGCCGAGCTCGGACAGCTCCTGGATCGCTCGGAGACGCTTGCGCGCCGTGTCAGAGAGCGCTTCGTCCGCCGGGGCCAGCAGATAGGCATAGGCCTTCTCCCTGCTCCGGCCGACCCTGCCTTTGATCTGATACAGGTCCGCCAGACCGAAGCGGTCCGCGCGGTTGATGATGATCGTATTGGCGGTCGGGATGTCGATGCCGGATTCGATGATCGTCGTGGTCACCAGCACGTTCAGGTTCCCGGCAAGGAACTTCGTCATCACGTCCTCGATCTTGTCTTCCTTGAGCTGGCCATGCGCCACACCCACCCTTGCCTCGGGCACCAGGTTCCGGATGAAGTCGGCCATGCGCTCGATGCCCTGGACCCGGTTGTGCACGAAGAATACCTGGCCGTTTCTCGCGAGCTCGTGCGCGATCGCCTCGCGGACCACGCGTTTGCCGAAGCGCGCGAGCACCACCTGAATGGCCTGGCGGTCGAGCGGCGGCGTCTGGATGATCGAGAGGTCCCGGATGCCCGCGAGCGACATGTGGAGCGTGCGCGGGATCGGGGTGGCCGTAAGCGTGAGCACGTCCACAAGCTTCTTGAATTCCTTGATGCGCTCCTTGTGCTTGACGCCGAACTTGTGCTCCTCATCCACCACGAGCAGTCCGAGGTTCTTGAAAAGAATGTCCTTCTGGATCAGGCGATGCGTGCCGATGACCATGTCCACGGTGCCGCTCTTCAAGCCCTTGAGGGTTTCCTTCTGTTCTGCTTTTGTCCGAAAGCGCGAAAGCATGTCCACGCGGACCGAAAAGGGCGCAAGCCGCTGGGAGAAGGTGCGAAAGTGCTGGTCCGCAAGCAGCGTCGTGGGTACGAGCACCGCGGCCTGATACCCGTCCTCCACGGCCTTGAACGCGGCCCGCAGCGCGACCTCGGTCTTTCCATACCCCACGTCACCGCACACGACCCGGTCCATGGGCCGGGGGCGCTGCATGTCCGCGAGCACGTCCTCGATCGCCTTCTGCTGGTCCGGTGTCTCCTCATAGGGGAACGCGGACTCGAACTCGCGGTAAAGGTTGTCCGGCGGCGAAAAGGACGGCCGCTGCATGGCCTCGCGCGCGGCATAGATGGCCACGAGCTGCTGGGCCATCTCGAGGATGTCCTTCCGTGCTTTCTCTTTTGTCCGTGCCCACGCGGGCGCTCCGAGCTTGTCGAGCTTCGGGGCCGAACCTTCTATTCCAATATACTTTTGGACCTTGTCGAGGCTGTAAAGAGGAACGTATAATTTCGCGTCCGGTTCATAGCGGAGCGTGAGAAAGTCTGTCTCGAACTCGTCAACGCTGAGGTGCGTCAGGCCCTGGTATTCGCCAACGCCGTAGTCGGTATGGACCACGAAGTCTCCGGGCTTGAGCTCTTTGAACGTCGAGAGGAACGGAGCGACTTTGGATCTTGGCGTTCCGCCTCTGGCGGAATGCACTTTCCTGCCGAAGATCTCTTCTTCGGTGATCAGCGCGACGCCCAGCTCCTGCCAGGCGAACCCATCCGACAGCCTGCCGATCATTGCCATGATCGGCCATGGCCCGGACTGCTGGTCAGGAAGATGCGGGCCGAGCGCAACGCCGAGGCCGTATTCCATGAACAGTTTTTTTAGCCGCGCCGCGGCCTCGTCCGTGCCGCATACGAGCGCGACACGGTTGAACTCTCTCAGCCGTTTCAGCTTTTCCACGAGCCCGGCCATCGTGCCTTCAACAGGCCTCTGCTCCTGCTCGCGCTGCTCCCGCTCGATCGGCTTCGTGAGGCGAACGCTGAGCCAGGACGAGGATTTCGTGTCCATGCGATGCCCCGCTCCTGAGCCGAGCAGGCGGATGTTGAGCAAGGGGAACTTTGAAAGCCCGGCCTCTATCCCCTTCCGGTCAAGATACAGCTCGGCGACCTCCGGCAGTATTCTCCCCTCTTCTTTCTCTTCGTGTCTGCCCTCTTCTCTCTTTCTGATCTGGTCCTCGAGCTCTTTTTTCAGATCATCGGGCTCGATGAGCGCGAAGAGACTGTTTACGGGCAGATAGTGGAACAGGCTCTCCATCTCGTAGAAGAACGGGGCGAGGAACTCGCCGCCTGGCGGGAGGATGCCCTGCTGTATTTGATTGATACGTTCGTCTGTTGTGAAACCGTTTTCATCCGTGGTTATCTGAAGTCTTTTTTTGAATCGTTCGATCCCCTTCTCATTGAGGATCAGTTCCCGCACCGGCAGCACCACCGCCTCCCGGATCTCTCCCGTGGAGCGCTGGGTTTCGGGATCGAACTCGCGCAGGGACTCGATCGCGTCGCCGAAGAATTCCATGCGGACCGGGTTCTCATGCAATGGCGAGAAGAAATCAATGATCCCGCCGCGCCTGCTGAACTCGCCTACGCGCGTGACCAGGGAGGCTGATTCGTAGCCCGTGGCAACCAGCGCGGCAATGAGGCCGTCGGGATTGATCTGTGTTTGGGTGGTTATGGTTTTTATTGAATCAACGAAAAGCTCCCAGGGCGGAAGCTTCTGCATCAGGGACGTGACCGGCGCCACGAAGATCCCCGGGCTGCCGGAGATGAGGCTGTACAGGAAGCGCATGCGCTCGCCCACGGTGCGGCTGTCGGGCGAGTCCGCCTCAAAGGGAAGCACGCCCCAGGCAGGAAAGAGGAATATTTCAAATCCCCCCCCTCCCCCCTTTGCTAAAGGGGGGGCATTTATTTCTCCCCCTTTGGAAACTTGTCCTCGAATGGTTTTATCGGGGAAGGGGGATACAGGGGGATTTTCTAGCGGTGTTGTTCCCTCTGCAGCCTCCGTGGTGAACAGGTTCTTCTGCCCGGAAAAAAACCGCAGGTCCTCAGCAAGCGTTTCTGCTTCTTCCTCTGTGGCGGTCACGATAATGACCGGTCGGCGTGATTCGTGCTGGAGACCGAATAAAAAAAAGGCCTTCGCAGCCCCCCAGAGTTCGCTTACTTCAACGGTTTTGTGCCCGGCCTGGATATCGCAGAGCACCGGCTGGATGATGTCGCGCAGGGTCTTCATGGAAAAAGTACTATAACATACCGAACGGCAGCGGCGCAACATGATCTGTGTGTTTTTGGGAAGAGCAACGATGATTGAGGGCACTCAGATGACCAGATAACAGGCATAACGAGACAGCATCACCGTCCAGATCGGACGCTGCGCCCCGCTCCCAATGCCGACCATTTCGGTGATTTCAACGAAATGGTTTTCGACACATTGGCCGCTGTTAAAACACGCAGTGCGCGCTTTTTCGATGACAGCTTCGAAGTTGCGGTAATCCGTATATCCAAGCACCTGGGCGAAACCCCGGCTCGACCAGAAGAATTCGTTGCCTGTCGAATTTGTTCGGCGGATGCGTTCAAATGGGGTAATGGTGGTAGTCGGATTTTCTTTATTCATAAAAGCGCCCTTTTCACGGCCTCAATATGCAAAGGCAAAAAACCACGCACTGCGAGTCGCGTATGTACAAAGTGCAGCAATATAGACCGGCACCAATGAAGTTTTTTCACGGATGCACTTGTGCTATAACAGTTGACGTAAGTATATCTAAAACAATACTTGTCGCAAACATAAACAACGCTATTGATGCTAAATCAAAAAGCATCTCGAGCCAAAAAGATTCGGCCAGCCAACTTGATATTATATAACGTTTTCTTTTTTGCATATCTTCATCTTCCTCACCAACATAGAGGTACCACATTGCACCTTTATAAAGTAACGCAACTACCACTTGAAGAAAAACACCAGCCAAGAAGAGACTTGCAATAAAATGGGCCTGGCCTGATTTAGATAATTTATCTGCAAGCTGCGCCTGAGTGACGAATAAGACTGGTCCACCAATACCGTAAGCTATCAGCCAAGTTCTCAGAACACCCGCAAATTGGGCGTAGCCCTCAAAATAGCCATCATCCTTATTATCATGTTTACTCATAAAATCAACACCTCTATAATAATATTTCAGTTTAATTGTGATTATCAGTTGTCATAATTGATATGACGCGCTGGCTTCATCCGCATAATTATGGGTCGCGTATGAAGACCTCTATCTACGGCCAGCCTTATACTAATTGTGCGCTTTATTAACTTCTTCGATCCAAAATTTTAACACAGTATCATCAGTAGTATCCGGAAGTACGTTTAGCGTCTCCATCCACTGAAAAAAATGATCACTAGGCTTAAATTCTATCTTATTCACTACTAATGCGCTCGCCATGAATCCGTGCTCGCAATATGACCGCATCGATATATATCCGAGAAATTCTCCAATTAATCCCCTGTCGAAGCCGGACCATTCATGTGTTTGTATTCGATAAGCATTGCCATTGTTTACTGTTGGCACATGGAAATCTATACCTCGAACGAGATCGGAGTAAACAACTATGCCGAGCATGCTTCCGGCATCTGCAATCCGCCCTTCAAGGACCTGAAGAGCGTTCGGGTCTTTATCCGCCCACTTCCAATTGATGGCTTTCATTTTCTGACATAACTCATCATCCATGAGCAACTCCCAGTACGAATATTGAAAGGATAACAAGCGAGTCTAATGCCCCAAGATCTGTGTAGCTGGCTAGCTGAAATCAAAAAAGTCAGAAAGCAATAAACTATTGGCCTTCCTCGATCTGGCATCAATAAACATGCACTCAACATTGCCGATTTTTCTTAAATGTCGCAACAAACCTTCAATTCTAATTTCTTCATTTTCATTCAACCACTGACCGCGTTTATCCGGCGAAAGGAAACAAACCCGAATTCTTTCCACGTTGAATTTGTCCTGAAACAACGCTATAGACTCAGCAGCGTCTGGCATTTTATTAAGCGGCTTGGGATGAAGGGCTCCGGCAAAGCACCAGCGCCCCGCTCGCATTCTACTTTGAATACCCCGTATAAATTTCTGTGGCGTCAGGCGACTTTCATGAGGAGACGACAATCTTATATACAGATTTCTTTCATTGCTGAGTTGAATGATTTTGATTCTTTTCGACGACGCAGTACGTCCATTTGCCCCAAATCGAGGATCCGCGAGCATGCTTCTTAATTGAGTGGATTTGCCCGTGTTTTGTAAGCCAACAACGAACAAAGCGCGCTCTATGTATAATTGATTTATCATAGTGTGGCCTTTCTGCTTTAATTGAAATCAATAGCCTTCGCCATGAGCTGAAGAGTCCTCATAGTATCGTCAGTAAAATACGTTCTACATGCACGCCCACTATGTGCAATTTCGTGAAGTATCTCTTTGAAATCCCAAAGCAAGACTCCGGCTCTTTCAGCTGCGCTCGGAACGTCATCCTCCCAACCCCACGACACGATCACCTTGCGATAAGTGCCCGGTGTAAACCCATATTGTTCTAACTTGACAATGACCTGTGGATCATTGAATTTTCGATCAACAAAATAACCAAGTGTTCGTCGTTGTTCCGCCTGTTTAACACGAATTTTCAGATCGTCTTTGGAAAAAGGCTTATTAGTCAGTTTCGAAAAATTGCCGGATATTGAAACACCACTCTCGATATGATAGCGCTCGGGGTTGTTCGGATTGGCCGTATTCAAGGCTAGCAAATCAATTTCCATTTGGCCATCGCATTTGATATTCGGCAAAGTGAACCATCCTTTGACATATCGAACATAGGCTTCGACTATCTTTTCAGTCGTTTCCAAATCGCACCCCTACATTACACTCCGTCACGATAACAGTCCTAATGCGAGCGCCCAGTAATAGAAAGCTTCGGGATTGCCACCCCGCAATCTCTGAAGAACGAGGTCAGGCAAAACAATTTCGCGCAATTCGCCGACGCCGTCCGGATTAAATGGTCTTCTTCGTATTATCCCATCTAAGTTCCGATCTCTTAAACATGTCGCAAGATATGCTGCTTTTGCTGCAGCTACTTTTGCCTGCGCGCCCGAAAAAGAGGTCCCGCACAGATGACTGGTCAGAGAAGATCTGCCCCGTTCAAGCAAAATTTGCTGTTCATTTTGCGCTGACCCTTTGAGGCCAAAGTGACCAATGAGCCGTGCCGTCTCGATACTATCGTTGAGAGCAGCCTCGACCGTATGTGCCCCATCGCGATACATATTTTCAGCTGCAAAAATTGCATCGTATGCCTGTGCGACCCTTCCAAAATCGGAAGCTACATCGAACAGGACACCAACATCAAATAACTGCTTCATCACCTGCATCGCATAATCGGGTGTGCAAGGAACGCCGACGGTACACGGTGCAAAAGCAGTAAGTTTATCACCGAGAAGACTCTCAATAACCGGCACATCAACCCGAATGTCACCCGTCACGTCAAACAGAGACGATGCAATGACTATGTTCTCCACATAGGGATGCTGAGCCTCCTCTTTGACAACATCAAGAAGAACGTATTCAGGTGAATTATTGTTGACTGCTGAGTTGTAATAGAATTTGAAATGCCGCCGCGCAGGCAAGCGGTCATGCCCCCGGTCGTCTTCTTCGTATCGAATGAATGGCGGCTCTAAGGCAATCTGTTTTAGATGAGTGTCGAGATCGTTATCAGGCAGAGGACAAAGAATATCTATGTCGATCGAAAGGCGTCTGAATCGTGGCAATCTGAGAATCAGGCTGGTTCCGCCCTTAAAAACCATGGGCACGCCTCTGTGCGCCAGATGGCAAAGAAGAGCAAAGGCGTGGACTGTTTTCTCTATTAATGTGGGATCGCCGCCGCCTAACTCACTGCGTTTGGCTAAAGCCCAATCCTTTTGAAAACAATGAGTTGCAATCATGATTTGGCCTTAAATCAATTAACGGCAAATTCCTTAAAAAGTGCCGCTAATTGATTATCGAAAATATCCTTAGGTTCTAAGCGCCTCTTTGCCCCATAATTCAATAAGGTAGCGACTGAAACATGCTGTTCCCCGACTAACCGCGAAGCCATTGCACGATATTCGGCTGCCGATATCAGGTTTAGCGCTTCAACTTCAAGCCCCAATTCAACAAGCGCCTGCTCCGGCTTCGCGTAACCGTCCGCTGCTTCCGGCGCAGCTGAATGAAGCGACCTGATGACCACAACGCGCGGTTGCGGAGTAACCTGTGCATGGCCTCCGCGCGGATTGAGCGCAATTTTCCAGTTCTTTTCCTCAAGACGAGCGGCAACGTCCTTCATGGCGTCTTTTTCAACATGAAGAAGAATCACGGGTTGACCGATCAAATGATGCAGCCAGGGATTGAACTGGTCAGTTGACCACGCGGCGAAGCGCAGCAAAGGAAATTCTTTGCGAACCTCCGACACAAGTTCCTTGACGGAATCCTTATTTAACATTGCCGGATCTTTTAAGAATGAATACCAGCCGCGACCGGCATCAAAGATAAAGCCGCCATCAACCAACTCGACGAGATATCGATTTAGTGTCGTAGATTCTATGGTCTCTTTGCGTTCCTTCAAAATCCTTTTCAGAACTTCTACGCTGAAATATGGCCCCTTTAAACGCAACTCGGGCAATACCTGATCGCGCAACAACTGCTTCCTTCCGGATTCACTGGACACATATATCTCGGCTGTCATCGCCGGCAAGACCGCATCGATATGGGCAACGTGTACGCCGATCCCGTACAATTCCGTTACCATGCGATCAACCCTTGCCTCAAGCTCGGCAATATCAGCTTCGGGATTTCCCCGGCGAAGAGTAAGAATCTGGTCAACGATATGAACGATCGGTGTTTGCTTGTCTTTAGGAACGTCAGGGATTGGAAGTTTTTTCCAGTCATCAGGATAAAGATGAATATTGCTACGGCGGTTTGACCTAAGAAATGCGCGCGCTGCCGAAGAGTTCATTACTGCAACAAGATACTTTGCGGCAAATCGATTGCTTATTGCCTCTAAATCTTCTCGCATAGGCAGATCAGGACGCCGCTTCTCTCCGCGATATCGGGCAACTTTTTGGAGTGATCGATTTCGGACATCTGCGAGCATATGCCATGAAACAAAGCCAACCGTACTTTCAGTGAAGTGAATTTGTTGGTCGTCATAGCAACATTTTGGATCGGGACCCGGGCTACGCTGTACAAGAATCTTTTCGGCGACCTCATGCAACTCTCGAAATGTTGGGCGACTAAACAGGCTTGGCGCTCGCTTTGTTCCCCACTCCAACCATTTAGTGCAACTTGGCAACCACGAGGATAGATGCTTTCCCTCTGCAAATTTCTTTGGATGCTCTTCATCTTTCAATTCTGAAACGACATCCTCCATGCGAAATGCACCCTGTGCACGCCGTTCATCAGAGGAAACGACCATTCCCTTGCTTATGTAACAAATCTGTGACAATGTAATACTTGATGAATTAACATGCCCGCTACTAGCCGCATCTGGGAAGAAGGCCCTATATGTCAACTTCACTTGCTCGTCACTCGATAGCTTCTCTACATTCCCGAACTCGTCTTTATGAACACGGCGATCAGGAATATTATGGCTACCGTCTGTTCTTTGGAAGAAATATATAAGATTATGAACTGCAGCATCAAATATCTTTAGATCGCTACAAAAGTCGAGGCGAACGACGCGCGCGTTTTGTAGGAACCAGTTCTGTGGTTTCTGAGCATATTTTGCATGGCAGAAAGCATCCGAAACAATCAGCGTGGAGACTCCACCGGGCCTAAGAAGTTTGAAGCTCCGCTCTATAAATGGAACGAAGAGGTCCCACTTCTCCCAGAGAGTTTCATACTCTTTACTCGCAACTACCTGCCGACGTTGTTTTTGGTTCCATTCCGACTGTTCATCGGCCCGGACATACGGCGGATTGCCGATGGTGATATCGAAGCCGTCTGAAACGCCGAACATGGACTCCGGGTCAAAATACTCGGCCACTGTGCCGCTTTTGTAAGGGTCCCAATCCGCGACGACCGAAGCAAGCGCGTGCGCGTCGCTTCCGCCGAGTTGTTCGATAAAGTCGCTCATCTCTTTCCGCAGACGGCGATCCTCGTTTCGACAAGCGTCTTTTTCAGCTTTCGTCATAGCGTAGAAATATTTGGAACGAACAACGAGAATCTCTTTTTCCTTTTGCTCGACCTGATGCTGGAACAGAGACCAACCGTCAGGGTGAGTCCCTCCAAGCAATACGTTTGCGCACACGAACTTTGTTTCAAGATTGGGGAGTGGCCTGATGGAATTCCCGGCGTGCTGTTCAATAACCAGGGACAGGAAAAAACGCAGTTTGCTGATCTGAATGGCCGTCGGCTGAATATCAACGCCGTATATGCAATCCTTGATCAGTTCCAGCTTGCGCGAGTAGTCGAATGATTCGGAATGAAAAACGTCTTCGGCCTTCTGACGCATCTCAGGCGGCAAAGTGGCGAGTTTTGTTTCTTTCCAACGGGTGTTGCCGGGATCGAGCTTACGCAGAATATGAACGAGACGATGAAGAACGCCCATCGGGAACGCGCCGGACCCGCAGGCGGGATCAAGGACTCTCAGGCGGCTGACGATCGAAATAATTGTGTCGGTTTCCTGTTCATTAAAGGGCTGCAACTCAAGGTCTTCTGAAACCAGTTGGCGCAGTTTTTCTTCAAGATCGGGTGCGTGATTCCCTTTTGCACTCACCGCTTCTAACAGATAGCGAACAATCGCCTCGTCAACCATGTAGTTGACGATCTCGCGGGGCGTGTAGAAGGAACCGGTCGATTTCCGGGCAACCGTGCCGGTCTCGGGGTTAACCGCTGCCAGCAGATTCTCAAACGCCCGGCCGAGGAGTTCCGGATCAAGCGCAATGTCTTCTTCGAGCGGGGTATTCTCCTCAATCGTAAATTTGTAATCCCGGAAGATGTTGAGCAGGCCCATCGCCAACGGGGCCGTTTTCTCGCCAAGGAGTTCGGCTATTTCTGGGACCGGTTTTTCAATCCCGAAGAAGAGAAAGTCCGGAACAGCCGGCTGTTTCTGCTCGACATCGGAGAAACCATCGATGCGTTTTTCTTTCGTGATAGAGGGATCGCCCTGCCCCGGAATCTCATCAAGATTCTCAAAGAGGCCGCCGTTCAGGAAGGGAATCGACTTATACAAATCTTCGACCGGAGCTTTTTCCGAGATCAGGCCGCAATGGCGAAAGAACCGCTGATCACCGTAATGTTTGTTCCTGCCTTTGTATGAGTAATTCGTTCTGAATTTACGCTCTTCAATCGGTGTGCTGAGAGTGGCAAAGAACAGATTCTGAAGAATTGCCTTGTAGTAGCGGCCTTCGGCATCCTGCCCGATCTCCGCGGCTTTCCATTTGTCGAGCAAAGCTTCGATTGATCGTTCCGAGAAGAGTTCATCGGGGATAAGGTTCTTTTCGCGCAGAAACCAGCAGAAGATCATGCGCGTGAGCAGCCGGATCACGGATTCCGAATCGCGGCCGTCGGCGTCCTTTTTCGCGCCCTCCGGGAAGCTGGCATTCAACCGAGCCCAGTAGAACCAGTTGCGTATCTTCCGGAAGAAGCCTTCATTGAGGGTTTGGATGTTGAGTGTCTTTTTCCATGCGTTATGCAGCTGAACAAAGTTCTCGAACCCCGGTTCTCGGCGAAGCTCGGAAAAAGAAAGGTCAAAAAGTATTTCAGTATGCGCCCGGTGGGGGCTCTTGATGCTGATATCCTTGATGACGGTGACCTTCTCCAGGACATCCTTGTCCGCTGCCTTTAAATTTAGCCTTCGGTTGATTACTCCAAGGGTAAGTGTTTCTCCATGCCGGAAGAGGACAAGAGCGGGCATCGGGAGCGGCTTGTTTATAAGACGTACGATTTTGGCAAGAGCTGTGCGGGTACGCGGAACGCCTGGATTCAGAGATACCGCGAAGAACAGGTAACTTTCAATCTTAGCCCTATCGACAGCCGTTGAGGAATCGAAGAGAGAACCTTGAACAGGCCCGATTTTTTCTCTGATGTCCGCGTCGGTCAGCTGGAACAGAAAGTGGAGACTCTTTACCGATGAAAAGAGTTCGCTTCTATCTTTATCCGTCAACTTGCCGCCGATCCCGGAAGCATTCAACCAATGCAAGAAATCATCATTTGAAGATATTTTCAAAACTCGTTCGTCGCGTTGGCTATTGTAACCAAGAACGTCGAATAAAGCGCGCGCAGCCGTATTGAGCGGCTTTGTGTCGAAATCGACAAGCGCTGATTTTATCTTTTCTCTTATTTCTTGTGACGCATTTACTGCCATTCGTTTTAGTCCTTATGCGGTTCCATGATAACAAGCCAGGTAATCAGCTCAAACTCTCCCGTATCCGCAACCGGGGTCTCCTCTGCAGTCGGGAGTACGCCCCCCCGACCGGAAAGAAGCGCTGAAGCAGCCCGGCGCTGAAAAGTGTGTTCGATCGAGGCAAGCGCCTTCTTAATCAAGCTATCGTAGTGGCTCATATCAGTGCCATCCGCTGTGCGGGAGTCAAACAGATCGCAAATCTTTTCAATCGCGGCTTCCTCGCCAGAAGCAATGCTGCGCATCAGGAGAAGCGATTCCTTGGGTTGAGCAAATGAGTACCGGATGGTTCCGTCATCATGAACATAGACAAGATAATGAGGCAGCAGCGGATTAATTGGAGCGGAATCCCCCGGCTGTCGATCCGCCGCCTCTTTCTTTTTGGCTGCGTGAGCTCCATTATGGCGAAGGCAGAAGATCACACCCGGCTTGCAGGCCGGGATGTCCTCTTTGGGAGGGACAACTGCATACAGACCCGGCCCGGCATCCTCCAATTCTTCTTTGCGGGACTCGATATACTGCAACAGATCAAGCCGAAATTCATCCAGTGAAAAATCTGTCAGGGATACACTGTCATCTAAATCTTCCAGATCGAGGATTTCATCTTTCAGCCGCTTAAGCTGCCGATCGCGGAAAAGAAGATCTTCCCGGATCAATTCCTCAAGCTGACCAGGATCGAGAAGATTGTCGGTCTGGGTGGCCGAAATATCCACAAGGGCCATGCGGGCTTCAACACGATGTTTAACATTAAGATAACGATCGAGATCAGCCACTGGCCAGAAGTTAACAAGATTGACTTCATTATTTCGTGATTTGAGCCGATCTATACGGCCAAATCGCTGGATGATCCGGACGGGGTTCCAGTGAATATCGTAATTGACGAGCAGGTCACAGTCCTGGAGGTTCTGTCCCTCGGATATGCAATCCGTCGCAATCAGTAGGTCGATCTCCTCGTCCTGTGGAAAACGCTCCTGGAGTTCACGAAACTTGGACAACGGAGAAAAGTTGGTCAGGATGTCATCGAAATCGGAGCTGGGTTCGGCCAGAGATGTTTTATTGTCGCCCGTTCCGACAACGAGAGCAGTATGAATGCCGAGGGTCTGCCGCGCCCAGGGCGCGAGTTGTTCGTACAGGTAGCGGGCGGTATCGGCAAACGCGGTGAATACCAGTATCTTCCGTATCTGTTTGCCATCTTTGTTAATCGAGGGCGACTTAGTCTTCTCCTCTATGATGGTCCGAAGAGTTGCCAGTTTGCCGTCGCGGTCCGGCCGGACCGCTGTTGTCTTTTCTAGCAGAAACTGCAGCTGCACGCGATCCTGACGGACTTCCTTCAGCCATTCAGGAAGGTCGATATGTCCCAGATGAATTCGCCGCTTTCCGCCTATGGTAAATTCTTCTCTATCGAAATCCGGATCTTCGAACTGGTCCGGCGTTAACGTGTCGTAGTCGATCTCAGGATTTTCATCGATATGCTTTTCGAATGCCAGGATGCGCTCTTCCAGACGGTTGATTTTCTCGATTGTACGCTCCAGCGTCAGCCGGAAGGAATCAACGGAGCTTTCGAGGCGCTTCAGAAAATTGACCTTCATCATCGCGATCAGGATCTTTTCACGACCCTCCTGAGTGAACCCGCCCAAGATCTTATCCTGATACATGTCTCGTATTGCGGTCGGCAGGTCTTTTCGAAGTTTTGCGGTCGGATGATACAGCGCAAGATGAAGATCGCTGATTTCCCTGTCGAGCTGTTCAAATGACAGATACCGCTGCTGGAGATCGATGGTGGGATGCTCGGACCGAGGCGTGGTCCGGCGAGGAAAACCGCCAAGCTCCTTCATCTCGTTTTTATAGTAGCTCGCTATTTGGCGTCGGGAGCGGGCAATGCTGAGCCCGTCAAGCAACTTGAAGAAATCACCGCCGAGTGCGGCAAGGAGATCTCTGGTTTTTCTTTCAGCAGCCGGCTTCTTAGACCAGTTCGTAAAATGCGTTTGGGCTATGCGGGTGGTCTCGCGAACGGAAGTTATCCCGAGCTTTTCTGTAAACGAAGCATCGGCCTGGTCGTCGCGGGCTACGTCGCCCCCCGCAATGAAGGAGATCTGATTTCGCAGGTCGGATAATTGATTGTTTACCGGAGTAGCAGAAAGCAAAAGGATCTTGGTGCGAACGCCGGACTTGACGATATCTTCGATCAGTCGCTGATACCTGCTGCGGCGCGGCTTTTCTCCCGGCCGCTGACGGTTGACCGCGTTATTGCGGAAGTTATGGGATTCGTCGATCACGACTAGATCATAGTTGCCCCAGTTCAACGTGGACAGGTCAATATCGTCAATTGACCCGGTCGTTCGAGAAAGATCCGTATGCGAGAGCACGTCATAACGAAAACGATCGGCAAGAAAGGGATTAAGCGTGCTGTTGGAACGATAGACCGTCCAGTTGCGGCGCAGTTTCTTGGGACAAAGCACAAGAACCCGCTCGTTTCTCAATTCGAAATACTTGATAACAGCCAGTGCGGTAAAGGTTTTGCCAAGTCCTACGCTGTCAGCAAGGATGCAGCCGTTATTGGCAAGGATCTTATTAATGGCCGCCTTCGCCCCGTCCTTTTGGAAGGAAAACAGCTTCTGCCAAACGTGAGTATCGGGTAGAGCTGTCTTGCGAAGTGTTTCGTCTAATTCCCGCTTGCCGTCAAGAAATTCCCTGAACAGATTGAACAGCGTCAGATAATAGATGAACTGGGGCGGATGATTTGCATAAAGTTTAGACAGGGAGTTTAAGACATCCTGTTTAACATCAACAACCAGCTTTTCGTCGTTCCAGATTTCGTCGAACCACGATTTAAGATCCTTCCGATCGCGATTGCTGTCTACTTCAAGGTTTAATTCGATATTGTTGGCCTCGCCAAGGCCAAGGCCTCGAACCGTAAAATTCGAACTGCCCATTATGGCATCGTCAATACCATCAGTGGACATGTGATACATTTTGCCATGCAGTAAATTCGTTTGTCTTATTGATTTAATTTGGACTTTCTCACTTAACCACGCAGCGCACTCCCTCGCTACACGCTTCTGTTCCAGCCTGTTTTCTAGTTTGAGACCGTCATCTATCAACTTGAATGCTTTCTTGTCCGTTTTATCCGGATCGAGAGATTGAATAAAACGAGGTTCTCCGAAAAGAAATCTCATTTCTTGAATCTGCCTGAGATGATCTTTGAGAGCATCAAAGGCATAAATAGTGAAATAGGCAGATACTACCGAAAGATTGGAACCTTCCTTTATTTTAGTTTTCAGGAAGTCGCCAACCGCACCCCGGTTGTGGTTATCCCGTATGCCCGATATCGAGGTTGTTACATCGCGAAATTTCTGTTTACCAAACAGGTCATTCTGCATAGTTATTGTTCACCATTAGCGCCGAAGGCTCTTCAACTACAGTCTGATGGTATATCTCTAATATCTGCGAAGATATTTCTCTATGCGCCAATCCAATTCAACCCAGCGTGATGAGGCGTAATCAATATTTGCTTCGAGGTAGTCACGTGTCCATTTCACTTCTTTAATTCTCTGCTCTATATCCTTAATCGGGAATATATAGGCAAACTTATCTGCCGGATTTGTCAGCCCAAGAAATGCCTTTTTCGTTACTTTTTTCAGAAGGTCAAACTGGTTCTTGTTAATTCTGTACCACAGTTTTACGCTGCTTTTATCAAAGTTTTGGAGATATATCAACTTATCTGCCGACTCATACATAAATCTATTTGGCGGTATCTTTTTATAATTCTTGCCCAACTCTTTTTTGACAACACCCTGTATGAAGATCGATTTTAAATCGCCGCTGAGCTTTCCGGACGATTCCTTGACAGCCGTGTGTTCCTTCTCACCGAACAGTAGTCTCCTGAGCACTTGATTTGGAGAATCGATCAATGGATTGGCATGTTTCTGTAAAAAACTAAATACGTCATCATCAATTTCGATTTTCTTCATAAAGACACCCCCAACGGATAGCTATAGAGTACTATAAAGAACTATATAGTACTTATAAGACTTTGTCAAGGGAATTCCTGCTTGGTTTGCCGTTTATAAGTCCGTGTATTTTCGATTCGACCCTTTTGCCTTTTCTACTGGATATTTGACAGCGTTCTTCGCGATCTTATTCTCTACTTCCTTAAAAAGATCGATCTTATATTCCTCGCTGAGATAGGTGAGAAAGATAAAAATGTCGGCAAGTTCTTCTTTTACGTTCTTGAGTTCTTCAGGAGAGAGTTTGCGGGACTGATCGGTTGTCTTCCACAGGAAATTTTCCAGCAGCTCCCCCGCTTCAATGGAGAGGGCTTCGGCGAGGTTCTTGGGGTCGTGGAATTGCGCCCAGTGACGCTCGTTCCGGAATGAGATAATTTTTTTCTGGATAGATTCTAAATCAGCCATGCCCCTCCTTAACAACGCCACAACTGTTTGAAAATCTACTACAAGTGGCTGCAAAAGTCCAGAAGAGAGATGGGGTTGACAATACCCGTAAATAGGCTTGATAAAGGCCCCTGTCTCGGATACAATCGTGGTTGAATGGGTGCCGCGAAGAAAAGAAAAAAGAAAGCTGCTGCCTGGTTGCTCTACGTTCTGAAATGCAGGGACAATACGCTGTATACCGGCATTACCACCGATCTGCAGAGACGCGTCCAACAGCACAATGACGGCACGGCCTCACGCTACACCCGCAGCCGTCTTCCGGTGAAGCTCCTGTTCAGCGAGCCTTGCCGCAATCGCTCGCAGGCCCTTAAAAAGGAATACGCCATGAAGCAATTATCAAGGAAAGGAAAGAAAAGAAAGCGTACATCAGGAACAATGGATAATAAATTCTTCGAGGCATACCGGCACGAATTTCCCGTTACTGGGAAATACCTTTACCTCGACCATGCAGGCGTGGCGCCGATGTCGCTCCGGGTCAGGACAGCGGTCGAAAAATTTCTTGCCGAGGCGACCGAAGGCGGGTCCTTTCATTATCCTGCGTGGGCACAACAGGTCATGGAGATAAGACAGGCGTGTGCACGGCTCGTCAACGCGGGGCCGGACGAGATCGCCTTTGTAAAAAATACGTCTCATGGGCTGTCGATCGTTGCCCAGGGGCTCGACTGGCGGCCGGGAGACAATGTCCTTATCTATGAAAAAGAGTTCCCTGCCAATATCTATCCCTGGTTGAATCTGAGGAGTAACGGTGTCGAAGTCCGCATCATTCCTTCACAGGACGGCCGCATCGACATGATTGACATCGAGCGGTTGATGGATACACGAACACGCCTTCTTGCCATGAGCTCTGTTCAATTCTCGAACGGCTTCAGGATCGATCTAAAAAAAGTCGGCGCCCTGTGTCGGGAGAAACAGATTCACTTCTGTGTTGATGCGATCCAGAGCCTGGGCATCATCCCGATGGATGTGAAGGACTGTCATATCGACTTTCTCTCGGCAGATGCGCACAAATGGCTCCTCGGTCCTGAGGGCATCGGGATATTCTATTGCAGAAAAGAGCTGGCCGGGCAGCTCTCCCCTCCCCTCATCGGGTGGAAAAGTGTCCAAAACGAATTCGAATTCGATCGCCCCGAATTATTGCTGAAAACCAATGCCCTGCGATTCGAGGAAGGCTCGATGAACCTTATGGGCATTGTCGGGCTTGGCGCGGCGCTTGATCTCCTGTTCGAGGTCGGGATCGAACATATCGAAAAGCGCGTGCTCGACCTCGGTGATCTGATCATGCAGGAAGCGATGAAAAGAAGCTATCGTGTCCTGACCCCGAATGCGCGGCACGAGCGCGGTGGGAACATTACGTTTTCGGGTGATTTTGATCCTGCCAAAATGCGGGATGCGCTGCGGGGAAAAAAGATCATGGTCAATGCCCGCGGCGGCGGTATCCGCGTGTCGCCGCATTTTTATAATACCGGGGAGGAGATTGCAGGATTATTCAATGCTGTTGAACGGTTGGCACGATAACGGTTTATTCATGGTACAGGCAAAAAGATGAACATGAAAAAGATATCTCTATCACACAAAGACACAGAGACACAAAGAAAGACGGATTGAAAATAAAATTTTTCCCTTTGTGGCTTCGTGGCTTTGTGTGAGACTAGACGTATGACGAATGTTTCAAAGAAACCGTTCAATTATTTGACAACGCCTCATACCTTGACTCAAAAACGGTCTTCCCCGCATCCTTCTTAACCCCATGATCCGCGTTTGCGCTCGCGTGTTCGAGGATCTTGAAAACCGACTCCGCGTTCTCTGCTGCTCCGATGGCTCCAGCAACTTCTTCCGCTGTATACGATTTTCCGACATTGTTTCGGAGATGGGCAAACACCTCGCCTTGAAGCTTGATGACCGCCTCGGCCATCTTTTTCCCCGCCTCGACCCCGGGCTGGTGGTACGCATTGATGTTCACCAGCGTGGCGTAGAACCCGACCGCCCGTTCATACAGCGCAATAAGCGCGCCGATGGATCGCTCATCGAGCTTGTCGATCGAGATGGTGATCGACTCGCGCTTGTTCTCGTACAGGGCGCTCCTCGTTCCGTGCAGAAAAGCGCTCAGATAGTCCCCGCTCGTGATGCCGGGTTCAACCTCAAGGGAAGCCCCATCCCGGTCATGGAGCACTTCGATAAAGGTGGCGAAAAAATTGTTTACTCCATCCCGGAGCTGCTGTACATAGGCATGCTGGTCCGTGGCGCCTTTATTACCGTAGACCGTGATCCCCTGGTTAACGACCTTGTTGTTCAGGTCCTTTTCCTTGCCCAGTGACTCCATAATAAGCTGCTGGAGATATTTTGGAAAGAGCATCAACCGGTCCCTATAGGGGAGGATCACCATGTCCTTCTGTCCCCTGCCGCCTGTTGCATGATACCAGGCAAGAGCCAGGAGCGCCGCCGGGTTAGAGCGGGTGTCTTTTTCTCGAGTGAGCCCGTCACAGAGCGCAGCGCCTTTTAATAATCCTTCAGTATTAATTCCTTGCAATGCAGCCGGCAAAATACCAACTGCCGAAAATAGCGAAGTTCTCCCACCAACCCAGTCACACATTGGAAATCTGGCTATCCAGCAATCTTTTTTGGCAGTTTCATCAAGCTTGCTCCCCACTCCAGTTACTGCAACAGCTTGCCGCTCAAAGGAGAGTTTGGCTTTGCGATAGGCTGCGGCAACCTCGATCATTCCATTCCTGGTCTCAATGGTTCTACCGCTTTTAGAGATCACCACGGTAAGCGTATCCGCCAGATCGTTCCCGATCTCGGCGAGCACCCGGCTGATCCCTTCCGGGTCCGTATTGTCCAGAAAGTGCGGTTTCATTTTATCCGCAGTCGTGCCGAGCGCGTCAGCAATAAACTGCGGTCCCAGTGCGGAACCTCCGATGCCGATGCAAAGGACATGCGTGAACCGGGCACGCTTTCGGGGAAAGATCTTTCCCGTGTGCACGGTGAACGTGAAATCCTTTATCGCCTTGATGGTGTCCTCGATCTCTTTTCTGATCTCCGGCGATGGAGCGAGCCCCGGCGCCCTAAGCCAGTAGTGACCGACCATGCGGTTTTCGTCGGGGTTGGCGATCGCCCCTGCTTCGAGGGCATCCATGGCCGCGTACGCCCTCTGGATATCAGGCTCCATGCGTGCGAGATAATCATCAGCGAAGTTTATCCTGCTGATGTCGAGCGTCATGCCGATCGAGGGACATTCGCAGAGATGTTTTTTGTACCGTTCCCAGAGTAACTTGCTGTTCATCTTTTTTCACCTCAGAGGGCGCAGAGAAAGCGGTCTCTCAAACTTCCTGTTGGAGAAGCTACTGCAAACGAAATAATCAATTTTTCATCTCGGCAGGACCCTCCCCTCACCCCCAGCCCTCTCCCCGATGGGGCGAGGGAGTTTATATTTCCTCTCCCATCAGGGGAGAGGATTAAGGTGAGGGGCAACTCTGTATGTACCGCATTTTATCATAAAAAATATTCCGATTGTACACTATTTGTAATTATCAAAGCTATATCACTGCTACCCGTGCCGTCATGAAGCTCGACGTTCCCATTCCAATAATTTCTTTTTCGCCCCTCCCCTGTTTATGGTAATATACCGCTATGCCTGAACAGGACACCATATGCGCCGTCTCAACACCGCCAGGCGCCGGCGGCATCGGCATTATCCGGATCAGCGGCAGGACGGCGATCGGGATCGCAACTACAATCTTCAAGCCCCGCAGGGACAAACATCTTATCGCCGCGAATTCGCATTCGATTCACTACGGACATGTTGTTGATCCCGCCACTGGCGAGACCGTGGATGAAGCGCTATGTAGCGTGATGCGCGCGCCGTCAACGTACACGAGGGAAGACGTGATCGAGATACACTGTCACGGCGGCATGATGCCGCTCTGGCGAACACTGGGGCTGCTTATATCGGCAGGTGCGAGACAGGCGGAACCGGGCGAGTTCACGAAACGGGCTTTTTTGAACGGCAGGATCGACCTTGCCCAGGCCGAGGCTGTCATGGACATCATCATGGCCAAGACCGATCTCGCTCTCCGTGCGGCAAATGAACAACTGCTCGGCGGCCTTTCAGGAGAGATCGCCATACTCCGCGACCGGCTGCTGTCACTCATTGCCGCAATAGAGGCGGGGATCGATTTTCCCGAGGAGGACCTTGAGACCGGGACTGGTCAGCCGCTCGCGGACGAAACAGACCGCTTGCTCGCCATGGTCGACTCACTGCTCTCGGGTTACGCCCAGGGAAGGATACTGCGCGACGGTTTCGCGACCGCTATCGTGGGCAAGCCGAACGTCGGCAAGTCTTCGCTCTTGAACGCGCTCTTGAAACAGAACCGGGCGATCGTGACCGAGGTCCCGGGAACGACCCGGGACGTGATCGAAGAATATCTGAACATCGCGGGCGTACCGCTCAAGATCCTGGACACCGCCGGCATCCGGCATTCCCATGACATCGTGGAGCAGGAGGGCGTGCGACGGAGCCTCGGAGCCATCGGGTCCGCCGATATCGTGCTTTTCGTTCTCGACGGCTCCCAACCATTCACTGCCGAGGACCGGCGTGTGATGGACGAAGTAAAGGGCAAGCACGTGATCGCGATCATCAACAAATCGGACCTGCCGAGAAAGCTCGAGCAGCTGAGAGAACCGGAGGCGCAGGTTTCGGTATCTTGCCGCACCGGCGAGGGGCTTGATGACCTGAAGCGCACGATAGCAGGCCTGGTCAAGCAGGGGACGATCAGCTCGCGGGAACATGTCTGGGCAGTGAACCAGCGGCACAAAACAGCGCTTGAACAGACGAAAGAAAGCCTGCAACGAGCGCTTGAATCGATAACGTCCGGACTCTCGCCGGAGTTCATTTCCCTGGACCTCCGGGGCGCGCTCGACAGCCTGGGGCTGATCACCGGAGCGACCTATACGGAAGACATCCTTGAACGGATATTTAATGACTTCTGTATCGGGAAGTGAACATGACGACTTCGTAAAGTCATATTCTCACACGGAGGCACGAAGACACGAAGTAAGTAAGGCCGTTGATTCATAAAAGAGATTTCTTTGTGGCTTCGTGGCTTAGTGTGAGACACGATTTACGACTTTGTCAAACCTGACTCAAACGTCGGTGTCTCCGTTGCTAATATTCAGGAGATGATTGATGTCTTTAGATAATAAATACGATATCATCGTGATCGGCGCGGGCCATGCCGGGTGCGAGGCCGCATTGGCCTCGGCGCGCATGGGCTGCTCCACGCTCATGCTCACCATGAACCTTGACAGCATCGCGCTCATGCCCTGCAACCCGGCTATCGGCGGCCTGGCAAAGGGTCATCTCGTAAAGGAGATCGATGCGCTTGGCGGCGAGATGGCGAAGATCATCGACCGGACCGGGATCCAGTTCCGCGTCCTGAACCGGAGCAAAGGACCGGCTGTCCACGGCACGCGCGCACAGGCCGACAAGCAGCGGTACCGGCTCGCTATGAAGGAAACCATTGAGAAGCAGCCGGGCCTGGATGTGAAGCAGGGGACTGTCGAGAAGTTCCTTGTTGAGGACAATACGATCCTGGGGGTCGAAACGAGCATCGGCGTGCAGTATCTGGCATCGGCAGTGATCGTGACAACCGGTACTTTTTTAAAGGGACTCATTCACATCGGCATGGTGCATTATCCTTCGGGCAGGGCAGGGGAGTTCCCGTCAATCGGACTATCGGACAGCTTGAGGGAACTCGGCTTCGAGATCGGCCGGCTCAAGACCGGTACGCCCGCGCGGCTGAACGGGAGAACGATCGATTTTTCAGTCATGAAAATGCAGACCGGCGATGATCCGGCCCCATTCTTCTCTTTTACAGAAAATAGCCATCCCCTCCCACAAATACCCTGCTTTCTCACATATACAAACGCACAAACCCATGAAATCATACTTAATAACCTAGACCGCTCCCCACTTTATACTGGTCAGATAAAGGGCATAGGGCCGCGCTACTGCCCCTCCATTGAGGACAAGGTAAAAAGATTTTCCGAGCGCGAACGGCATCAGGTCTTCCTTGAGCCCGAGGGGCTCGATACCGAGGAATATTATGCCAATGGCGTGTCCACAAGCCTGCCGTACGATGTTCAGGTCCGGATGTACCGTTCCATTGCAGGACTCGCGAAGGTCGAGATCATGCGGCCTGCCTATGCCATCGAGTACGACTTTGCGCCGCCGACCCAGGTCCGGCATACACTCGAAACGAAAAAGGTGAGCGGGCTCTACTTCGCCGGCCAGATCAATGGAACATCGGGATACGAGGAAGCCGCTGCCCAGGGACTGATGGCCGGTATCAACGCCGCGCTCAAGATCCGGAAGCAGCCACCCCTTATCCTCACGCGCGCCGAGGCGTACATCGGTGTGTTGATCGATGACCTCGTGACCCGCGGGACGAACGAGCCCTACCGCATGTTCACTTCCCGAGCAGAATATCGACTCATCCTCCGCGAGGACAACGCGGATTTGCGGCTCCGGGACAAGGGGCGTGAACTTGGGCTCGTGTCAGAGGATGTTTACAAACTATTCCTTGAGAAAAAGAAAAGTATCGAGCAAGAAACAGCACGGCTCAAGAAAACCTGGGTCAAGCCCACACCTGAGGTCAATGCCGTGCTCGCACAACAGGGCTCTACTGAACTTCCGGGAGAAGTACCGCTCGATCAGCTCATCAAGCGGCCGGAGCTGGGATACGGGGATATTGCAAAGATCAACCCGCCTGAAACACCGCTTGAAAGAACAGCGGCTGAACAGGTGGAAATCCATCTGAAATATGAAGGATATATCCAGCGTCAGCTCCAGCAGGTGGAGCGCTTTGCATCACTGGAACAGAAAACCATCCCCGCGGACATGGACTACGACGCGGTGACCGGCCTCGGCAGCGAGGTGAAGCAAAAGCTCAAGCAGGTTCAGCCGGTCTCGCTCGGCCAGGCATCGCGCATCTCCGGCGTGACTCCGGCTGCGATGTCCCTTCTTATAGTGGCGATCGAAAAAAGGAAGAGGGGACGAGCATAGTTTTGGAGTCTTCTGCTTCGCTTTGGATAAGCCAATTAGACGTATTTAACGATAAATTCATCTAATAAATTATTGGACAAAAGTATTGACAATATTAGTGCTATAATGTAGATTATCAGTATAAATTCATATAGTTTAACATAATAAAACTGTGACAAAAATGAAGACATTCGAAAAGACACACCCGTGGATAAGTTTTGAGCTTGATCTAAGGAAATTTGATCATAAGCTTTGGATGGCGCTCGGAGAGACCGCGTCCAAGTGTGAGCACATAGCGGGCGTGCCCTTACAGCCGGATACTGCGGAAAAACTACATCTGTTGTATCTTGCAAAAGGCGTCAGGGCAACTACTGCCATTGAAGGAAACACCCTTTCCGAAGAGGAAGTTATTGAGCGTATAGAGGGAAATCTTCCCCTGCCGCCTTCGCGTGAGTACCTTGGAAAAGAGATAGATAATATCCTCAAGGGCTGTAATGAGATTAAGGAAAAATTAATGAAAGGGGAAGCGGGCGGTTTAAGCGTCGCAGAGATCGTGGCATTCAACAAAACGGTACTGAATGAATTGGAACTCGACAAGGACGTTGTGCCCGGAGTAATCAGAAAACACTCGGTTGGCGTGGCGGGATACAGGGGGGCGCCTGCCGAGGATTGCGAGTATCTTCTCCAGCATATGTGCGAATGGCTGAATAGGCCGGAGTTTAACCCGCAAGAACAAGTCATTATTTTTGGCGTAATACGGGCCATTGTCGCCCATCTTTATATTGCATGGATACATCCTTTTGGAGACGGCAACGGCCGCACTGCCAGACTGCTCGAGTTCAAAATACTCCTATTGTCCGGCATCCCGACCCCTGCCGCGCACCTTCTGAGCAATCACTATAATCTTACGAGGACCGAATACTACCGGCAGCTCGACTATGCGAGCAAATCAAAAGGGGACATCATTCCATTCATACAGTATGCGGTGGAAGGTTTTGTGGACGGTCTGCGGTCGCAGCTTAGGGTCGTACAGCAGCAGCAATTATTAGTTGCCTGGCGCGATTATGTGTATTCACATTTCAGAGATAAGACCGGAAAGATAAACGACCGTATGAGAAAACTCGTGTTGGATCTTTCACAGCTGAGTGAACCTGTTGCCCTCGCCAAACTCAATGAAGTCAGTCCCCGCATAGCAGCGTTATACGCGACGAAAACCCCAAGAACCGTTCGCCGTGACGTCGAGGAATTGTTGCGTGTCAACTTGATCCGGCAACAGGGGAATGGTTATATTGCAAATAAAGAAATTATGCTGTCCTTCCTGCCGGAGCGGAACAGAAGGGAAAGAGTAGAGGGAAAAGAGAGCGGCTTGAAGAAATGATGTCGGCATCCATCCCTCAATTTTCGCGAGGCTGCTGCATTACGAGGAAGCATTGCCCAAAGGAAAGAAGCTGTTGGATCGAATCTCACCAGACTGTTGAATAAGTCAATGAGTACCAATAATGTCATTCTGAGCGCAGCGAAGAATCTTGTTTTTTCGAATAGTTGAGATCCTTCACTTCGTTCAGGATGACGATATAGGAGCGTTTTTCAACAGCCTGTCACGTATCGACGAGTACCTGTGCGCGTTGCAGTCCTGCTCGCTGCCATCCATGAACAATCAACGGAAAAACCATGATGGATACTTGACTTATTCTTATGGATAGTATAGTATCCATACATGGGCATCCACAAGGTTCTTGAAGCCATCTTCGGCAGTCCCGCAAAAATCCGCATCCTGCGGGTTCTCTCCGCCTCCCCGCAACCGCTGAGCGGAAGGCAGGTTGGAGAACTTTCAAAGCTCAGTCATCGAGGCGCCATCCAGGCATTGGAATCCCTGGTCGAACTCGGCGCAGTACGTCAGCGCAGGGTTGGAAACGCGTATCAGTATTCCCTCTCCCCGGGCAATAGAGCGGTCGAACTGATCATTGTGCCCAGTATCAAAGCCGAGGCGGCGTTACTTGATGAGCTGAAAAAGAAGATCGTCGCGCAATTCGGAAGAAAAGCGGTCAGTCTCACGCTGTACGGCAGTGTTGTCAGGGGGACGGAAAAAAGGGGCAGCGACATCGATGTTCTGGCAATTGCAGGGGATGAACGACTGAAATCGGACCTGGAGGAAAAATCAGCGGCTCTTGCACCCTTCTATCGCGAGCGTTACAATTCCCTTCTTTCGCTGCACTGTTTTACTCTCGATGAGCTCCGAAGCAAAAAAACCTTGCCGTTGCTCAGGACCGTCAAAGAGGAGGGCGTGACGCTTTCCGGCAAACCACTCCGAGAGCTGCTTCCATGACAAAAAAACGGAAAACGCGGGCTGTTGACAAGCGCGAGTATCGGGACTTTTTCGCCAAGGCAAGGGATTTTGCTTCCCTGTTGGACTTTGCGCTTGCGGAAGGCAAGTGGAACTCCGCGGGGCTTCAAGCTGTCCATGCCGTGATCTCAGCCAGTGACGCGGTGATTGTCTATTATGGCGGAGTGAGGAGCGTCGAACTCGACCACCGGGAGGTTGTCGGCCTGCTCCACGATATCATTGGCGAAGCGGCTGCGCCGGCGGGCAGGCATGTTTCAAGGGTCATCGCAAAAAAGAACCTTGTTGAATACGAAGGAAGGTCAATTACCCAGGCCGAGGCAAGGGAAATGGCGGAGCATGCAAAGCGCTTCCTTGAATGGGTGACGGGGATGTTGCCGCAAGAATAGGCGAACGGCAATTGAGTATCACAGCACGTTATTTTATCGCGCAATTCTGATTGTCTGGAACATCATAAGCGTCAGATTATTCTGTGGCTTTCAGCGACCTCAAATACTCCTCCCATTCCATGGGGAGGAAATATTTTTTTTTGTTGTTGCATTCCTTGCATGCGGGCACGAGATTTCCCTGCACCGACTTGCCGCCGCGCACGATCGGGATAAGATGGTCCATGGTCAGCTCCGCTGGTTTAAACTTGCCTTCGCAATAGTAGCAGATGCCGGAAGAGCGTTTCCGTTTCCACCACTGGGAACCGCGCAGTTCGCGGGCCTTTGCCTTCTCCCTTTTGATGTGTTCGTCATCGACGGCAATGAAATAATCGGTCATAGTATTAAAAAAGAAGTAGACAGGGGTCAGAAAAAAAGGGGGAATAGCTTGCCTTTTACTGCGGACTCCTGCAACGCTTATACTACTGGCTTCTTCCCCGATTGTCACGCCAAAAAATGAAATGGCATATCTCCTTCATTCAGAAATTCCAAATATGGTGACACCACATCCCCGTTAGAGGCATTCGGGGATGGCATAAACACACGTATAAATATAGCGTCCTTCCCGAAGTTTTAAAAGCCTGCCCCAGCATGTTTTTAAGCCGGGGGGAATCCGGTTTCAGATGATACCAGATATTGTGGTTACATGGGTCACGGATACCACATAAAATTGATTTTCAGCCCAATTCCCCACCCACCCTGTAACAGCATAAAATATTAATATTTTCCTTGACATCGACCCCCATGAATTATATACTTTGGCCAGCAGGTGGTATAAAGTGGGGTGCAGTGGGTATAGCAGGGGAGGGCCATGTTCCGGGGCAGCTTTGAACATACCGTGGATTCCAAAGGAAGGGTGAGCGTTCCGTCGAAGTTTCGCGATATCATCGCGGACCGGTACGACGGCAGGCTCGTGCTTGCCATGGACTATGACAAGTGCCTCACGGTCTATCCGCTCGAGGAATGGGAGAAGTTGGAGGAAAAGATCAGGACCCTGCCCACGATGAAAAAAGAGGTCAAAGACTTCATGCGGTTTCTTCTTGCCTCGGCCACCGAGTGTGAGCTCGACAAGCAGGGCCGCGTGCTGATCCCCGCTGTTCATCGCGATCACGCGGGGATCGTGAAAAATGTGATGCTGGTCGGGATCATCGACAAGATCGAGATATGGGACGCCAAGGCGTGGGAGGCACGAAATTCTCAGAATGGCGACAAAATCGGCGAAGCGCTTGCCGCATTGGGCCTCTAGCATGGAACCGAAACTCAGGGTATATCAGATGAACCTGGATGGCGAGATCGACGCGGCGAAGATAGCGGAGATCAATCGCGTCATCGGTCAGCTGATCAAGGGTGAAATGTTCGGCCTGATCCTGAACTTCGAGTCCGTGGAGCATGTCAACTTTACGGTCCTTTCTGCGCTGGTTGACGAGCGGAAACGGATGCAGTCGTTCGGTGGTGATATCCGGCTTGCGGGAATGTCGGACTATATCAAGAATATCTTTCGCACCACCGGCGTGCTCGAGCAGTTCCAGGTCTTTGACACGGCACAGCTCGCGGCGAAGAGCTTTGGGGGCGGAAAACCGGAAACAAACCTGCCATTGGGACTGTGAATCAGTGCGGAGTGCGGAATGCGGAGTGCGGAATTATCTGGAGGGAATGCAGAATTAAATAATACTCCCAACTCCGAACTCCTGACTTCGAACTTGATCCATACACCCGTTCTGCTGCACGAGGCCGTTGACCTGCTCGCACCAAAAGCAGGTGGGTTGTATGTAGACGGGACGCTCGGGGCCGGCGGCCATGCTGCGGAGATCCTGAACCGCTCGGCGCCCGACGGCGTGCTGATCGGCATGGACCAGGATGCGGACGCGGTGGAGCGTTGCGGCAAAAGCCTCGCGCCTTACGGAAATCGCGTTATCATCAGGCAGGCGAATTACCGTGACCTGCCCGAGGTCCTCTCCGAGCTCGGGCATACGGTTGTCGACGGGGTCCTGCTTGATCTCGGCATGTCGTGGTTCCACCTCAAGGCCCCGGAGCGCGGCTTCAGCTTCATGCTCGACGGTCCCCTCGATATGCGCATGGACATGAGCAGATCGAGGACCGCTGCCGACCTGGTGAACACCCTCCCTCATGAAGAGCTGGTGAAGATCATCCGGGAATACGGGGAGGACCATAGGGCCGGCGCCATAGCGAGGGCAATAGAGAAGGCAAGGGTCCGGGGGCCTATCACGAGCACGGTTCAGCTTGCAGAGATCATTTCAAGCGTATTTCCCCCTTACCCGCCCCGACGCATTCACCCCGCCACGCTGACGTTCCAGGCGCTCAGGATCGCGGTCAATGATGAACTGGCGGCCCTCGCGGAAGGGCTGGCCAATATCATTCCGATGCTGAGGCCCGGTGGAAGGGTCGCCGTAATAACGTTCCACTCTCTCGAAGACCGGATCGTGAAGCAGGCCTTCGTGAAAGAGGCAAAAGGATGTATATGTCCGCCCCGAATGCCGGTGTGTGCCTGCGGCAGGAAGCCGGTCCTCAGGATCCTTACTCCCAGGCCGGTGGCGGCCGGGGAAGAAGAGTTGAGAAAGAACCCCGCGTCAAGGAGCGCAAAGCTCAGAGCTGCGGAGAAACTATGAAAGTGAATATTGATGAACTCGTAAAAAGGCCCCAGAGCCGTCATTGCAAGGAGTGCAGCGACGTGGCGATCTCGACTGTGCAACCGATTATGAACTGCGAGATTGCTTCGCTTCGCTCGCAAAGATCCTTTTTGATACTTTTTACGAATGCATCAAATTTATAATTTCCAATCTTCATTTTCCAATTGGAGCGTAGCGACATCATGACAACCCGGACAGGTGACATCGGTACTATGGTATTCGGGCGGAGCAGGCGTGACAATTTTCACCGGGTTCTCGTCGCGCTCCTGATCATCTCCGGCCTGCTCCTCTATGTGGGCGGGAAGGTGCAAATCGTCCAACTCGGATACCAGATCGAGGGCCTGGAGCGCGAGAAGCATGGGCTTGAGCGTGCGAACAGGTCGCTCCTGATCGAGGCGTCGAGCCTGTCATCTCCCGCGCGCATTGAGGAGATCGCGATCAAGCGTCTGGGCATGATCAGACCGGCGAAGGAGAACGTCGTGATCGTGAAAAGAAAGAGGGATACGGTAAATTCCAAATAGCAATTACTCAGGTTGTCTGGTTCACGGCTCAAGGTTCATGGTTTAAAACTGAACAGGTTGTTGAAAAACACTTGGTTTACCCTTCGACAAGCTCAGGGCGAACGGAGCATGTATTGAATTTATTCGTATTTATCCGTTCGTGGTGAGCCTGTCGAACCACAAAAAGACTTTTTCAACAGCCTGTGAATATTCAACACCGATACTCTGTACCTTTCATCACGACTTTCCAACCGTGAACCTGGAACGGCTCGACTGAGCTCGCCGAAGTCTTTGAACCAGAGCAGTTGGATTTGATTTTCAGCATGACGCAGTGTGAAGGAGTTGAAAGGGATCCGGCTGCCAACTCCGGGGAGCGTGTAGACATTAACAGGCGGGGAAGGATAATCACGGTATTGCTGCTGATGGGCATGGGCTTCGCGCTCGTGTCGCTGAGGCTTGTATACCTCCAGGTCTATCAGCGAGCAGAGTTCACCGCCCGTGCCGAACGTCAACAGGAGCGCGTCGTGAAGCTTGATCCCAAGCGGGGCACCATTTACGACCGCATGGGCAGGGAGCTTGCCGTGAGTCTCGATGTGGATTCGGTCTACGGGGTGCCCTCCGGGATCGACAATCCGCGCGCGGTCGCGCAGCAGCTCTCCGGGATTCTGCGGGAAGACCGGCGCGGCCTTGAGCAACGGCTGGCGGGAAACAAGCAGTTTGTCTGGCTCAGCCGCAAGGTGGAACCGGGAAGGGCCGAGAAGATCCGAGAACTCGGCAATAAGGAGATCGGTCTTCGGATCGAGGCAAAACGATTTTATCCCAAGAAGGCCCTCGCCGGGCCGGTGCTTGGATTTCTCGGTGTGGACAACAAAGGCCTTGAGGGATTGGAACTCACCTACGACAAGACGCTCCGTGGCGTGAGCGGCTGGGTGGTCGCTGAAAAGGACGCCAGGGGCAGGACGGTTTTCCCCGGCGGATCGGGTTTCCAGTACCAGCTGCCGAAACCGGGCCATGACATCCTCCTCACGATCGACGAAGTGATCCAGCACATCGCCGACAAAGAGCTCGACGCGGCGCTCGCGACTTCGCGCGCAAAGGGCGGCGTCTGCCTTGTCATGAACCCGCAGACCGGCGAGGTGCTTGCCCTTTCGGTGCGCTCGGCCCCGCACGTCAAACAGGCGTTCAACCCGAACGAGCCTCAGCGCTCGAAGCCGGCGGAGTGGCGGAACCGCGCGGTAACCGATGCCTTCGAACCAGGCTCGATCTTCAAACCATTCCTCGCGGCGGCGGCGCTCGAAGAGCGGGTCGTGCACCCGCTCGAGCCGGTTGACTGTTCGGCAGGCAAAATTCAGCTTGCCGACCGCGTGATCAGGGACGCGCATGAAAAAGGCGTACTGACCTTCACGGACGTGATCGCCGAGTCAAGCAACGTCGGCACCATCACGGTGGCCCTGCGGCTCGGAAAGGAGCGCTTTGCGAGATACATTTCCGCCTTTGGCTTCGGGAAGAAGACCGGCGTGGACATCCCCGGGGAGATCTCCGGCCAGCTCAAGGACTACCGCCTCTGGTCCGGTGTATCCATCGGTTCCATTGCCATCGGCCAGGAGATCGGGGTGACGCCGATTCAGATGGCCTCGGCCTACTGCGCGCTCGCTAACGGCGGTATGCTCATGAAGCCCTACCTCGTGTCTGAGATCATCGACCACGGCGGCGGGGAAGGGAAAAAGTTCCAGGCCCAGGCCGTGGGCCGCGCGATCACCGCGGAGACCTGCGCCAAGGTGAACAAGATGCTTCAGCGGGTCGTCGAGACCGGCACGGGCCAGCAGGCGCGGCCCGCGGGGTACACCGCCGCCGGCAAAACGGGCACGGCGCAAAAGATCGACCAACGGACCGGCAGGTATTCACAAAATGATTACGTGAGCTCATTCGTGGGATTCACTCCGGCCAACTCCCCGAAGCTTGTGATCCTGGTGATGGTGGACAGTCCTGAAGGCGCTGTCCACTACGGCGGCAGCGTGGCCGGACCGGTATTCAAGGCGGTGGCGGAACAGAGTCTCGCGTACCTGCAGGTGGCGCCGGACGAGGTGGGAGGCAGAATGCTCCTGGTGGGACGATGAAGCTCGGTGACCTTCTGATCGGGTTGGAAAACAAAACGACGGTTCCGCCGGGCTGGCTGGAACGGGAAGTGCGGGACATCGCCCATGATTCCCGGAAGGTAAAACCGGGCTCCCTGTTCGTGGCCGTGCGAGGATTTCACTCGGACGGCCATCAGTTTATTTCGCAGGCAATAAAACAGGGCGCAATGGCAATTGTCGCTGAAAAACAGGAGGGGCCCCCGGTCCCGGCCGATACGCTGTTGGTCATCGTGGATGACTCGCGCAGAGCGCTTGCTCTCCTCGCGAATGCGTTCTTCGGCCATCCCTCCCGCCGTCTGACGCTTACCGGCATCACCGGCACGAACGGCAAGACCACGACTACGTATTTGGTTAAAGCCATTATCGAGGCCGCGGGGCATGCAGCCGGACTCATCGGCACGATCGACTATCGCGTGGGCGACAAGGTGTATCCCGCGCCGAATACCACGCCCGAATCTCTCGAACTCCAGCGGCTGCTGTCGGAGATGGTGGGGCTCGGCACGAGCCACTGCGTCATGGAGGTCTCGTCGCACGCGCTGGCGCTGGGCAGGATCGAGGGATGTGAGTTTGCCGCGGCGGGATTTACGAACCTTACCCAGGACCATCTGGATTTTCACGAGAGCATGGACGCCTATTTTCAGGCCAAGCTGCGGCTGTTCACCGGTCTCTCCCCGGAGGCCTGGGCGATCATCAATAGTGACGATGCGTACGGCGTCGAGATCGTCAGGAAAACCCGTGCCCGGGTCATCACCACCGGTTTTTCAGAGCTTGCAAACGTGCGGCCGGTGGGAACGATCCGTCACGGCATCACGGGATTGATGTTCGATGCTGCCTCGCCGGCGGGCACGATCCCGGTCGAGTCATCGCTCGTCGGCAGATACAATATTAACAATATCCTTACGGCGATCGGCATCGGCACCGCCCTCGGCGTGAGTGCCGAGATGATCGCCCGCGGTATCAGAAACATGAAGGCCGTGCCCGGCCGCATGGAAAAAGTGGATGAAGGCCAGCCCTTCAGCGTCGTGGTGGACTATGCACATACCGAGGATGCCATCGTCCGGGTCCTCGAGTCGGTCCGGGAGATTACGGCCAGGCGCATCATCGTCGTTTTCGGATGCGGCGGCGATCGTGACAGGACCAAACGGCCGGCCATGGGAGCGGCGGCGATCGCGGGGAGCGACGTCGTGATCATCACCTCAGACAATCCGAGGACCGAAGATCCCTTGAGCATTATCCGCGAAATTGAACAGGGACTGAGGGAACAGGGCGTAAAGACGTCGGCAGAGGAAACTGCAAAGCAGGTTGTCCCCGGAAAAAAACCGTACTATGTCATCCCCGGCCGGCATGAAGCCGTCGCGGTTGCGATCGGTCTGGCAAGACCCGGTGATGTGGTCGTGCTTGCCGGCAAGGGCCATGAAAATTATCAGATCATCGGGGAGACAAAAATGCGCTTTGACGATCGGGAGGTAGCGCGGGAGGAGATACGGAAAAGACAGACAATAGGGGTAGGATGACAGGGGATAGATGAGTGACGAGAAACGACGAACCAGAGACGACAGAGGAAATACAGCGAGCAAATAAGTATCTATCTGGATTCGGTCTGTTTCCCGACTTCCGTCATACGATGCGTTATCATGAACGAATCTGAAAAAAAATTGTTGCTGGGACTCTTGGATAAGATGGCACAGCTGGAGATCACAGGGGTATCCATAGACTCCCGGACCATTCGGGAGGGCGAGCTGTTCGTCGCCATAAAAGGCGATCGGTTCGACGGCCATGACTTCGTTCCCGGGGTGATGAAAAAAGGGGCCTGGGGAGCGCTGGTCGCGCCGAAGGCGCTTGCGGACACGTTACCCCTTTTTGGCGGACTGAAAAATATCCTGCCGGTGGAAGATACGCTCATTGCGCTCCAGGAATTGGCTTACCTGCATCGCAGGAAGTTCTCTGTTCCCGTCGTGAGCATCACCGGCTCGAACGGCAAGACCACGACCAAGGAAATGCTCGCCGGCATCCTGCAGCAGCAAGGTCCGGTGCTCAAGAACGAGGGGAACCTGAACAACCACATCGGTGTGCCGCTCACGCTGCTCAGGCTCAACGCGGGCCATAAGGCCGCGGTCGTGGAAATGGGGATGAGCGCGCTGGGAGAGATCGATGCGCTCGCCCGGTTTGTCGGCCCCGATGTCGGGGTGATCACCAACATTGGCCCGGCCCATCTCGAGTTTCTCAAGAGCATGGACCTGGTGGCGCAGGCAAAGGGAGAGTTGTTCGGCCACCTGAAGCCCGACGGTACGGCTGTGCTGAATGCGGATGACCAGTACTTCGATACGCTGAAAAAAAAGTTCGGCGGACGCGTTCTTTCTTTCGGCATCGACAAGGCGTCCGCTGTGCGCGCATCGGACATCCGGCAGGAAAAGGACCGCATGGAATTCACGATCCGGTCCGGCAATTCCACGGTGAAGGTGCGGCTGCGGGCTGTCGGAAAGCACAATGTCTATAATGCCCTGGCCGCTGCTGCCGCCGCGCTCGCAATGGGCATATCCATGGATGCCGTGAAAAACGGACTCGATGCTTTTCAGCCGCTCGCCATGCGTTCGGAGCTGAGACAGGTCCAGGGAAGGACCGTGCTTGCAGACTGTTACAATGCAAATCCCGCTTCGATGGACGCGGCACTCTCGACACTGGCCTCACTGAGATCCGGAGGAAAGACGATCGCCGTGCTTGGCGATATGCTCGAGCTGGGAATAGTCGCAATCGATGCGCATCAAACAATCGGCAAGACTATCGCTCGACTCGGGGTGGACCTGGTGATCACATTGGGGCCGCTCGCGAAACACGTTGGAGAAGGGGCGATCGATGCCGGAATGCCGAAGGACCGGGTGCTTGAAGCGCGTTCGCAGGCTGAGGCCGCCGCTCTGCTCAAGAAGCTGTCCCGGCCGGGAGATGTCGTGCTGATCAAAGGCTCCCGCGGCATGAAGATGGAAAAGATCCTGGAGGAGTTTTAATGCTCTATCATCTCTTGTATCCGTTGCGTGATGCCTTCTTCGGGTTTAACGTTTTCCGGTACATCACCTTCCGGAGCGCGGGTGCGGTCCTGACCGCGCTCATCGTAAGCTTCCTGCTGGGGCCGTCCATGATCGCATGGCTTCGGAGGCTCAAGGTGGGCCAGCAGGTCCGGGACGACGGTCCAAAGACCCATCTCAGCAAGCAGGGCACGCCGACCATGGGCGGACTGCTGATCATTGCCGCCCTCGTGAGCTCCGTGCTGTTATGGTCGGACCTCACGAACAAGTATGTCTGGGTGGTGCTCTTCGCCACACTCGCCTTCGGCGGCATCGGGTTCTGGGACGACTATCTCAAGGTGGTGAAAAAACGCTCCACCGGTCTCCGGGCATATCAGAAGTTCGGACTCCAGGTCGCGGCGTCGCTGGTTGTCGGCCTCTTTCTCTATCATTTTTCCGGCGACCGCACGGCGACGTTCCTGTCCGTGCCGTTCATGAAAAGTCTGCTGATCGATCTGGGCTGGTTCTACCTCCCCTTTGTCGCCGTGGTCATTGTCGGGTCGTCGAACGCCGTGAACCTCACCGACGGCCTGGATGGTCTGGCCATCGGTCTCGTGGGCATCGCAGCCGCGGCGAATGCGGTGATCGTCTATCTGGGCGGGAACAAGATCATCGCCGACTATCTGAAGATCCTCTATATTTCCGGGAGCGGCGAGCTCGTCATCTTCTGCGGCGCCATGATCGGCGCAAGCCTCGGGTTCCTGTGGTACAACACGCACCCGGCGGAGGTGTTCATGGGAGATGTGGGATCGCTCTCGCTCGGCGGAGCGCTCGGCACGCTGGCTGTCGTGACCAAGCACGAGCTCATTCTGATCGTCGTGGGCGGCATTTTCGTCATGGAGACCGTCTCGGTGGCCCTGCAGGTTGCGTCGTACAAGCTGAGGGGCAAGCGTATCTTCAGGATGGCGCCCATTCATCACCATTTTGAACAGATCGGTTGGCCGGAGTCGAAGGTCATTGTGCGGTTCTGGATCATCGGGATCATCCTGGCGCTGATCTCGATCGGGTCGTTAAAGTTGAGATGAAAACAGGAAAATTTAATTTACCACAGAGGACACAGAGGAAGGCATGAAACCGAAGGAAAGGGAAAGAGAAGTCATTCAAGTAGCTACGGACAGGATGAGCCCAATTTTTCAGTATCTTTTTTCTCGCTCTTCTCTGCGATCTCTGTGGTAAAAAGTTTTTGACCTTGGAGGTCTCGTGAAGCCTGACTTCAAAGGCAAAAAGGTTACGGTGGTTGGTCTGGCGCGAAGCGGGGTGGCGGCGGCGCGGGCGCTCCATGCGCTCGGCGCGATCGTGACCGTGACGGACAAGAAGCCGATCGACCAGCTTATTGCGCAGGTTGCGTCCCTCGGCAGCGGCATCACGATTGAAGCGGGCGGCCATCCGGACCGGATCTTCATCGATACCGACCTCATCGTGCTCAGTCCCGGCGTGCCCGGGATCCCCCAGGTCCTGCAGGCACGGCAGCATGGTGTCAAGGTGATCAGCGAACTCGAACTTGCATGGCTGCTCTCTGACGCGCCGTATATCGGCATCACCGGAACGAACGGCAAGTCAACGGTCACGACCCTCGTGGGACTGATGCTCGCGAAAGCGAAGAAGAAGGTTCTGGTGGCGGGAAATATCGGGAATGCGCTCACCGAGGATGTTCCGCAACTTACCGGCAAGGACTGGATCGTTGCCGAGCTTTCAAGCTTCCAGCTTGAGGACATCGACACCTTCAGGCCGCGCATCGCGACCATCCTGAACGTGACCCAGGACCATCTCGACCGGTATCACACGATCGAAGAATATGGAGAAGCCAAGGCGCGGATCTTCATGAACCAGCAAAAGAACGATTATCTGGTCTTGAATTTCGATGATCCCATCGTAAAATCGTACACCGGGCGGACAGAGGCCACGGTGATCCCCTTTTCACGGCGGCTCCGGTTTAATCCCGGCGCGTGCGTGCTTGACGGATACCTCATGTTCAACGGACGGCGCATCATTGCCGTTGATGAACTAAAGATCGGCGGCGTGCATAACCTTGAAAACGCGCTCGCCGCAACAGCGCTGTCCCTCCTGGCCGGGGCTGATATCCAATCGGTGGCATCAGTGTTGCGGGAGTTTCCCGGTCTGGAGCACAGGCTCGAATTCGTTCGCATGAAAGACAGTGTTAGCTACATCAATGATTCTAAAGGCACGAATGTCGGCGCCGTGCTCAAATCCGTGGAAGGATTCACCCGGCCCGTGATCCTGATCGCCGGGGGTCTGGACAAGGGAAGCGATTTCAGCCCGCTCTACGATCTGTTCAAGCGCAGGGTCAAGCTCCTGATCCTGATCGGCAAGGCCGCGGACAAGATGGCAAGGGTCCTCGGCATAGCAACGGAGACATTGTTCGCTCAGACGCTGCAGGAGGCTGTCCGGCTCGCGGCTGCCCGTGCCGGGCAAGGGGACGTTGTGCTGTTGTCGCCTGCATGCGCGAGCTTCGACATGTTCAAGGATTTCGAGGACCGCGGGAGACAGTTCAAGGAAGCGGTGAACAATCTATAATTCAGTGCGGATTTCGGAAGGCGGAGTGCGGAATTGCAGAAGGTGATGCACCATAAGGGTCATTACGACGCCCTGCTGCTCGCGGCCATATTGGCGCTGCTGGTGGGCAGCGTCGTGATGGTGTATAGCTCAAGCAGCGTTGTGGCGCTTACGACCTACGACGATCCGGCGCACTTCATGAAGCGTCAGATCATGTGGGCGGTCATCGGCCTTGCTCTGATGGCGCTTGCGATGCGCATGGACCACCGCGTGCTCCAGGACAGGCGGACCGTGCTCGCCCTGCTGATCGTTTCCCTGCTGCTGCTTGCGTCAACGCTCATACCCGGCGTGGGGAAAATGGTCAACGGGTCCCGGAGGTGGTTGCGGCTCGGTTTTGTTTCGTTCCAGCCGTCGGAGCTTGCCAAATTCGCGATCGTTGTGTACATGAGCCACTACATCGTGAAAAAAGGGGAGCTGCTTCGCGATTTCAGGAACGGACTGTTCCCGGCCTATATCGTTACCGGAGTGTTCCTTCTCCTGGCGCTCCGCCAGCCGGATTTCGGCGCTGCCATGACGCTCGCGGGCGTGGCCGGCATCATGCTCTTCGCCGGGGGCGCGAACCTTCTTCAGCTTGGCGGTACGGTGCTTGCTGCGCTTCCCTTTATCTATGTTGCCGTGGCGCACAGCGCGTACCGTGCACGCAGGGTCTTCTCGTTCCTCGACCCCTGGGCCGACCCGCAGGGGGCGGGCCACCAGATCATCCAGTCGTTCCTTGCCTTTGGCAGCGGCGGTGTGTTCGGCCGCGGTCTGGGTGAAGGGAGGCAGAAGCTTCTCTTCCTGCCGGAGCGGCATTCGGATTTTATCTACGCGGTGATCGGAGAGGAGCTTGGCCTGATCGGGTCGCTCGTCGTGGTCGCGCTCTTTCTTGTCATATTATGGCGGGGGGTGCAGATCGCTCTTGGCTCGGAAGATATGTTCAGTCGTCTGCTCGCTCTCGGCATCACGCTCCTGATCTGTTTGCAGGGGCTGATCAACATGCTGGTCGTGACCGGGCTGCTGCCTACAAAGGGCATCGCGCTTCCGCTGGTGAGCTACGGCGGCTCATCGCTGGTGATCACCATGATGGCGCTCGGGGTGCTGTTGAATATTTCAAAGGAAACGACATGAACATGAATGCAGATTGCGGAATGTGGATTGCGGAATGAAACCAGGGAAGAGAAATAAGCGCGCGGCATGAAGATCATTATCGCAGGCGGGGGGACCGGGGGCCATCTGTATCCGGGGATCGCCATCGCCCGTGAACTGCTGAAGGAAAGCGGCAACGAGGTCCTGTTCGTCGGTACGAGGCAGGGGATCGAGGCCAGAGTGCTCCCGAAAGAAGGACTTCCGGTCCGCTTTATCACGGTCGGAAAGCTCAAAGGCATGAAGCTCCTGTCTGTCATCAAGACAATGGGCACGCTGCCCATGAGCGTACTCCAGTCCTTGATGGTGCTTCGCGAGGTCAGGCCTGATGTGGTGATCGGCGTGGGTGGATATTCCTCAGGCCCGATGGGACTTGCGGCATTGGTTCTCCGGGTTCCTCTGTTTATCGTGGAGCCGAATTCCTATGCCGGACTTGCGAACAGGTATCTGGGGAAGCGTGCTGATAAGGTGATCCTCTGCTTTCCCGGGACCGGTGCGAAGAAGTTTTTCCCTCCCGGGAAAACAGTGGATCTCGGCCCGCTGGTCAGGCAGGGGATCGAAAAAGGCGACCGCGACAAAGCGCTCGCTGGTTTCGGGCTTGAAACGGGAAGGTTCACGGTCTTTGTGATGGGCGGGAGCGGGGGCGCTCACGCAATCAATATGGCAATGAAAAAGGCCGTACTCTCTCTGAAAAACATCCGCGTGCTTCAGATCCTTCACCAGACCGGTGAAAAGGACGCTGTCGAGGTTGCTGATGGTTATCGTGATGCGGGAGTAAAAGCAATCGTGCTCCCTTTTATCCACGACATGGCAGGCGCGTACGCCGCCGCCGACCTGGTGATCGGCCGGGCGGGTGCAACCACGGTGGCTGAGCTTGCGGTTTGCGGGAAACGCGCGGTGCTGATCCCTTTTCCCTTTGCCGCGGACAACCACCAGGAGTACAATGCGACGACGCTTGCGGCGCGCGGCACGGCCGAGGTGATCATCCAGAAGGACCTGACGCCGGAGAAACTGGCAAGCGTCATCAAAAAGTACAGTGCACAGGGGACCGGCGCGGCGAGCGCTGCTCCGATGGAAAATACGGCGGCAACGGAGATCGTAAGGATCTGTAAAGACTATGTTCAAAAAAATTAAACACATCCATTTTGTGGGGATCGGCGGAATCGGCATGAGCGGCATAGCCGAAGTGCTCCTGAACCTCGGCTACAAGGTCACCGGTTCGGACTTGAAGGAGTCGGACACGACGGAACGGCTTAAAAAACTGGGCGGCGAAATATTCATCGGCCATCACGCGGAGAACATCACTACACCGCACGTGGTCGTGATCTCGTCGGCGGTGAAGAACGACAATGTCGAGGTGATCGCCGCGAGGGAAAGGCAAATCCCGGTCATTCCCCGGGCGGAAATGCTCGCCGAATTAATGCGGCTCAAGTACGGCATTGCCATCGCGGGCGCGCACGGGAAAACCACGACAACCTCCATGGTGGCCACGGTGCTCGCGGCAGGCGGGATCGACCCCACGGTCGTGATCGGCGGCAGGCTGAACAGCCTCGGCACGAACGCCAAACTCGGCCAGGGCGAGTTCCTTGTGGCCGAGGCGGACGAGAGCGACGGGAGCTTCCTGAAACTTTCCCCGACCATCGGCGTGGTCACGACCATCGATGAAGAGCATCTTGATTACTATAAGGACATCAACGAGATCAAGGCGGCATTTCTTACGTTCATCAACAAGGTCCCGTTCTACGGCGTGTCCATCCTGTGCCTGGACCAGCCGCATATCCAGTCCCTTATCCCGTTCGTGCAGAAACGGTACCTGACCTACGGTTTGAGCTCGCAGGCCGATTATCAGGCGCGTGACATCTCGCTCAAGCCGCTCGGATCCACGTTCAAGGTGCTGAACCACGCACGGGACCTTGGATCGTTCGAACTCTCGGTGCCCGGTGAGCATAATATCAACAACAGCCTTGCGGCCATTGCCGTGGCGCGGGAACTGGACGTCGACCTCGAGGTCATCAGAAAATCGCTCAAGGACTTCAGCGGCGTGCAGCGGCGGTTCCAGATCAAGGGCGAGGCAGGCGGGATAATCATTGTCGATGATTACGGCCATCACCCCACGGAGGTAAAAGCCACGCTTGCCGCGGCTGCAGCGGGCATGGAGCGGCGCGTGGTCGTCGTGTTCCAGCCTCACCGTTATACACGGACGCAGCATCTGCTCGAGGATTTCTTTACCGCGTTCAACCAGGCGGACGCCCTGGTGGTCATGGACATCTACGCGGCAGGGGAAAAACCGATCCCCGGCGTGTCGGGCCAGGCCTTGTACGAAGGGATCAAGAAGCACGGGCATAAGGACGTGACCTTCATTTCGGACCGCGGAAAGATCGTCGAGCACATGGTATCGGTGCTTAAAAAAGGCGACCTCATGATCACACTCGGCGCCGGAGATGTATGGAAACTTGGCGAACAGGTTTTAGAAAAATTGAAACGTGGAGATAACAAACTTTAAAGGCGACATCAAGAGGAACGAACCGCTGAGCAGGCACACGTCATACGCCATCGGCGGTCCTGCGGACATCCTTGCCTGGCCCGCTGACCGGGAGGACCTCCGTCTCCTTCTGCAGGCGATCAAGACACAGCAGCAGCGCTGCTTCATCCTCGGCGGGGGCACCAACCTGCTTGTTCGGGACGGCGGGTTTCGCGGCGTGATGATCGCCCTGCAGCGCATGCATAGGATCAAGATCGAACGGGAATACCGCTCGATCGGCGGCGCCTTTGCCGTGGTGTACGCTGAAGCCGGCGCGTCCCTGGTAAAGCTTCTCTCCTTTGCCGTTGAGCATGGACTCACCGGACTCGAGTTCGCCGCCGGCATCCCGGGCACGGTCGGCGGTGCAATCTGCATGAACGCCGGCACGTCCCTTGGCGAGATGGGCGATATTGTTGAATCCGTTGCCCTGATCTCGCCCGACGGCGAGCTGAACACCCGGAGTGCGGAGGAGATGGCGTTCGGCTACCGGACGGCCTCGGTCCCCGAAGGGCACCTGGTGCTGGAGGTGAGGGTGGTCCTGCGGCGCGATGATAAAGAGAAGATCAAGGCGCGGATTAAAGAACTGCTGGTCACGAGAAAACAGCGCCAGCCCTGGGGCTTCCCGAATGCAGGATCGGTGTTCAAGAACCCGCAGGAAGAGTCTGCCGGCATGCTGATAGAGAGTGCCGGGCTCAAGGGCCGAATGGTCGGCGGCGCGCAGGTTTCTGAAAAACACGCCAACATTATTGTGAACACGGGGAAGGCGAAAGCAGCGGATGTGCTGGAGCTCATGGATATCGTCAAAGAGAAAGTTCTTGAGGTATCCGGCGTGCGGCTTGAGCCGGAGATAAAGATAATAGGAGAAGATTAAGAAAGGCAAATTCCAAATTACAAGCACCAATAATCAAATAAATTCCAATATCCAAATTCCAACGCCTCAGAATGTTTGGTTATTGAGATTTGGTTATTGGTGATTATTTGTAATTTGTGATTTGGAGCTTGGAATTTTCATTATGATGTTGGTAACGAAGAAAAAGATCGGTGTTCTCATGGGCGGATTATCGTCGGAGCGGGAGGTTTCGCTTGCGAGCGGGAATGCGATCCTGGGGGCGCTGAGGGGAAAGGGATATGCCGCCGTGGCAATCGATGTCGGCCGGGATATCGACGAGCGCATACGAAAAGCCGACATCGAGGTCGCCTTCAACGGTCTCCACGGCAAGTTCGGCGAGGATGGCGCGATCCAGGGACTGCTCGAGGTCATGGGCATTCCCTATACGGGCTCGGGCATCCTCGCGAGCGCCATGGGCATGAACAAGATCATCTCCAAGGCCGTGTTCAAGGCCTATGGTCTCCACGTGGGGCCCTTCATGGTTGTTTCCGCCGGCGACAAGGAATCGCTCGCGAGGGCGGCGGCAACAATCGGTTTTCCCCTGGTCGTCAAGCCGAGCTCCGAGGGCTCAAGTGTGGGGGTGAGCGTGGTCAACACGGGCGATGAGCTTGCTCCTGCAATGAAACTTGCTCTTTCGTATGATCGCGAGGTCCTGATCGAACACTACATCCGCGGGATGGAGATACAGGTCGGCGTCCTGGGTGAGCGCGCCCTGGGCGCCATCGAGATCGTGCCGAAGGATGTTTTCTACAGCTATAAGGCAAAGTACGAACAAGGGATGTCGGAACATTTTTTTCCCGCACGGGTCCCCGAGGCGGTGTACAAACGTACACTCGATGCGGGGTTGGCCGCGCATCGCGCCCTGGGCTGTCGGGGATACAGCAGGGTGGATTTCATAATTGATGCCGCCGGCACTCCGTATATCCTTGAAGTGAACTCCCTGCCGGGCATGACGGCGACGAGCCTGCTGCCCGACATCGCACGAGGTATCGGAATGTCGTTCCCTGACCTGGTGGAGGAAATTCTGCGATTGGCGCTTGAGAAACGGTGATGAGGAGGCAGTAGGACGTAGGAGGTAGGAAGCAGGGAGAATGCGAGATTATAAAAACGTCAACGTCCCGAGATCGTACCGCGGCAGCTCGAACCGCTCGACCGTGAAGCGGGCCATCGTGGGACGCGCTGCCGGACGGGCGCGGACAGGCGGAACCGGGGTCAAACGTGTTGCGCTGCAGATCATCACGATCGTCATGATCGCAGCCGGCGGCTTGCTGGCGTGGAAAGCGTACCAGACGCTCCTGCACGCTGAGATGTTCCAGATCGCGGGCGTTGACGTACAGGGTGCGAAGCAGATAAGCGAGGCTGATCTCAGAGAGATCGCCGGCGTGTTCAAAGGCAAGAACATTTTCCGAGTAGACCTTGAGACCCCGGTCATGCGAGCGCGCGCGAACCCCTGGGTGAAGGATGCCCGGATATACCGCCGTCTGCCGAACAGGATCAGCATGGTCGTCACCGAGCGGGTCGCTTTTGCGCTGCTGGATACCGGCGACGGCATGTATGTGATGGACAATGAGGGGGTCGTCATCAACAGGATCGCGAAAGAGAACGCATCGGTATGGCAGCTCCCGGTTGTGGCCGTCAAGCAGTCTCGCGTACGGCCCGGCGAGCAGGTGACGTACGAAGGTGTGGCCGAATCGCTGACGCTCATTGCCGAGATCGCCGAGCGGGGCGGATGGAGGATGCGTGAGGTGACGATCAAGGCAGGATCTCCCGAGACGCTCAGCATTTTGTATGCCGACCATGAGTTCAAGATCGGTACGGGCAATTATCCGGAGAAGCTCCGCAGGCTTGCCGAGATCCTGTCTGACGGAACACAGCGAGGCATGGAGATCTCCTATGTGGACCTTCGTCCCGAGCGGCAGGCTGCCGTGATGGTGAAGAACAGCAGGGTTCAGGGGACAGGGACCAGGGTCAAGGGGAAAAAAATATAGGGCACTTTTCAGGAGACAGGAGACAGGGGACAGGGTCCGAAATAAAGCTTATGCATTACCTGTACCCTGACGACTGAACCCCGGACCCTTCCAAGGAGGACGCAGTGGCAAAAAAACCGAATAATGTGCTCGTAGGTCTGGACCTGGGAACGACCAAGGTCTGCGCCATCGTCGGTGATGTCAAGGACGACGGACAGGTGGACATCATCGGGATCGGCATCAGTCCTTCGCACGGACTTAAAAAAGGCGTGGTCGTCAACATTGACAGCACGGTGGAGTCCATCAAAAAAGCCGTGCACGAGGCCGAGCTTATGGCCGGTGTGGAGATCAACGCCGTGTATGTGGGGATCTCCGGCAACCACATCAAGGGAATGAACTCGCGCGGCGTGGCGGCGATCAAGAATCGGGAGGTCGGACCGGCGGACGTGGCGCGGGCCATCGACGGGGCGCGGGCGGTGAATATTCCCATGGACCAGCAGATCCTCCATGTTCTGCCGCAGGAATTCATCATCGACGATCAGGACGGGATCAAGGACCCGCTGGGAATGTCGGGCACGCGGCTTGACGTCAAGGTCCACATCATCACCGGCGCGGTGACCGCCATTCAGAACATCGTGAAAAGCTGCTCGCGCGCGGGGCTGCATGTGAACGACCTGGTGCTGCAGCCGCTCGCCTCGAGCAGGGCGGTGCTCACCTCCGAGGAGCAGGAACTCGGCGTGGTCGTCGTGGACATCGGCGGCGGGACAACGGACCTGGCGTTCTTCCTCGAGGGCAGCCTGTGGCACACCGAGGTGCTTCCCATCGGCGGAAATCATCTTACAAACGACATCGCCATCGGCCTGCGCACCCCGGCCTCGGAGGCGGAAAAGATCAAGATCAAGTACGGGTGCGCCCTGTCTTCCCTCGTCAAGCACGAGGAAAGCCTCGATGTTCCCAGTGTGGGCGGACGGCCGCCCCGGCTCCTTTCGCGCCAGATCCTGTGTGAGATCATCGAGCCCCGTGTGGAAGAGCTGTTCGGCATGATACAGCAGCGGCTCAAGAAGACCGGGTTCGAGGACATGTTCGCCTCCGGCGTCGTGCTTACCGGCGGCACGGCCCTGATGGAAGGCGTACAGGACGCCGCAGAGCGCTATCTTGGTCTGCCGATCCGGCGCGGCGTCCCGAGGAACATCGGCGGCCTCATGGATGTGGTGAACAGCCCGATATATGCCACGGGCGTGGGGCTTGTGCTTTACGGCGCGGAGAATGCGCAGGCTGCGCCGCGAAAATTCAGGAGCAACGGAAGCCTGAAGCGCCTCTGGAAGTGGGTGGAAGGATTCGTCTAACTCAGGGCAACAATAAGGGGGGCCAGGTCATGGCGAAAAGGATCAAGGAGAAGAATACCATGGAAGAGAAGCTCGATTTCAAATTTCAGGATATCATGGAGTTTGTGGCGAACGCGCACAGCGAGGTCCCGTGCGAAACCGCGGTGGACAAACCGCTCGAAGAGGGGAGGGCACACGAGATGTTCCAGTTTGAGGATGAACGCCTGCCCGCCGTCATAAAAGTGATCGGCGTGGGTGGCGGAGGAAGCAATGCCGTAAGCAGCATGGTCCAAACGGACATCAAAGGGGTCCATTTCATCGTGGTCAATACCGACATGCAGGCCCTGGAACTTGCCCGGGTGCCGATCAAACTCCAGATCGGGTCCAAGATCACCAGCGGACGAGGGGCGGGCGCGAATCCCGAGATCGGACGGACCGCGGCCCTTGAGGACGCGGACAAGATCAAGGCCGCGCTCGCCGGAGCCGACATGGTCTTCATCACCGCCGGCATGGGCGGCGGCACGGGCACGGGCGCCGCGCCGGTGCTTGCCGGCCTCGCGCGCGAGGTCGGCGCCCTGGTGGTCGGCGTGGTGACCAAGCCCTTCAGCTTCGAGGGGCTGGCCCGGATGCAGAAAGCGGACGAGGGTATTGCCGAGCTTAAAAAAAATGTCGATGCCCTCATCGTGATCCCGAACGAACGCCTGCTTAACCTTGCCGAAAGAAGGACCACGCTGCTCGATTCCTTCAGGCTCGCCGACGGAGTGCTTGGTCAGGCGGTCAAGGGGATCTCCGATGTCGTGATGGTGCCGGGCTATGTCAACGTTGATTTTGCCGACGTCAGGACCGTGATGTCGAGCCGCGGCAGGGCGGTCATGGGCACCGGGATCGGCCGCGGGGAGACCCGGGCCGCGGATGCCGCACAGCAGGCGATCGCAAGCCCGCTGCTGGAAGACGGGTCCATCAAGGGCGCCCGCGGCGTCCTCATCAACATCACCGGGGGCAATGACCTCGGTATCAATGAGCTGAATGAGGCGACGGCGATCATCAAGGAAGAAGTTGATCCGGGCGCGAACATCATCTTCGGCGCGGTGATCAACCCGGTCATGAGCGAGGAGATCATGGTGACGGTGATCGCGACGGGGTTCGACGAGGAGGGCGTGCGCGACCGCATCAAACGGCCGGTGGCGAACTTCAAGGAGTTCAGGGCGTCCCTGGAAAAGCCGAAGCGCAAACAGGAGGCCTTTGATTTCAGGAATGAATCGTTCGGGATAGACCATGAGGACCTGGACAAGCCGACGTTCCTGAGGCGGCAGGCGGATTGAACTTGATCACAGCGAAAGCAGACTCGAAATTGCAATATAAGCATGCAGAGACAATGCCTTGACTTTAACTGTTTTCCCCGATATTTTGTTGTTAATAGTTCTCTTACTGGGTGGAAAGGAATATTCTGCTATGTCATACGTATCAGAAAAGAATCAAGGCAGAAAAAAGCTGCGAGTTCTCGATTTTGATTTGCCTTTCTTGGCATCAGAGGCCGCAATCGATATTGATAATTTGCTTTCAAACAGATCAAAAGAATTGACTGCAATGAGGCTTTTAGCCGACCAATTACGAAATTCAATCGAGATCAGTTCTTCCGGTAAACCACATCGCGCTCTGATGGACCCGGCGACGCTGACTATACTTGGCGAGGCTGTGGCGCGCGCCGCAGGTGAGGGTTATGCACAGAATGTTGATGATTTGCTTGTCGATGTTGTCAAGATCGGCACCGAATTGTCGAGCGATGATCCAACAAAGAACTTTAAGGAGCTTGAGCGAGCGCGGGACTTTTGCGTAGCTCTATCTATGGCAGTCGTGGCCTATCACAAATCAATCAGTAACTTAAGCCCGCAACATCCATTTCGAAGGTAACAATGGATATTACGATTGACCATGCTCGAGAAACAATAGCTGCCATTCGAGTAGAGATCGAACGTTTGAAGCAATCAGAATTTACTTACACCCACCCGCATGCGGTATTGAACCAGCTGGAAAAAAGCCCGAACGTCAATCCGTGCTGGAGAAAGTATCGCAACCACCTTTTGGAGCGGGCTGAAGCTGTAGCCTCAGACTGCCGGAGGAATGCCGTATGAGGCGTGAAGATCTACCGGAACTTCATTTTATCACTCCCATTCAGAACGTGACTTCCATTATGCAATATGGTATTCTATGCAACAAAAAGGCAAGACACCTTCAGCATAGCTCGGTAGCCATGCAGGTAATACAGGATCGGCGCGCTTGCAAAGCAGTGCCTGGCGGTAAAGCTCTCCACGATTATGTGAATCTCTATATGTATGCTCGCAATCCGATGATGCGGAAACTTGCTGATCACCACGAAGAGTTATGTGTGTTGCGTGTCGGGCCGGATGTTATGGATACTCCGCAAGCAATAGTAACTGACGGCAACGCGGCAAGCGGTTATACGGTGTTTCTTCCGTCACCAGCAGGTCTCGGCAGAGTAAATAAGGATTCCGTGTTTGCCGAGTACTGGACTGATCCAGATGAGTTTAGACAGTGGGAAAAGAAACGCATGAAGTGCGCTGAAGTGCTCGTGCCAGACAAAGTAGATTCGGGCTACATCTTAGGCGCCTATGTTTCCTGCGATGCGGCAAAAAACAAGTTGATCTCCGCAGGTTTTTCTTTATCAATTACGAAAGATACCCATCTATTCTTTCAGTAGCAGTGAGGTATCGCTATGATTAAAGTGCTCGAAGGTGACATGTTCCAATCGACTTCGCAAACGCTCGTTAATACCGTCAACTGCGTCGGTATCATGGGCAAGGGAGTTGCTCTTGAATTCAAGAACAGATTCCCGGACATGTTCAAAGACTATGTTGAACGTTGTAATCGTGGTGAGGTTAAGTTAGGTCAGCCCTATATTTACAAATCCTTATTCCTGCCGTGGATACTGAATTTTCCCACAAAAGATCATTGGCGGTCCGTCACCAATTTACAGGATATTGTTCGCGGGCTTGACTATCTGCTGAGTCACTATAAGGAATGGGGCATTACATCAATTGCCGTTCCTCCACTCGGCTGTGGTCATGGGCAACTCGAATGGCGAATTGTCGGACCAACGCTATACTCTTATCTAAGCAAGATGGATGTTGTTGTTGAGCTCTACGCGCCATATGGGACGCCGCATGAGCAATTGCAGCCCGAGTTTTTCGGGCAAGCTTCAAAGGCGGCACCGAAAGCGTCCTCCATGCCCGCACCACAGTGGATTAAGCCGTCATGGATAGCTCTTGTGGAAATCCTTCGGCGCATTGAAGAGCAGCCGTATCATTGGTCCGTAGGAAGAACGGTGTTTCAAAAGATCGCCTACGTGGCGACCGAGGAAGGGCTTCCAACAGAGTTACATTACAAAAAAAGCAGCTTTGGTCCATTTGCAGCCGACCTGAAGGGTCTTGAAGCGCGTCTTCTTAACAATGGATTAATTCAGGAAGACCGATGCGGCAATATGTTCAGAATCAAAGTCGGATCTACATTTGCAGATGCAAAAAAAGCGTATGCAGACGATCTCTCCAGATGGGAGAGTATTATTGATAAAACCACTGACTTGTTCATGCGTATTAATACAAAACAAGCGGAGCTCATTGCCACCGTACTTTTCGCCTCACGGGGTCTGCGTGAGGCCGGTAAAGATGTTCCTGCAGAACGCGATGTGCTTGATTATGTCATGCAATGGAAACACCGTAGAAGACCGCCACTCGATCAAGGTGATGTGGCTTTGACCATAAGAAACCTTGCCGCGCTAAGCTGGCTCAAGGTGAGTGCCAGTAAAGACCTCCCGTTGCCAGAAGACGTATTCGCTGATGCCTGCTGACGACATTCAAACGGTTTTGTTCTACCGAAGAAACTGCTGCTTTCACATAAGCAAGAGTTAGAATTTTATCGCGCAACAGCAACGCTGATGCGCGAAATTCATTTCATTGCAGTAAACTTCAAATGCCGACATTAAACTGGATAGGAAGAAAAGCGGTTGAGAACCATCACAAGCAGGTGCCATTTCATCTGCTGAAGGAAGTGCCGGAACTGTCGGTGGGCGATCCCGGCAGTGGCAATCTGCTTGTGGAAGGGGACAACCTTCTCGCGCTAAAAGCTCTCCTCCCGTATTACTCTGGACAGGTGAAGTGCGTTTGCATTGATCCGCCATACAATACCGGCAATGAGGGATGGAAATACAATGACAATGTGAACAGCCCGGAAATGAGCGAGTGGCTTGGGAAGGTCGTCGGTAAGGAAGCGGAGGATTTAACGCGACACGACAAATGGCTTTGCATGATGTATCCACGCCTCGCATTGCTTCGCCAATTTCTGCGACCTGATGGCGCAATCTTCGTCTGCATTGATGATGTGGAAGTGGCCCATCTTCGACTCTTAATGGATGAGCTTTTTGGCTCGCATAATTTTATCGTAAACTTCGTGTGGCAATCAAAAGACACCCCCGGAAATAACAGCAGTGGCGTAGCTGAAACACATAACCATATCATAGCCTACCGTCGCTCCGATGCCTTTCAGCCGAATCTTTTAGCTCGCAATGAAAAGCAAGTGGGCACATATACAAATCCGGACAATGATCCACGCGGACCGTGGCTTGCTGCGCCACTGACACGTGTTGAGCATCGCGATCGTGATTATTATGCTCTTAAGAATCCGGCAGGAAGAGAGATCCATCCGCCAAAGGGCAGCAGTTGGAGGCGACCACCTGATAAAATGAAACAGTTGGCCTCTGATAATAGAGTTTGGTGGGGTAAATCTGGAGATTCTGAATTTCCCATGGAGAAGAAGTTTCTCTCCGAAGCAAAAGAGGGCGTTGTTAACCAAACATGGTGGCCCTATGACTTTGCTGGTAGCACGCGAAATGCAAGCGCAGAAATGAAAGAACTTTTTGGTGGTGAAAAACCTTTTGATACCCCGAAGCCAACACGGCTATTTAAAGTTATTATTTCACTCGCTAGTGATTCCAATGACCTAGTCCTTGACTCTTTCGCTGGCAGTGGCACAACTGGTAACGCAGTTTTGAGCTTGAATAAGCAGGATGGAGGTAATCGCCGATTTATCCTTGTGGAAATGGAACCAAAGATCGCGCGTGAAATAACAGTGGAGCGTGTGCGCCGCGTGATAGAAGGATATAAAAATCTTAAAGATGAGGACGTCGCGGGTTTGGGCGGCGGTTTTCGTTTTGCGACATTAGGTGAACCGCTTTTTGATGAAAGAGGGAACATTCGCAGTTCAGTGAGATTTGCTGATCTTGCGCTGCATGTATATTTCACAGAAACAGGCGAACCGCTGCCGAAGCAGGCGAAAGCAAACAGCCCCTTAATCGGAATATGTAATGGCGTTGCGGTCTATTTGCTCTACAACGGTATATTGAAAGATAAAACACCGGATGGTGGAAACGTTCTGACAGCAAGCATTCTTGCACATTTGAACAAGCACAACGGCCCGAAAGTGATCTATGGTACGGCCTGCCGGATTGGGCCGGAGCGGTTGCGGCGGGAGAACATTGTATTCAAACAGTTGCCGTACAAATTGAGGGTTGATGCACTATGATTCTAAAATCCTATCAAGTTGATGCCCTGTACTGGCTTGAAGAGTTCTTCAAACGCTGCAAGTTGAGCAATAACCCGCGCCTTGCCTATGAAGAAACAACAAAGGAATGGCGCGGTATCCCCCTGCATTATAAAGCGCTCCCCTCCCTTTCGAGAGTTCCCTATGTGTGTTTGCGCATTCCCACCGGAGGCGGTAAAACACTCATTGGCGGCATGGCGATCGAACGGGCAAACCGCAGTCTTCTCTTTACTCGGTATAGCGTAACCCTCTGGCTCGTGCCCTCCGAGCCGATTCGTGAACAGACTTTGAAGTCGCTCCGCAATCCTTCTAATCTTCTCCATCAAGCCGTTTATTCAGCGCTTGGAGACGTGACCGTAATGGAAATCGACGAAGCGTTGCGAGTGAAGCCGCACGTACTGAACGGTTCAAATGTGATCATCGTAGCGACGATGCAGGCTTTTAAACAGGAAGACAAAGATCGCCTAAGTGTTTATAAACAGAACTCCGATATGCAATCTCATTTCGAAGGAATTACCGACCAAAAGGTTATCGGCAACCAATCGTTCGTTGATGCTCTTCGACTGCGGCATCCCTTTGTGATCGTGGATGAGGCGCACAATCAGGGCACGCCACTTGCCTTTGAAACGCTTGCCCGTTTCGAGCCGAGCGCGATCCTGGAGTTGACTGCAACGCCTGACCGGTCACGCCAACCGAGCAATGTGCTTTTCAGCGTGGGCGCATCCACTTTGTGGTCAGCAGAAATGATTAAAATGCCGCTCGATCTTGTGCGCCGGGAAAACTGGCTTGATGCTCTTCGGGACGCTATCGGTTGCTTGAATAAACTACAAACAAAAGCCGCGGCTGAACGAGCGACTACGGGTGATTATCTGCGCCCTATCATGCTTCTTCAAGCAGAGCGTCATAATACCGAGCATGAGACAATCGTTCCGGAAAAGGTGAAGCAGACACTCATAGATGATTTCAGCATCCCGGAAGGCGAGATCAAGATTGCAACAGGGGCCATAGATGAAATAGCCGGCAATGATGTGTTGTCCGAGAAGTCGAAAGTGCGATTCATCATTACGATAGATAAGCTTCGGGAGGGATGGGACTGTCCCTTTGCCTATGTGCTTTGTTCATTCCGCAATACGAGTTCTTCCACGGCGGCCGAACAGATCTTAGGCAGAATCCTTCGCATGCCCGGCGCGAAGAAAAAGATCAACCCGGAATTGAACGAGGCGTATGCTTTTATTACATCGACTGATTTCCAGGCTACAGTTGCCAGCTTACGAGACGGTCTTGTCAAGAATGGATTTGAACGGCAGGAGACGAAGGACCTTATCCACACAGAGGAGGAACAGGGACAGGATGATCTTTTCATTCTGGCGGCCGGTCTGACCTTTACCACCTCTGAGATACCCGAACCGGAGGCGATACCTTCCGTGCTTGAAAACAAGGTTGAGATCGCACCGGAGGCAGGTACTGTTACCTTGAAGGGGAAATTCACTCCTAAACAAGCGGAGGCACTGGAAAACATTTTCCAAACACAAGCGGGCAAGAATGCCATCCGGACGGCGTTATCAAGATTGGGCGCGCCACAAGCTCTGCACCAGAAAACACCGTCTGAACTTGGAGAACTGTTCCGCGTCCCACTCCTTGCTCTGCGGCAAGGCGATCTCTGGGAGCCCTTCGAGGAAACGCATCTCTTACAAGGCGATTGGCGGCTACTCGATTATTCTAGCGAGTTAAACGAAAGTGAATTTAAGAGGCCTGAGCTTAGGGCACAGGGCGGGCGCTTTCTGGTCCGGGAAGAATCTATTCGCTTCGAGTATTTCGATGATATCGAGGCCCAACTTGCATTGCTTGATTTCTTTACAGAATGGGACCAGGTTCAGCTTGTAGCCTGGCTGGAGCGAAATGTTCCCGACGAGAGCATCCTGCCGGATGAAAAGGCGGCGTATCTGAATAAAGCCGTTACATGGCTGATACAGCATCGCGGTTTTACAATTGAGGAACTGGCTTATGCAAAGTTTCGGTTACGTGCCGAGCTTGAAAACAAGATCAAAGATGCCAAACGACAAGCAATGCAGCGGATTTATCAAGCCTTACTCTTCCAACCAGACCTGTTTATATCTGATGGCCGTTGTGAAATGATCTTTGAGCAGGGCCGCTATGCTTATGATCGACTATATTGTGGCTTTGTCGATCTGCCCAAGCATTTCTTTCCGCACATCGGTAATTTAGGCGCTGAGGGCGAGGAGTTCGACTGCGCGTTGTTTCTTGCAACGCAACTTGAAGGCGTCAAGTTCTGGGTGCGCAATGTGGAGCGAAAGCCGACATCCTTCTCATTGCAAACAAGCACCGACCGCTTCTATCCGGACTTCATTTGCAGACTGGAAGATGGCCGAAACCTGATTGTGGAGTATAAGAACATCAGGGATTGGGATTTGCCTGATAATGATGAAAAACGCAAGCTTGGCGCATTGTGGGAAATACGCAGTGGCGGCAAGGGGCTCTTCATAATGCCGAGAGGGAAAGACTTTGAGGCGATACGAGCCAGATTGAAGTAGTTGAACTTTGTCTAAGCCTGCAGATCAAATTGGCAATATATCAAAATGAAGTAACGCTCACGACCGGCCTTTTTTATGATTTTGCGTTTCATGCGTTAAATGTCTTAATTTTCTTTTCGGACTTTGATAGGGATCTTTTAATCGATTCCATCGGAGGTTGCTTCATTATTACCCGTTCCGGCTGAGTCTTCATCGTTCATACCAGTTGATCTTCATCCGCCTGTGATTTCATCCAAGAACGCCGCCTGCCAAAACCTGCCTTTGTAATAATATCAAACAAGCTATTGACAGATTATCGTACCTGTGATAATATGGGTTTACCCCGTTAGAGAAAGCCTCCACGTCTATGGCGTGGTACGTATTATTCATTCAATTGTGTTTCTTAATCACAATCTTATGTCATTAGAAAGCGAAGTTCTCTAACGGGGTTTATCAAGGGAGGTATCGGATGAGCATTTATGAAAAAATTGGACGCCGCGTCAAGGAACTGCGGGATAAGGCCGACATGAGCCAGGACGCGCTTGCGAAGATCATGAAACTGCCCCGCCCGGCCGTCTCTCAGATCGAAAGCGGCGCGCGGAAGATCGCTACCGATGAGCTTGTTACGTTATCGCAGATATTCCATGTGACAATAGATGATCTCTTAAATCCTGGGAAAGAGCCGGAAGTCCGCCTGCCTGAGGGGAAAGAAGAGAAAACGGTCAAACAACAGATGCGTATCAGCGTTCCGCAGAAAAACCTCCAAAAGTTCAAGGAGGTTCTGCTGTACATTCTGAACAAGGTCGGCGCAAAAGAAAACATCGGCGAAACCGTTATCTACAAACTCCTCTACTTCATAGACTTCGACTTCTATGAAAAATATGAGGAGCAGTTGGTCGGCGCTACCTACATCAAAAACAAATATGGCCCAACGCCGGTCGAGTTCGTCAAGATCGTCGAGAAAATGATCAAGGACGGAGCGATCGAAAAGGTCAAGAGCGAGTACTTCAAGTTACAGCAGACCAAGTATCTGCCGCGCCGGAAGCCGGACATTGCGAAACTTACGTCATCCGAGATCGAAGTGATTGACGATGTCCTGAACAGACTTTCCGACATGAATGCAAGCCAGATCAGCGCCTACTCTCATGGAGACGTGCCCTGGGTCACGACAAACGACGGCGATGCCATCGAGTATGAGTCTGTTTTTTACCGCACGCCGCCCTATTCCGTGCGGGCCTATGCGGAAGATAACGGATAAGCGACCTGTTCTATAAACCATTCGTCCGGACCCTATTCAATAAGATAACCCATGCCCCGGAATTCGAAAAGGACCTAAAGAAACTCCTCAAGCGATTTCCTTCCCTTGAGGATGACTTATGGATGTTCATCAAGGTCGCAATGAACGCGTTTCACATAAAGAAAATAGACAGCGGGTCGATCTTTCATATATCTGACCTCGGCATCCGTTCCCCGAAAATCTATAAAGCAAAGAAGTTCGCTTGCAAAGCGCTGAAAGGCAAAGGCGCTCAGTCGGGGATAAGGGTTATCTATACGTATCACGAAGAAGCGGATTGGATCGAGTTCATCGAAATTTACTATAAGAGTGATAAGGAGAGCGAGGATCGGGAGAGGATAAAGAGATATTACCCGAAAGAATAATACCATCTGCAATCTTTATAAGATCGTTTTCAACCCCAATGCAAAATATCCTGTGATAGAACAAATTCGAGTTTGATCACGGATTTTCCTTGCCTGATCGATTTGCCCTTTCAACCGCGCTCAGAACACCCCGCAAGATACTGACATCCCTGCTGTTCATCCGTGCCCTGCCGAAGAGCTGCCTGAGCGAAAACATCAGGCGTTCCGGATGGTCGCGCTCAAGAAAGCCGATCGTCTGTAGCGTTTGTTGCAACTGCACGAAAAAACCCTCGATATCATCACTGCGCGCAAGCTCATTGCTCAATTTGCCAACCTGAGCGCCTGAAGCCAAAAAAAGCTCGTAGGCAATTATCATTACTGCATGAGAGAGGTTCAGTGACGGAAATGTTTCCGATGCCGGTATGGCCACGATCTCATGACAGAGGGCGAGGGCGCTGTTTTCCAGTCCGTTCACTTCGTTTCCAAACACGATCGCCACGCGGTTCTTTGCGAGAATCGGAATCACCTGCTCCGCCATCTCGCGGGGAGTTCGTATGTTTTTACGCTGTCTGCCTGCATGTCTTGACGTTCCGATGACGAACCCCTGGTCGGCCAGCGCCTCGGCAAGCGCTGGAAACACCGCTGCATTCTCAATGATCTCATGGGCACCCGCGGCAAGCTTGCGGGCATCCTGATCCTTGTCCTTCGGCGGATCCACGAGGATCAGCCGGCTCAGGCCCATGTTCATCATGCATCGGGCCGCGGCGCCGATGTTCCCCGGTGTTTTTGTGTCCACCAGTACGATGCTGACGTTGTCAAGTAATTGATTCATGGCAATACTTGTAACGGCGAAATACTTTTTTCCCCCGCTCTTTTCCAGTTTATCCGTGTAAGGACATTATAGAGAAAATGAAGGCTGTACTCAAGTTTATATTGAGCGAGCATTATTCACGTTGACAAGCTTGAGGTGGACTGTTAGAGTGTTTTCATCATGAGCATGATCGCGATATCGCTCCAGTCTGGCAGCAGTGGAAACTGCATATATATAGAAGCAGGGGGGGTCAGACTCCTGATCGACGCCGGGATCACGGGCGTACAGGCGCAGGGCCGGCTTGCCGCTCACGGCCGGGACATCCATACGGTCGATGCGGTGATCATCTCGCATGATCACGGCGATCACATCCGGCATGCGGGTGTGTACCAGCGGAAATTCGGCATCCCGATCTATGTTACCCCGGCGACGCTTGCCGCTGCGACCGCGCGATGCAATCTCGGAAAGCTTACCGACGTGCGCACCTTCCGGGCCTGCGACAAGATCAGATTCGGCGATGTGCTCGTGCATGCCATCCCCACGCCCCATGATGGAGTGGATGGGTCCGTCTTCGTAGTCGAAGCAGGGAAGAAGCGAATCGGCGTGCTGACCGACCTCGGGCATGTGTTCAAGGACCTCACCCGGATCGTGGCATCGCTCGACGCTGTTTTTCTCGAAAGCAACTACGATCCCGACATGCTCGCTGCCGGCTCTTACCCGGCCTATCTCAAGCAGCGAATCAGGGGACCGCACGGACATATTTCAAATATCGAAGCCGCCGAGCTTTTACGCCGCGCCTCTGTAGAGCAGCGCCTCCAATGGGCATGTCTCTCTCACCTCTCGGAAGAGAACAACCACCCCGATGTCGCGCTCAAGACCCACCGCGCGGCCATCTCCGGAAAGGTCACCCTGTATGTGGCCGACCGTTACCAGTCCACGGAAATATTTACCGTACTATAACCCTTCCTCTTCGCTGAGCTTGAATTCAATCTGAGACAAATCCGATACTTTCATAAAAAGCGTTCTCACACAAAGATCACGGAGATCACAAAGAAAAACTTGAATGTTGTCGATATGACTTCCTTCGTGCCTTTGTGCCTTCGTGTGAACAATTGATTTTTTACGAGATCTTCAAACCTGATAACGTCGCAAAAAGTAACGATACACACAAAGCGCGGTTCTTGAGTGACGTATCGGGGGGAAAGATGCTGATGGATCACAGGATCACGGCCGTCTCGATCGGCGGATAAGGATAAAGATCCTGATACAAAAGACGCCGCAGAGGGCCGTCAGCCAGGCGCTCTCCGTATTAAAATGGTTGATCCGGAGAATTACCGCGGCCAGACCCGCTCCCACGGTGAGAAACGCGAGGATCAGGCCCTTACCGATGCGCGAGATGATCTTGAGCTCCCCTACGATGTCCCGCGAAGTGATCTCTACCCGCGTTTCGTTCCGCCCCGTGGAAACCAGAAAATCGGACAACAGCTTCGGCAGACTCACCAGCGAGCGAACAGTAACGCCTGCTTGCCCGAAGAAGGCGGCTGACGACATCGCCTCGGCCATGATAAAGCGCTTGGCGAAGGGAGTGGCGATCTCAATGATATTGGTATCGGGGTCGAGCTGAGACCCGAGACCATTCAGCATGCCCATGACCCGGCCGAACAGGATGAAGTCGTTCGGGATCTGGATCGAGGGGCTGAGCCGGAGGGCCTCCATGATATCATTTCCCATCTCCTCGATGTCCATTGCCTTGAACTCACTCGGTGAGATATCGCGGTATTTCGCGAAAATCCTGTCTACAAACTGGACCAGCGGCTGAAGGTTCCTGGTGAGCGGGATGAACCCCATGTCCACAAGCGCCCGGACAAGTCCGAGGCTGTCGCGCTCCATGATCGCGGTAAAAGCGCGTTTGAGCCCCTCTTTTTTCGGGGGCGAGATGCGGTCCACCATGCCGAAATCAACGAGAACGATCTCGGGGCCTGGACGGACGAAAATATTGCCGGGATGGGGGTCTCCGTGGAACAGGCCATCGGTGAAGAACATCTGACAATAGGCCTCGGCAAGGGCACGCGCCACCTCTTTCCGGTCGACCCCCTGCGCGTCGATCGCATCGAGGTCCGTGATCTTGACGCCTTCGAGAAATTCGAGCGTCAGCACCTTGGACGTCGTGAACGGCCAATACACAGCAGGAATTCTGATCTTCGGGTTATCGGAAAAGTTTTTGGCAAAGGCCGACGCGTTCTTTCCTTCCTGGATGTAGTCCAGCTCCTCGTGGATAATGCGTGAGAATTCGGAGAAAATGACGTCGAGATTGATGCGCCGGTAGAAGACCTTGAGAAGCCTGATAATGAAGTGGAACGTCCGGATATCGGCCGTTATCACTTCTTCGATGCCGGGATACTGGACCTTTACCGCAATGCGCTCGCCGCTTTTCAGGGTGGCGCGATGCACCTGACCGATCGAGGCCGAGGCAATGGGTGTCTCATCAAAAGACGCAAACACGTCCTCCGGTGGACCAATCTCTTCAATGACGCGTTTCATGATCTCCGCGAGGTCCGCAGGCGGAACGTGGTCCTGGAGCTTGGACAGCTCCGTCGTGTATTCCTCCGGGAGGATGTCCACGCGCGAGGACAGAAACTGGCCGATCTTGATCAGCACGCCGCGCATCTCGATCATGCGCTCGCGCAGCACAAAGGCGTATTTTGAATGAAGCCGTTTGAGCCGTTCTTTTCGCATTGCAGGAGAGGCGAAGATGTTTCTGAACGAGAAAAGCTTATAGCCCAGAAGTATGCGAAGAAAAAGGGCGACGCCCCGAACAAACCTGATCTGGTAGCCGATGATTGTCATAATTGATTATACCAAATTGAGAGGGGGAAGGATATGCTGAGAATGAACAGGGCACGAAACGGCAGGAGCGCCGGTTAATCAACAAACCCGCCTTTCGGAGCAATATTAACTTGACAACGAGCGGTATTCTCAAATAATATGAGCTTCGCCTCATTAATGAGTGGGAAGAACACAGGAGTGGCGGCGGCCTTTTGGACAGGAAGCCTCAATCTGCCTTGCCGCCGACAACGCTCCTGACCGGGGAAGCTTGACAATATGACCTTTACCAGGATGAATGACAGTGGATTTCTGTTCATCAGGTAAAGGTTTTTTTACCTGAACCGGACCAACCGGAGCGAATAGAACTTTTTTCCACTTTGATAACTATATGCCATTTCTCCTCAGAACTTGACATAGTCGCGCGAATGTTTGCCCTTGCATGGACCCCTCATCCCAGCCCTCTCCCGCAAGGGGCGAGGGAGGTTTGCAACCTCTCCCTGGAGCCTGCCCTCGAATGCTCTTATCGGGGGAGGGAGAGGACCGAGGTGAGGGGGATTCCGTAGGAATGTATCAATTCTTTACTCTAGCAAACGCAATAAGGGTTGTTATATTATTTGTAGGGCAACCCTTCACAGGTTGTTGAAAAACACTTAGTTTACCCTTCGACAAGCTCAGGGCGAACGGAGCGTGTATTGAATTTATTCGTATTTATCCGTTCGTGGTGAGCCTGTCGAACCACAAAAAGACTTTTTCAACAGCCTGTTCAGGGTTGCTTAAAGCAAGGCTAAAGCCTTGCCCTACAGGTAACAATATTTTATGCGTTTGTATTAATTCGTTTGCACTAACAATTCAGGAGACCGCTAATGAAGAGAACGATCAATAAGATCCTGATCGCGAACCGGGGCGTTCCCGCGGTCCGGGTCATGCACACGTGCCGGGACCGGAAGATCCCCACCACCGCGGTGTACAGCGATCCCGACCGCCTTGCCCATCACGTGTTCATGGCGGACGAGGCGGTTTACATCGGCGAGGCCCCGCCTTCCGAGTCGTATCTCAATATGGACAAGATGGTCCAGGCCGCTCTTCAGAGCAAGTCTGACGCGGTCCATCCGGGCTGGGGCTTTCTGGCTGAGAACGCGGATTTCGCGCAGAAAGTGATCGACGCGGGACTCATATGGATCGGCCCGTCTCCCGAGGTCATCCGCATGCTGGGGGACAAGATCGAAGCCAAGGCCCTGGCACGGAAGGCCGATGTCCCGACCATCCCGGGCATCGACGCGGTCACGGACATTGAACAGATCAAGGTGTGGATGAAGAAGGATGAGGTAAGTTATCCGATTATGATCAAGGCTTCGGCGGGCGGTGGCGGCAAGGGCATGGTCAAGGTGGAAAATGACGAAGACCTGTCGCAGTCCCTGGCCCGGGCCCGGTCCGAGGCCAAAAAGTCCTTCGGCAACGAGACCATCCTGGTCGAAAAATATATCGAGCGGGGCCGGCATATCGAGGTCCAGATCGTTGCTGATGAGCACGGCAATGTCATTCATCTGTACGAGCGGGAATGCACGATCCAGCGGAGGAACCAGAAGATCGTCGAGGAGGCGCCCTCACCAAGCCTCGACGACGCACTGCGCCAGGAGATCTGCGCCACTGCAACGCGGCTTATGCGCGAGATCGGCTACACGTCGGCCGGCACGGTGGAGTACATCTTCGATTCGGCGACCAGAAAATTCTATTTCCTCGAGGTGAATACCCGCTTGCAGGTCGAGCACGGCATCACTGAACTGATCACGGGCCTGGATATCGTCGGCATCATGATCGACGTGGCACTCGGCAAAAAACTGCCGTTCAATCAGTCCAACATCCGTCCGAACCGGTGGGCGCTGGAAGTTCGCCTCAACGCCGAGGACCCAAAGAACTTCAGCCCCTCCTTCGGGCCGATCACCCGGCTGCAGGTGCCGATGGGTCCGAACGTACGCGTGGCATCGGGTGTGTACGAGGGCGGCGATGTCCCCGCGTACTACGATTCGCTGTTCATGCTGCTCATGACCGCGGGCGCGGACCGGAAAGACGCCATCCGGGTCATGGACCGCTCGCTCGGCAGGAACCTCAGAGTCGAGGGCATCAAGACGCTCCAGCCGCTGCTGCTCAGTATTATCAGGCACCCGTCTTTCATCTCCGGGGAGTTTTCGACCCGGTTCATCGAAGAGCACATGGATGAACTGATCTCCAAGTTCAGCGAGCAGAACAGCGAAGACGAGGTGCTCAAGATCGCGCGGTATGTGGCGGAGATCTCGGCGCTGGGACCCCAGAAATGGATGTGAACCGGGTATGAAAGAGATCATCAGGCTGCTGAACAACAACAGGGAGTGGGCCCGGCGGGTCGAGCTCGAGAACCCGGGGTTCTTCAGCAAGCTGAAGAGGCAGCAGCGGCCCAAGTACCTGTGGATCGGATGTTCCGACAGTCGTGTGCCGGCGAACCAGATCACGGGATTGCTGCCGGGAGATATCTTCGTCCATCGGAACATCTCCAATCAGGTCATCAATACCGACATGAACCTGATGTGTGTGCTGCAGTATGCCGTCGAGGTCCTCAAGGTCAAGCACATCATCGTATGCGGTCATTACGGGTGCGGCGGCATCGCGGCCGTCAAGAAGAACGCCACCTACGGGATGCTGGAGCACTGGCTCGAGAACGTGCGGGTGGCCGTAAGGAAGCACAAGCGGATCACGCTGAATGAGATGTGCGAGCTGAACGTAAAGCGGCAGGTGGAAAACCTGTCGCACAATACGATCGTGCAAAAGGCGTGGGACCGGGGCAGAAAGCTGTATATCCACGGATGGATATACTCGATCTCGGACGGGCTGATCAAGGACCTGAAGGTGACCCAGATGGGGACTCCCGCGAGGGGGCGTCTCAGAAGCAAAGCGTAGAGGAGAGGACAAACATGAACGACCCTGTATTTGTCAGACCCGGAATGTCCCCGAAAGAGCTCGTCAAGGCGGTCCGCTCGCTGAAAGGCGTGTGTTTCACCTCGGTAGGGATGCGGGACGCGGGCCAGTCGGATTTTAAGAACCGCCACCGGATCTACGACCTGCAAACGCTCGCCCCCCATTATGAAAAGATGGGGCTGTTCAGCGCGGAATGCCATGGCGGCGCGCGATGGCACGTGGGCATTATGAACCGGCGGGAAAGCCCGTTCGAAGAGACCGCGCTGCTCCGGGAACTCATGCCGAACGTGCTGCTCCAGACCCTGATCCGCGAGACCAACCTGTGGGGCTACCGCCCGTATCCGAAGAACGTGATCGAGTACGCCGTAGGGCAGGTGGACATCGATGTCTGGCGGTGCTTCTCCTTCCTGAACGATGTGCGGAACATGCGCACGGTCGCCGACGTCGTGATGAAGCGGGGACGGCTCTTCGAACCGACCATCTCCTTCACCACCGCGGATTGGGCCACGAACGAATACTATCTCAAGGTGATCAGGGACATGGTCGACCTCTGCTCGGGTGTGGACGAGATCATCCTGTGTGTCAAGGACATGGCGGGCGTCGGCGATGTCTCCCGGATCGGCAACCTGATCAGCGCCATAAAACAGAAATACCCAACGCTGGTGATCAACTATCACCGGCATATCACCGACGGGCTTGCCATCCCCGCCCTGTTGTCAGCCGCCAGGGCAGGGGCGCAGATCTTCGATGTGGAAGAGGACTCGCTCGTCCGGTTCTACGGCCACTCGCCCATCCTGGGCGTGCAGGCGATCTTTGAGGAATCAGGGATCCCGGTGCATCTGAACCGGCCCGAGGCGGAGGAGGCGGTCCAGAAGGTGCGCGAATGGATCGGACACTACGAGTGGGCCGAATCGCCCTTTAAAGGGCTCGACCACACGGTCACGCGCCATAAGATGCCGGGCGGCGCCTTTCCCAGTTCCTTTGAGCAGGCGCAGAAGGCCGATTTCCTTCATCTGATGCCCGCGGTCCTGAAGCTCATGTCCCTGTACAACCGGATCGTGAAATATTTCGATGTGACTCCCGGCTCCCAGATCACCTGGGTCACCTGCAGCGGGATCATCAACCGCTATGCCAAGGAGCGCGGCGACGCGGGGGTCAAGCACATCCTTGCGCTCATGATAAAATTCGTCGAGGAAAAAGCGCAGCAGTTGGGCGCGATGTCGAAAGACGAGCAGGAAGAACTGCTGACGCTCTTCAGGACCGCGCCCGGAGACTTCAAGAACCTGCTGCTCGGCAATTACGGAAAACTTCCCGTCGGCTGGCCGGCTGACTGGGTGTACCAGAGCGCGTTTGGAGAAGAGGGGGCCGCGAAGATCAAAGAACGGAAAGAGACCTCGCCGCTCGAATCAATGGCCCAGGACGACCTCGACAAACTGCGCAAGGAACTTTCGGACAACCTCGGCCGAGCGGCAACGGATGAAGAATTTGTGTTGTATCTCATGCACCCGAAAGACGCGCTGGAGTATATCAGTTTCCGTAATCTGTACGGCAATGCGCCGCTGGCACTGCCCACCAATGTCTGGCGCGAAGGCCTCAAGAAACCCGGGGAACGTGTGGATTTCGATCTTTGGGGCAAGCCCTATTCCGTCGAACTCGTGTCGATCGGCGCGGAGCACGAAGGCTTTGTGCACGTCGTGATGAGGGTGAACAACAAGACGCGAGTGTATACGGTCGCGACCCCGCGCGCCAGGAAGGTCGAGACCCGGATGGCCAAGGGCCCGAATGATGTGGGCGCCCCGATCAACGGCAACCTCTGGAGGATCGGCAATCCCGATCGCGGGCCCATCAAGGTCGGCGACATCGTCCACAAGGGAGAAGAGATCGCGAACCTCGAGGCCATGAAGATGGAGAACGCGATCCTCGCGCCCAGCAACGGCCAGATCGCCGAACTCTGCTTCAAGCTCAACGAGACGGTGCAGGAAGGTCAGCTGCTGTTTGTGATCGAGAAGCAATAAGTCCTGAATCGCGGCATGCGAGCGCGGCCAGGCACAGCTCCGGGGGCGGTTTGGCGCCGGAGTATGAATTGGCGGGTCCGCTGAACCATGCGATTATCCGGTGTCACTTAATACAGGGACCATACGGCGAATTTCCCTGAATATTCGGTGTTGACACGTGTCCATATTACGGATATCATATGCTTACTGTAAAGGGGAGTAGCTGAATCGTGGATATCGTCAGCACGGCTCGATAAGAGTCCGGTACCACGGGTTAGATAACACTAACAAGCAAGACCTTTATCGCGCAATATATTTTGCGGCGGTAAAGGTCTTTTTTTTGGAAGAGGCCTCTGACACTCAAGGATATTCACCCGCTCCATTCTTTTGCTATAGTTTAATTTGTTCTCAGCAACCCCGCCGTAGGCGGGGCACTCTATCACCCGGAGGAATAACAATGGATCCGCAAAAAGTCCCGAAAATGGCGACAATCGGCCTACTGGCGATTCTCGGCCTTATGCTTGTCATGTCCTCGTACTTTGTGGTCGACGCGGGCGAACGCGGGGTCATACTCAGGTTCGGCGCGGTGAACCGCGTGGTGGCCGAAGGGCTTCATTTCAAGGTCCCCTTCATGGAGGACATCATTCGCATGACCGTGCGCGTTCAGAAGACCACCACCAAGACCGAAGCCGCCAGCCAGGACATGCAGGTAGTCCAGACCACCATGGTCCTGAACTACAGCCTCCAGCCGGACAAGGTCGGCGAGACGTACAGGACCATCGGCCTGAACCAGGACGTGTCGGAGAAGATCATCAATCCCGGCATTGAAGAGAGCTTTAAGGCCGCCGCGGCCCGGTACACCGCCGAGGAACTGATCTCGAAACGCGAGGCGCTCAAAACCCAGGTGCGCGATTATCTCCGCGACCGTTTGGCGCCTTTCGGCATCATGGTGATAGAGCTCTCGATCACGGATTTCCAGTTCTCGACCGAGTTCAATAAAGCCATTGAATCGAAGCAAAGCGCCGAGCAGCACGCGCTCAGGGCGAAGCGGGACCTGGACCGGATCAGGGTGGAAGCGCAGCAGAAGATCGCCACAGCCCAGGCCGATGCAGAGGCGCTCCGTCTCCAGCGCCAGGTGATCTCTCCGGACCTCATCAAGCTGCGACAGATCGATGCCCAGATAAAGGCCATCGAGAAGTGGGACGGCAAGCTGCCAAACGTGACCGGCGGCGCTGTTCCGTTCATCCAGATTGAAGACACTAATAAGTAAGGTGCGTTGAAGCGTGAGCGGGCACCTACGCTAATGAGGGCGCCTGAATTTGAAGCGAAGGATCCGGCAAAGGATATGACCGCGTGGATGCTCAGAGCCGTCGTGCAGGCAAAAAAGCTGCTAATCGTGGTGGTCGGCTTCACCGTGCTGCTTATCGGTGTTGCAATGCTTGGATTGCCCGGTCCCGCTATTATCGTGGCGTGGTGCCCTTGGGTTTGGGAATCCTTTCCACTGAATTTGTCTGGGCGGCCATGTTGTTAAAAACGATTAAGGGTAAATTTCAAAAAACAAAAGAAGGGGGTAATTCGCATGAGACCAAGTGAACGCGAAGAAGAACATTTTGCACGGATTGAGTTTGAGAATAAGAAAAAGCTCGAGGAGGAGAAACACAAGAGGCTTGCTGAGGAAGAAAAGAAAAGGATGAAAGAACTGCATTATATGATGTGCCCCAAGTGCGGGATGGAGTTGATCGAGATAGACTACAAGAAAATTAAAATTGATAAGTGTTCCGAGTGCGACGGGGTCTGGCTCGACGCCGGAGAGATGGAGCAGGTGGCAAAGCTGGACAAGATGGGCCTCGACAAGCTCTTCAGCGTTTTCAAAAAATAACTCGCGGGGCTCCGCTGAGGGGTCGGGAACAAAGGGCTGCATAGTTGATGTTTCCCGGCCCTGTTCTTTTTTAAAGTCTTTTTCTGTCGTGGATCTGAGCAATGCCGCGCCTCGGCATCCCCCGGCTCCCGCCGGGGGTGAAAAGCGCTTCCACGCGACCAGTACATAAGAGCGGTCGCGCGGAAGCAGTTCCGGGAGGTCGCGTTGTTCGTGGGAGCCTCCGGCTCCTGCCGGAGGGGGCTCCACTGCCGATGGTCGCCCGCCGCTTATGATACACTATATTGATACCTCGAAATGAATCGTAGTCATTGGAAGAACGTGGAGCGGCGCCGTGTTTATGATCAATCTCGCGCTGCTGCATGGTATGCGGTGAACCCCGTTAGACCTCCCGATGAAAGCGGCATAATGCCGGATAACGCGATAATCACTGAGACGACGAGAGGTCTGACGGGGTGAACAGCTTCCCTGACGGCTTTTAACCAGTGTAAAGGAAAGGATAAGAAAAAACATGCGTTGGCATCAAAAAAACATCGAAGAAGTCATTACGGAACTCGGGTCGTCGCTCCAGGGCCTTTCCGCGGCAAAGGCGCAGGAGCTGCTCCTGGAGCACGGTCCCAACGAACTTGTGGAGAAGGAGAAGAAGTCTCCATTCATGATGTTCCTCGACCAGTTCAAGGACTTCATGATACTCATCCTCATTGCCGCCGCGCTTATTTCAGGCTTCATCGGCGAGGTCTCGGACACGATTGCCATCATTGTCATTGTTGTCCTGAACGCGGTTGTCGGGTTTATCCAGGAATACCGCGCGGAAAAGGCCATGGCTGCCCTGAAAAAAATGGCCGCGCCGTCCGCGGCAGTCATGAGAAACGGCATGCCGGAAACCATCTCCGCTTCCCGGCTTGTGCCGGGCGATGTCGTTCTGCTCGAGGCGGGGAAAATCGTCCCCGCTGACATGCGAATGATCGAAGCCGCTCTTTTTA